>JBEVFK010000085.1:0-33744 GCA_040512325.1 Mycobacterium sp. | reverse complement strand
GCAACGTGGCACCGTGTTCATCCGCCCAACGCCGCAATCCGTCAGGAATCACACCCACGTGCGCCGGTTGATGCCGCATCAACACCCCCCGCCTAGCGACAACCGTTACCCAGCAAATCTAGTCTACGGCAGTGGCGGACAGCAACTAATAACGAACAAGCCTGCACTGCAACCAGATTCCGGTGGAACGAAACGGCAGCCCTGCCGATCATCGGCTAAGCGCTCCCGTTCCCTGGGGAAAGGCGTGCGGTGAGCCCTACTCGGTCCGGGAACCAGAACCGAAAATGCGCTCAGCGGCGAGCTTGGCGAGATCGCTGAGGATCTGGACATGGCCGGCGCCCCACAGACGCGGCTTGTTGTCGAATACGCACAGCGTCCCGACAGCGTTGCCGTCGCCGTCCATCAGAGGAATGCCGAGGTAGGCGACCACACTGCCGTCCAGAACCACAGGATGGTTCTTGAACATCGGGTCCAAGCGGGCGTCGTCGATGATCAGCGACGCACCGTCGGCCACGGCGTACTGACACATGGACCGATCCAGGGGCGTCTCCCTGTCGGCGGCCGAATTTCCGCCCATACCGAACGTGCTCTTGAAGAACTGTCGGTCTACGTCGATCAACGACAGCGCCGCGTGCGGGGCGTCGAGCGCCGCAGCTGCCGCGCGGGTGATCCGGTCGTAGACCTCTTCGGGCGGGGAATCCAGGAGCCCGGTGTCATGCAGGGCTTGCAGCCGGTCCGGGTCGACGATCGCGGCCATCACGCTGGGCAGCCCGGTATGGGTGAACACCGTCGACTCGGACAGATGGGTCAGCAGTTCCTCGAGGCCGGGGCTCTCTGCCAGCCGCTGATCCACCACCATCTGCGCGGCCACGGCGCGGGCCACGTAGGTATCGACATCTTCGCCGGCTTCGCGTGCACAGTCTTCTAGCAGACTGTTGAGGTGGTCGTCGAACCGGGGTAGCCAGCTGGTCACTCGCCATACGGTAGCCGACTTCGCCCCACCAGGTGTACGAGGTGAGCCGAGTTCGCTGCGACGATCGCGACACGATCCGGACCGTCGGCGACAGCGCCTTGGGTCCGCAACTATGGGCGGGGCACTGAGCTCACCGAAAGTGTGTTGACGACGATCCGGGTGGTCAGTTCCGCTCGGCGACGAGGATAGGTGCGTCCTTCGCGCAGGATCGGATACACGATCCCCCCGACGATGGCGTCGGCAGCGGCTCGGGCCGTCGACTCCTCGACGCCGGCAGCGATCAGTCGCGTAGTGACGGTCTCCTGCAGCGGTGTGCTGAATCCGGCCCGCAGCCGATCCGCGGTCTCCTCGTTCTCCAGCGAGGCGGCCATCAGAACTCGCAGCATTGCCAGACCGCGGTCCGTGGTGAGAGTCGCCGCGAGGTTCTTCGCCCATGCGACCAGATCTGCGGTGAGGTCGGCGGTGTGCGCCACGGCCCGGAGCATCGTGTCAGCGTCTTCGAGCACCACGTCGGCGACCAGCGCCGGCCGGCTGGGCCACCAGCGGTAGATCGTCTGCTTGCCCACGCCGGCTCGCGCGGCGACCGCTTCGATCGTCAGGCCGTCGAATCCACGTTCCAGCAGCAGCTCACGCGTCGCGGTCACAATCGCCCTTCGCGATTTCTCGCTGCGCCGGCGCGGTGCCGTCATCTCGGTGGGCATGTCCGGGTTCCTTCGCCGATGAGCCGTGCCTTCCTGCGGGGGCCGATCGTCCGCCACTTTACGAAAGCCAGACCCCGACCGTAATGTGCCGTGAGACGAGACGCCGCGTCTCGTTTACTGCTGACGAAAGGCGCGGGCATCGTGGCGATAGCTCTCACTGCCGAGCAGGAGCAATTGGCCGCAGCGGTCAGCCAGTTCGCAGCGCGCCACGCGCCGATCCCCACCACCCGCGCCGACTTCGATTCGTTGGCGGCCGGGGCCATTCCCTCGTGGTGGAGCGACCTGGTGGCGCACGGCTTCCATGCCGTGCACCTCCCGGACGATCTGGGCGGGCAGGGCGGGCACCTCGCCGACGCGGCCTGCGTGATCGAATCGGCCGGTGAGGCATTACTGCCCGGGCCGCTGTTGTCGACGGTGACGGCCGGGGCGGTGGTCCTCCAGTCGAGCACGTCCGCGGCGTCCACCGCGCTGCTGCAAGATCTTGCCGGGGGCGCCACCGCTGCGATCGTGTTGCCCCACCAGGCAGCCTTCCGCGCCACAGCCGCCGGGGACGGCTGGCGCGTCAGCGGGACCTCCGGTGTGACGCTCGGAGTACTTGCCGCACAACAGCTCGTTCTCGCTGCCCGCACTGATCAAGGCGGCTACGTGTGGTTCGTGGTCCCGGTCTCCGAGGTGACCGTCGAATCGCGGCGGGGAACCGATCGCACCACCGATGTCGGCACCGTGCGACTGGACGAGGTCCTGCTGTCGGAACCGATGGTGCTCAGCGGGATCGACCCTCACCGGGCCGAATGCGTGGCTGTCTCGTTGGCGGCGTGCGCGACCGCCGGAGCCATCAGGTGGGCCGTCGAGGCGGTGTCCGCACATCTGGGGACCCGCGAACAGTTCGGCAAGCTCATCGGTACGTTTCAGGCGCTGCAACACCGGGCGGCGATGTTGCTGGTGAACTCCGAGTTGGCCACGTCAGCAGCCTGGGATGCCGTCCGCGCCGTCGATGAACCGGTCGAACAGCATCAGCTGGCCGCAGCCGGTGCCGTGATCATGTCGGCGGTCCCGGCACCGGAACTGCTGCTCGATTCGCTCACCATGTTCGGCGCCATCGGCTACACCTGGGAACACGATCTGCACCTGTACTGGCGACGCGCGATCAGCCTGGCCGCCGCCACCGGCCCGGTCGCCGGATGGGCCAGACAGTTGGGTGAACTCAGCGCCACCGTCACCCGTGACACCTCGCTCAATCTCGACGATCGGGAGGCCGATTTCCGCGCCAGGGTGTCGGAGACCCTGGACCACGCCCTGTCGTTGCGCAACGACGGCCCGGGCCGGCAAGGTGACTACGAGCACTTCGCCACCGGGGCGCAACGCACGCTGCTCGCCGACGCCGGCCTCGTCGCACCGCATTGGCCGCCACCGTGGGGGCTGGATGCAAAACCGTTGCAGCAGTTGATCATCGATGAAGAGTTCGCCAACAGACCCCAACTCGTCCGGCCGTCACTGGGCATCGCCGAGTGGATCCTCCCGAGCCTGCTCAGTGCAGCACCCCGGGACATCCAGGAGAAGTTCATTCCGCCGACGCAACGCGGCGAACTGGCCTGGTGTCAGCTGTTCAGCGAGCCCGGGGCCGGCTCGGACCTGGCCGCCCTGTCCACCCGAGCCACCAAGGTCGACGGCGGCTGGCGCATCAACGGCCACAAGATCTGGACGTCGGCCGCCCATGTCGCCGATTACGGTGCGCTCCTGGCACGCACGGAGCCGAATGCGCCGAAGCACAAGGGCATCGGCTATTTCATCCTCGACATGCACTCACCCGGTGTCGAGGTACAACCGATCCGGCAGGCCAGCGGCGAGTCACATTTCAACGAGGTGTTCCTCACCGATGTCTTCATCCCCGATGCCATGTTGCTCGGAGCAGCGACGGGGGGCTGGGATCTGGCGATCACCACCATGGCTCAGGAACGGGTCGCCATCGGCGGTTACGTGAACATCGACCGGGCCGGTCCGTTGCGAGCACTCGCCGGGTGTCGCGATGATCCGCCGGCCGCCGACCGTGGCGATGTGCTGCGGGCATTGGGCGAGATCGACGCCTACACCAACGCCATCAAGGCCCTGGGGGTGCGAGAGACCCTGCGGCTACTCGACGGCCGAGCCGCAGGCCCGGCGTCCAGTATCGCCAAGGTGGCCACCAATGTCATGCTCCGCAAGGCTTTCAAGGCGGTTCTCGAACTGACCGGACCCCTGGCGATCACAGAAGACTCCGAGCCGGCAGTGGCACGCCCCTACCTGTTGCTGCCCGCCGAACTCCTCGGTGGCGGCACCAACGAGATCCAGCTCAACATCATCGCCCAGATGATCATGGGACTGCCCCGCAAGTGATGCCGGTGGGGCGTTGGGGCCTACTCGTCCTCGTCGCCCGTGTACTGCGCATGCTCGCGGGCCATCGCGCGGTACCGGTCGGCCACCTCATCGATCGTGTCGACGGCCTCGACCGTCAGCTCCTGCCGAATTCCGCTCTCGGCGTGGGCAAACGGCACAAAAGCCCGTAAGAGATCGGGGGCGTCCAATTGGGTTTCCAGCGGAATCTCGTCGTCATAGCCCACCGCCGCGCTCAGCAGCTGCCTCAGGCGCGCCGAGCTCCACCGCAGCGGATCTCCGGTGCCTTCCGCGATGCACTGCTCCAGCAGTTCGTGATGGTCGGCGTCATCAAACGCCATTCCCACCAGTGACGCGAAGAACCGGGTGAGAAGTTCCGCTTCGATTGCCGAATCCCGTTGAGGCCCTGAAAAAGTGGAACCGCCTTCTGGCATCAGGGTGGCCAGCCACTGCACCAGCGCACGACAGCTCGGCCAGGTGTCCGATTCCTCCAGTGGGAACAACGACAGATGTTTGTCCAGCGCGATCTGCAACCCGGTGCGGGCATCGGCCAGGGCGACGTCGACGAAGCGGGTGTCCGGGTCGTCGTTGCTTGCCCTCGCCACGGTGAGCACTGTTTCGATCGGCTCCGGAACGAAGAAGGCGTCCTTGACTTCCGACATGGTCAGATGGTCGATGTAGACGGCGCAGGTCAGTTCCTGCCCGTCGGCCAACCGCACTCCGAGCAACAGCTCATCCCCGTCGCCCAGGACGTGTGTCATCAGAACCGCCCGGTCGACGGTGGTCTGTGACAGGTCGGCGAGCCAGTGCGGCAGGCTGTCGTCCCTGGCGTCCACGGCGCGTCGGCACCGGACACGCAGCAGGTCATCGTCGACCAGGAGTGCGGCGAGTCCGGCCAGAAGCGCCGTGGTCTCCTGTTCCGGTTCCTCGATGAAGGCGGCGACGAGTTCGTCGAGATCGGGCAGATCGTCATCTCCGGGTGGGCGGTCACCGGGTGCGCGCTGCAGTGAGTGGCGCTGCTGCGGGGCGGTAGCCACGATCATCATGCTGACCAGGCCCAGCAGATCCAGTGGTTGCCCGCCGTCCAGCGCCTGGCGCACTTCCTCGGTCAGAGACGCCTCTTCGGCCGGCTCCCGTTCACCGGCGGTCCGGCGACCCGCCTTTCTGCGCCTGGCATCGCGTCGCGCCTGTTTCGCCCGGCTCCGTTTGCGTCCGTCAGCCATGCCCGGGACCCTACCTGGACAGCGGCCTGCGTCTGCGGGCACGCAGTCTGAGCAGCGCGGGTAGCACCGCCCCCACGGTGATGAGGCTGAGCAGCGTCAGGGAAACGGGCCGTTGCAGGAACACCGACCAGTCGCCGCCTGCGATCACCAGCGTGCGGCGAAGGTTGTTCTCCAGCAGTGGCGCCAGCACCGCCGCAAGTATCGCCGGGGTGAGCGGGAAGCCGTTTTCCTGCATGACATAGCCCAGTAGCCCGACGGCCAACAACATCACGAGGCTGAAGAGGCTGAACGTCAGGGCATAGGCGCCCAGCACGGTGAAGGCCATGACACCGCCGTACAGCAAGGGCGGCGGCACCTTCAGGAGCTGCACGAAGATCTTCACCATCGGGAAGTTCAGCACCAGCAGCATGGCGTTGCCCACCAGCATGCTCGCCACGATCGTCCACACGAGTTCGGGATCGTTGTCGAACAACTGAGGTCCCGGCTGCAGCCCGTACATCTGGAAGACGAACAGCAACAGAGCTGTGGTCGCCGAAGCCGGCACGGCCAGCGTGAGCATGGGAATCATGGCCGCACCCACGCCGGCATTGTTGGCCGTCTCGGGACCGGCCACCCCTTCGATGGCACCCTTGCCGAACAGTTTCCGGCGTTCCGCGGAGGCCACCCGTTTCTCCAGGGAGTAGGACGCGAAGGTTCCCAGCGTGGGTCCCAGTCCAGGCAACAGACCGCTGAAGAAACCCACGATCGTGCCCCGTCCGTAGGCCGGTGCGGACAACCTGAGGTCGCGCCTGGTCATCCACGTGCGGCCGCTCACCGCGACATCGGCGTCCGGCTTCCGACGGCCGACCGCCAATTGGCGCAGCGCTTCGGGGATGGCGAACAAGGCGATGGCCAACAAGGCGATGTCGATGCCGTCGGAGAGCTCCAGTGACCCGAATGTCCAACGCGGCACCGACGACTGGGGGTCGAGACCCACCATTGCGACGCACATGCCGACCACGATGGAGATCAGGGCCTTGAGCCGGGAACCGGTCATCAGCGTCGCAGTCAGTGCCAGTGCGCCGATGAGAAGTACGGTGTATTCGGCGGCACCGAAACTCACCGCGATCTCGACCAGCAACGGCGCCATGAGCACGAGACCGAAAACGGCGACCACTCCCCCGATGAAGGACCCGACTGCGGACGTGGCCAACGCCGCACCCGCGCGACCCTGGCGAGCCATCTGATAGCCGTCGAGGGCGGTCACCGCGGACGCGACTTCGCCGGGGGTCCGGATCAGGATCGAGGTGATGGAGCCGCCGTACATGGCGCCGTAGTAGATGCCGCAGAGCAGGATGATTCCGGCCGCGGGTTCGAGGCCGAAGGACAGCGGTATCAGCAGCGCGATCGCGGTGATGGGGCCGAGGCCGGGGAGGACGCCGACAATCGTGCCGATCAGGACGCCGAGGAAGACGAACATGAGGTTCTCGGGCGTCACGGCTCCCGCAAGACCTGTGAGCAGACCGGACAGCGCGTCCATGGTGATCCGGCCGGCTCAGCCGAGTATGCCGGCCGGCAACTCGACGGCCAGCAGTCGAGTGAAGGTCAGATACACGACGGCACTGAAACCCAGGGCGAACAACACATTCCGCTTCCATCGGGCCGCGTCCACCACACCGGATACGAGTGCCAGGTAGGCGAAGGTCGAGAGCAGAAATCCCACGGGGATGAACGCTGCGCAGTAGCCGGCGAACAACACGATCATCAACAGCAGGCGGCCGGGGGGAACCGGCGGGTCGTCACGCAATGCTTCTCCGTCGACGGTCGGATCGGGTGTCTTGCGAAATCCGCTGACGCACAACATCAGACCGGCACCGATCAGGATCGCGCTCAGTGCGGTCGGGAAGGTCGCAGGGCCGATGGTCTCGGTGTCACCGGGCAGCCGTTCGATCCGCTGGGCTGCGGTGAACAGGATGAGCCCGCCGACCGCGGTGATCGCTCCCGAGAAGACATCCCTGCGGTGGGGCCGCAGGTGCACGTCGGGCTGGGTCATCCCTGCGATGGACCGTCCGTCACTGGCCCGCTTCCTCGAGAGCTGCCTTGAGGTCAGCCTGGGTATCCGCCAGGAAGGTCTGGAATTCGTCACCGATCATGAAGGTGGTGGTGAACTGGTTGCGCTCCGCGATTTCCTTCCAGGCAGCTGATTCGACCATCTCACCGAGCGCTTGTTGCCAGTACTGCAGGGCAAAATCCGGCATCTCCGGCGGCCCGTAGAGGCCTCGCCAGTTCGAGAGGGTGACATCGAGTCCCTGCTCCCGGGCCGTGGGAGCGTCCACTCCGGGCAGCCGTTCTTCGGAGAGCACGCCGAGCGCGGTCAGCGCTGCCGATGTGATCAGGCTCGTGAACTCACTGACACCGCCGATCGCCACATCGATGTCCCCGTTGAGCAGCGCCGTGGTCTGGTCACCGCCGCCCTCGAAGGCGACGTAGTTGATGACGGCCGGGTCGCCGCCCGCCGCCGACACCAGCAGGTCGAATGGCGCCTGGTCGTCGGTGGCCGCACCCACCGCGATGCTGCCGGGGTCGGCTTTGACCGCGGTCATGACGTCGTTGAGGTCGGTGAACGGTGAGTCCGGTCCGGTGACGACGACGTAGTACTCGGTGATCAGTCGGGCGATCATGGTGACGTCGTCATAGCCGTACTCGGACATGCCGCGGAGCTCGTTCATCATCATCGCCAGGGACGTGACCGATACCTGGTCGTCCTTGCCCTTGTACTTCTCCACCATGGTCGCCAGGAATACCGCTCCGATCGCGCCGGGCCGATTCTGCACCGGCAGCGGCACCTCCACGAGGTTCTCCTTCTGCAGCGCTTCGACCACCGAGCGGATGGTGATGTCGAATCCGCTCCCGGGGTTGGCGCCCGCCGTCATCGTCACCGGCCCCGAGGGGTAGCTCTGTTCACCGGCGGCTTGGTCGGCGTCCTGGCAACTCGTCAGGACGAGCGAAGCGGCCAGCATGACGCCGATCGCGGATCTGATCTTCAAAGCTTTGCGCTCCTCGGTCGTGGTCCCGCCGTACGCGAGTTGGGCCCAACGAGAAGCTGTACACCGAATTGGCCCCGGTGTCCCACACTTGGGACGACAGGGAGGGAAATCACGTATCGCGGACGTCAGTCCGGGGTGACACCGTGGCCGTCGAGTTTTCGGAGCAGACCGTCGACGACTTTCGGATCCATGCCCTGTTCGGCACGAGCGGACAACACGGCCTCCCGCGCGGCGGCGAGCACCTCGGCTTCCAATTCGATTGCCCTCAGCATGTGCTCGACGTTCGCGTTCTTGTCGCCCTCATCACCGTCGTGCTGGTCGAAACCGAGTTTGTGCCAGACCTTCTCCGCGTTGTCGTGCGCTTCTTCGATTGTGCACTCGTCCACCTCACCGTCGCGGCGGAGTTCGTCCAATCGCCGCCAGCCGGCCTCCCGGGCCCGACACGTCAACTCGTGTTCCATGTCGTTCTCCTGATCCGGTGATGCGTGCACTCCCAGCCGGCGAACCAGCAGCGGCAAGGTGGTGCCCTGCAGGATCAGCGTCACCACGATCACCACGAAGGCGATGAAGATGAGGCGGTCGCGCTCCGGGAAGTCCGGTGGGAGGGCGAGGACCGCGGCCAGCGTGACGACGCCCCGCATGCCGGCCCACGACGCGATGGTCCGCTCCTGCCAGCCCACCGGTTCGGCTTCGGGGTCCTTTCGTGTCCTGAGCTTCTGATCCAGGGCGGCGACGGGGAAAATCCACAGGAATCTGACCACGATGACGAGCGCAGTGATGAGCAGGGCCTGCCACACCAGCTCGCTGAGGTCGCCGGGGACGGTCGCTGCGACCGCTCGCAACTCCAGACCGACGAAGGCGAACGCCGCACCGGTGACCAGGAGTTCGATGATGTCCCAAGCTGTTTCGGACACCAGCCGGGTCTGGGCCGATTCGGCGTCGGCATAGCGGCTCAGCGCCAGAGCCACCGTCACCACCGCCAGGACGCCGCTACCATGTGCTGCATCGGCTGCTCCGTACGCAGCGAACGGCATCAGCAGCACCAGTGCGCTGCCGGCGGGGTGTGCGGGCAGCTTGCCCAACAGCCACCGGAACACCACCGCAATTGCCAACCCGATGGCGATGCCCACCACCACGGACAACGCCAGGCTGCCCGCCGCCGACCACGGAGAGAACGCACCGGTGATGGCTCCTGCGACCGCGACTTCGTAGAGCACCAGCGATGTCGCGTCGTTGGACAGTCCCTCCCCCTCCAACGTCGTGCGCAGCCGGCGCGGTAGCCGCAGTTCACGGGCGGCGGCGGTGGCGGCAACGGGATCCGGCGGTGCGACCGCTGCCCCGAGGGCGATCGCCGCGATCAGCGGCAGACCCGGGACGAGCGCCTGCAGGGCGATGCCGACAGCGAAGGCCGTTACCCCCACCAGCGCCACGGCCAGGAGGCCGATCGCCCGGCGGTTGTCCAGGAATTCCCGCCACGAGGTGCGGCGGGCGGCAGCGAAGAGCAGCGGCGGTAGCACCAACGGAAGAATCAGCTCCGGGCTGATCGCCGGTGTGGGCATCCCGGGGATGAAGGCCAGCGCCAGCCCGAGAACGAGCAGGAGTACCGGGTATGGGAGCTTGATGCGGTTCGCTACCGGTGCCAGCAACACCGTTGCGGCGAACAGCGCCAGTAGAAGGGTCAGCTGCTCCATGGGCTCCTACACATGGGTGACGGACTACCCCTACTTGCGCAGGGCAAACGTCATGCCGGCCACCTCATGACGGCGCCCCGTCCACGCGGACACCCCGGCCTTCGGTGGTGGTGGCCAGGCTGCGCACCCGTCGCTGCACCGCCGCGATCTCGCGGACTCCATCGTTGAGGAGGCTGCGACTCAGCGGTGACAGTTCGGACAGCGTGATGATGTCGCACGGCGGTACCCCGGCGGCCAGCTGGTCGATCTGGTGGGCCATCCGCAATCGCTGCAGGAGATCGAACACTTCGCGCAGAACCGTGGCGTCGTCGACCGACAACAAGCCGTTGCCTGCCGCGGCCTGCAGTCGGGCCGTCGTGGACGCCGACACGATGCCGACGGTGAGTCCGCCCCACCGCGCGAGGTTCACGATCGGGGTCAGCGCGTGGCTTTTCAGGTCGAAAGTTCCGCCGCGGCGGGCCACGATATCGCGCAGTGACCGGGTCCGCGGCTTGCCTGCGAGCGCGTTGAGCAGCTGCAGCCTCAGTGCATGCGGATGGTCGACCGTCATCCGGGCGAATGCCGCCGGGGCGGTGTGCAGTACCGCGTCGCCCCACACGGGTCGGGCGTCGAGCAGCAGAGAGGACATCACGATGCCGTTGTCGGCCATCGGGTCGTCCAGCCAGCCCGCCGCCGCGTGCGCCCACTGCTGCGCCGAACGGGAAAACCGGGGCTTGAACGCCACTGCCCCGTTGGTGTCGGTAGGCAGGTTGCACCTGTCCAGGGTGGTGTGCACGGCAGCGGCGAAGTGGCGCATCTGATCAGCGTCGGCGCCCACGTCGTCGGCCCAGGACAGCGCACTGTCGACGTCGGAGGACGGCACGGCCTCGCGACGGGCGACGCTGCCCATGGACAGCCACGCGAATCGGGTGCTCCACGCCCCTGCCTGATCCGCGAGTTCGAGATCGAGTGCCCGCCGGACCACCGCATCGATCACCACCGACAGCACCGCGCTGGTGCCGGCGGCGTCGGTGCCCCCACGAAACAGATCAACGGCCAGACCGGTGACGCGACTGGCCGCGGACTCGAGTTCGGCGCGGTCGGTCGCCAGGGCTATCCGCCTGCGGACCAGGAAGCTCTGCCGTGTCCCCGAGGCCACCAGGTCGTGTTCCTCCACCACGCCCACCACCCGGCCGCCCGGGTCGACCACCGGCAGGTGGCGAATCCCGTTCTCCAGCATGTCGATCAAGGCCGAGGCGGCGCTCCGATCGGCAGTGACGGTGCGCGCGGGTGCGCTCACCACCTGCCCGATGGGGATCTGCAGGTCAGCGTCGGCGGCGACAACGCGGGTGCGGAGGTCTCGGTCGGTGAAGATGCCCAGCCCGCCATCGGAGTGACGGACCAGGACATACGACGCCTGCCGGTCGGTCATGTGCCGTACGGCCTCGCGCACCGAGGTGTCGGCTTCGGTGAACACCGGCTCGCTGTCCACCAGGTCGCCGACAGGGGTCATCGACGGCTGCTGGCTTGTTGATCGTGTCGAGATGACGTCCCACGCCGATGTCGCCAGGTAGGACAGTCCGGCCGGTTGGGCGAAGACGGCGCGGACGAGTACACCGGGCAACCGCAGCACCGTGCTGGGTTCGGTGGCGCGCGCAGTGAAGGAGACCCGCCCTTCGCTGAGCAGTGGCAGGTAACCGAAAACCCCGCCGGCTTCGATCAGGTCGAGCTGATCGGCGTCGGCTCTCGGACTGGTCAACAGCGCCACCGTGCCGGTGCGCACCACCCAGATTTCATCGGGGGTGGCCGCGGCGTAGTCGACGATCAGGTCGCCGGCCCGGAAGGTGTGCGCCGAGGCGGCGGCGGCGAGTTCTGTTCGCGCGCGGGGTGACATTCCGTCAAACGGTGCATGTTCGCCCAGATAGGTGCTGAGGTCGTCGACCTCGCTCACCGCATGCTCACCTGCCGAGCATCAGGTCGGCGCACTTCTCGGCCATGGTCATCACGGTGATATTCGGGTTCACCGCAGGCAGTTTCGGCATTGCCGAGGCGTCGACCACCCGCAGTCGCTGTACTCCCTTGACGCGCAACTGCGGGTCGAGCACCGCCATCGGGTCGTCGACGGCCCCCATCCGGGCAGTGGCCGCCGGGTGATAAACGGTGTTGTGGGTCTTGTGCATGTAATCGATCAGCTCATCGTCGGTCACGGCGTCGGGGCCCGGCGCGAGTTCGCGGGCGATCCACGAGCGCAGCGGCTCCTGGTCGGCGATCCGGCGAGCCAATCTGATTCCCGCCAGCATCACCGTCTCGTCGTGCCCCTCGGGATCGGTGAAATACCGTGGGTCGACCTTGGCCCGGTCCCGGAAGTCCCGGGACCGCAGTCGGACAGTCCCTCTGGACCTGCCTTGAGTCACGTTGGGCGTCAAGCAGAATCCGTTGTCAGTGGTCGGGTAACCCCAACGCAGCGTGTTCATGTCGAACGGCACGCTGCCGTAATGCATCATCAGGTCGGGTTGGTCGAGTCCGGCACGAGTGGCGGCGAACAGCCCGATCTCCCACCACTGCGTCGACGTGGTCACCATGGGACGGGCGGCATCCCAGAACACCAGTCCTTCGACGTGATCGTCCAGATTGGACCCGACGCCCGGCGAATCGACTCGCACCGGGATGCCGAAGTCGGTGAGGTGTTGTGCCGGACCGATACCCGAGAGCATCAGCAGTTTGGGGGTGTCGATGGCACCTGCGGTGAGCACCACCTCGCGGCGGGCCCGCACCACGTCGTATCCCGTCAGGTCGGGCCGCTGATACCGCACCCCCGTGGCGGCTCCGGTGTCGTCGAAGAGCACCTCGCTGACCCACGAGTCGGTGCGCACCTCGAGGTTCTTGCGGGTCGCCAGGATGGGGTGCAGGTAGGCGTGTGACGTCGACATCCTGGTGCCGTCTTCAGCGGCGTTGATCTGAAACCAGCCGGCACCGTTGATGACGGTGGTGCCCCGGTTGAACTGCACGGTCGGCAGTCCCACCTTGGCGGCGGCCTCCAGAACCGCAGCGCCACAGGGATCGTCGGGAGGAACATCGCGTAGCCGCACCGGGCCGTCGTGGCCGTGATCCCCCTCGGCGTCATTGCGTTCCAACCGCCGCACATAGGGGTGCACATCCTTGGCACCCCACCCGGTGGCACCCATTGCCGCCCAGTCGTCGAGGCCTTCGGCGGGCGGCCAGAAGGCGATACAGGAGTTGTGCGACGAGCACCCGCCGAGCACTTTTGCTCTCGCGTGGCGCAGGAAGCTGTTGCCTTTTTCCTGGGGCTCCACGGGATAATCCCAGTCGTAACCGGAGTCCAGCAGGTGCATCCATTCCGCGAGCACCAAGATGTTGTCGTCGCCGACGTCGCTGGGGCCGGCCTCGATCAGGCATACGGTCACCGCGGGATCCTCGGACAACCGGGCGGCCAGCACGCAGCCTGCCGTCCCTCCGCCGGCGATGACGAAGTCGAACACATCTCCCGTACTTGCCTTCTCGGAGGCGCCGTCCGGCATCAGGCCTCGTTTACTTTCTCCAGCTGGTGAGAGGCCAGCGTGCCGATGTGGTGGCGGCCCTTGACGAAGTACCACAGCAATCCCGCGCCGAAGATGACACCGATGTAGACGAACGCTCCCCAGGTGTTGTACCAGGGGTCGCCGTAGACCGCCGAACGTGGCCACGCGAGGTTCAGTGCCATCGCCGCACCCCACACCACGGCGACGATGTTCACCGGCAGCCCCCAGCGGCCCATGGTGAAGTAGCCACCTTCTTTGAGGTCCTTCGGCGGCCACTGCCCCTGGAACCGCTTTTTGAGCATCGGCCCGGTGACCATCAGGTAGGCCAGGTAGATCATGATGATCGCGATCGAGGTCAGCACCGTGAAGATCTGGATGTTCGCGATGTTGATCACCAAGATGATCACCGCGATGATGCCGATGGTGACAGCCGGCACGATCGGGGTCTGGGTCTTCGGGTTGACGGTGGCCAGCTTCTCCCCGAACGGCAACGCGTTGTCCCTGGCCATCGCAAAGGTGAGACGGATGGCCGCGGTGTGCACGGCGAGGGTGCACACGGTCACCGCGATGACGATGCAGATCAGGAAGATCGTGCCGAGCGGTCCCCCCATCACCTGCTGGACGATGTATTGCAAGCCGCCGCTGCTCTCGCCGAGCGCGGGATCCTCCAGGTCGGGTGCCGCCATCACCGCGAAGACCAGGATGCCGCCGCCGATCACAAACGACGCCAGGATGGCCCGGGCGATGGCCTTGGGGGCGGTGCGTCGAGGTTCGACGGTCTCCTCGCCCAGCGAACTGGCCGTGTCGAAGCCGTACATCACATAACCCGATGCCAGCGACGCGATCAGGAACGCGCCGAGGAAGCCCATGCTCTCCCCCTGGCCGTATCCGTTGGTGGAGAAGAAGATCTCGGGGCCGTGCTCGATATTGGCGGCCAGCAGGACAACGATCAGCACCGCCGCGATGAGTTCGATGAACACGCCGGCGCTGTTGATCCTGGACATCAGCTTCACACCGAGTGCGTTGATCAGGGTGGTGAACGCGATCAGCACAGTGCCCAGCAGCACCGCGTTGGCCGCGTAGTCGTATTCGCCTGTGCCGTCACCGATGATCTGAAAACCGCTCCACAGGCGGGGCAGGTTGAGCTGATACGCCAGCGCCACCGCCGAGATGGTCACGATGGACGCCGTCAGCATCAGCCAGCCGGCCGACCACCCGACCAGCCTGCTGGCCAGTGTCTTCGACCAGTTGTACACCGAGCCGGCAATCGGGTATTTGGCGGCAAGTTCCATGAAGCACAGCGCCACGGCCATCTGTCCGACGAATACCAGCGGCCACGACCACAGATAGGCAGGCCCGGCCGAGCCGAAGCCGAAGTAGAACAGTTGGAAGGTTCCGGTGAGGATGGAGATGTAGCTGACGCCCGCCGCAAAACTGGCGAATTTGCCGATACTCCGGTCCAGAGACGGCTTGTAGCCGAAGTCGTCCATTCCGTGGTCGTCAGAATACTTTTCAGGCGAAGTGGTCATATGTGAGTTCCTGTTCCCCGAAGTCCGACTGCGCTGCTCATGCTTGGAACCAACCCACTTCCTTGGGGGCGGTATTGGTCCAGATATGTTTGAGCTCTTGATATTCCGCTAATCCAGTGGGTCCAAGCTCGCGGCCGTTGCCCGACTTGCCGAACCCACCCCACTCAGCGCCCGCGGTGTAGACCCCGAAATCGTTGACCCACACCGTGCCGTGGCGCAGTGCACGGGCCACCCGTTCGGCGCGGGCGGCATCGCTGGTCCGCACTCCGGCAGCCAGCCCATAGGACGTGTCGTTGCCCAACTCGATGGCCTCGGCCTCCGAGTCGAACCGTTCCACGGTGAGGATGGGCCCGAACGTCTCCTCCTGGACCACCCTCATCGTCCGGTCGCAGCGATCGAAAATCGTTGGCGGGTAGTAGCTGCCGCCATCCAGAGCCGGATCGGTCGGCCGTTCACCGCCGGTCACCAGTATCGCTCCTTCCGAGATGCCGAGAGCTACATAGGCTTCCACTTTCTCGCGGTGGGCCATGGAGACCAGCGGACCGGTCTCACTGTCGGGGTCCAAACCGTTGCCGTACCGGATCTTGTCGGCGCGGGTGGCGACCGCGGCGACGAAGTCGTCGGCGATGGAGTCCGCCACGATCAGCCTGGTACCTGATGAGCACACCTGGCCGGAGTGGAGGAACACTCCTGTGACCACAGCATCGACAGCGCTGTCCCAGTCAGCGTCGGCGAACACCAGGTGCGGATTCTTGCCGCCCAGTTCCAGTGCCACGCGGCTGACGTGGGGTGCGGCGGTGCGCGCGATGGCGGCCCCCGTCGATGCGCCCCCGGTGAAGGAGATCATGTCGACGTCGGCGTTGTCGACCAGTGCGTCCCCCACCGCCGCACCACTGCCCTGGATGAGGTTGAGCACCCCGGGCGGCACACCGGCTTCTTCGGCGAGGCGGACCAGTGCGATGGTGGTCATGGGTGTCACCTCGCTGGGTTTGACGACCATGGTGCAGCCGGCAGCCAGCGCGGGTGCGATTTTCCAGACGATCTGCAGCAACGGGTAATTCCACGGCGCGATCAGGACGCAGACACCGACGGGTTCGCGGACTACCCTGCTGAGGATCGTCGGATCCCCTACATCGACGATCCGGTCCGATTCGACCGACGCCAGGCGGGCATAGTAGCGAAACACCGACACCACATCGTCTATGTCGATATTGCTCTCCCGCAGCGTCTTTCCAGTATCCAGCGTCTCGATGCGGGAGAGCTCGTCGCGATCACGTACCAGCAGGTCGGCGATGCGCTCCAGTAGTACCACCCGCTGGGCCACCGTCGTGGCGCGCCACTGCGGGTTGTCGAAGGCCACGCGGGCAGCTGTCACCGCGGCCACCGCATCTGCGGCCCCGGCCTCGGCGACCACCGCTACGGTGCTGCCGTCAGCAGGATTCACGATGTCTCGGGATGCGCCATCAGCGGCAGGACGCCACGTGCCATCGATGTAGAGGACCGGCTCGACTGCTGGCATGGACTCCCAACCTCTGTTGCGCATCCCGAAGACCGACGCGTTAACCGCAACTCGGAGTATGGGCTGGGCCACAGAGCGTGTCAACAGCAGTCAAATGCTGCTGCCGCCCACCGCCGTTACAGAGCGTCAATTAGACTCTGCCGCAACGGATATGCACCTGGGCGTGGATGGCGGGGTCGGCGGCTGGCGCGGCCCGGCTTATGCTGAGGCATGTTGTCCTACTGCGAGGGTGAGCGATGATCGAGCCCGTGGCGAATGACGGCGATCGCGAATCCTTCATCGTCGAGCGCCTTGTTGATGCATTCGCCGACCTCATGGCGGCGGACCCCAGCGCCTTTCGGACCAAGTTCCGCAAGATGGCGGCCGACCCGTTCGCGTTCTATCGAGGTAGCGCATGCCTGTTCTACGCCGACGTGTCCGTGCGGGAGGACAGGTGGGCAGACGAGCGCACCGGCCGGGTCTGGATTCAGGGGGATCTGCACGCCGAGAACTTCGGCACCTACATGGACGGCTCCGGCACGTTGATCTTCGACGTCAACGACTTCGATGAAGCCTACGTCGGGCATTTCACCTGGGATCTCCAGCGCTTTGCGGCGAGCATCGCGCTGATGCTCTGGCAGAAGGCGCTCTCCGACAAACAGATCACCGAGGTGATCAAGACGTTCACGCACGCCTATGTGCACCAGGTTCGGTGGTTCGTCGACACCGACGACGATGCCGCGTTCTCGCTCAATCTGGTGACAAGCCGCGGCGCGGTGCTGTCGGCATTGCAATCGGCCCGGCTGTCCACCCGCTCTGAGATGCTGGACCGCCTCACCGTCGTCGACGAGTGGGACCGTCGCTTTCGCGATCTGCCCGGCGTCGTACGCCTCGATGCCGACGAACGCGACAAGGTGGTGGCTGCGTTCACCAGGTACCTCGAGACCATTCCGCAAACCCAGAGGTTCCGCGGCATCGCCTACGACGTCAAGGACGTCATCGCCAAGACCGGCTTCGGCATCGGCAGTGCCGGCCTGCCCGCCTATACCGTTCTGATCGAGGGCTTCAATCAGGCGTTGGACAACGACGCCGTGCTGTCGATGAAGCAAGGCAACGTTGCAGCGCCCAGTCGCGTGGTCGCCGACCCGGAAGTTCAGGACTACTTTCTGCACCACGGGCATCGGACCGCGGTGTCGCAGCGCGCATTGCAGGCACATGCCGACCCACTGCTCGGCTACACCGACATCGATGGTGTCGGCTTCGTGGTCAGCGAGATCTCCCCCTATGAAGCCGACCTGGACTGGAGTGAGCTGACCGAGCCCGATGAGCTCGCCGAGGTGGTCGAGCAACTCGGCCGGGCAGTAGCCAAGATGCACTGCGTCAGCGACACCGACAGCGACCAGTCGCTGGTTGATTTTCAGACCGAAGAGGCGATCATCAACGCGATCGGTGCCCATGAGGACGCCTTCGTCGCCGATATCGCCGCGTTCGGTCTGGAGTATGCCGCCATCGTGCGCGACGATCATCGGCATTTTGTCGAGGCATTCCGCGAAGGCCGGATTCCTGGCGTCTCCGCTACCTGATCCTCTTGCGGCGCACACGAAGTCACATCGTGTACCGGCTCACTTTCTCCGGGTGGATCACCAGGCGCACCTGGTCGTCGGCCAGGATGGCCGCCAGGTCGTCGGCCCGGTCCGGGTCATCGAGATCCCAGTACCGCGCCGCCAGGCGGGCCGCGAGGTCGTGGGCTCCCTCGGGTTCGACGGTGGTGGTGCCTGCGACCGATACCCAGCGTTCACGTTCGCCCACCGGCGCGGCGACGACAAGCGAAGCGCGGGGGTCGCGTTGTAGCCGTCGGATCTTCACGGTGTCTGGCCCCGTGAACAATTGGAGGGTGCCCTCGGCGGTGGCCTCGAACCACACCGGCCGGGGCTGTGGCGGGGTCGGCCCGGCGGCTGTGGACAGCAGACCGTAGAGGGGTCGCTGGAGGAACTCGATGTCCGCCGTCGTGAGTGACTGCGTGCTCATCGATCCCACGCTCCTGACGCTGCGGTCCGCAGCACGTAGTCCTCGAAGGACCGGGGTTCCCGTTGCAGCAGGGTGGCGACGCCGTCGGTGGTGTCGGCGATCAACCCCCGCTGCATCACCACGTACATATCCGCCAGGTGGCGGGCGTCCTCGTCGCCGAATCCGTCTTCGATCAGCGCCGCGATGTACTCCGTGGTGGTGATCTGTTTGTAGGTGACCGGCCGCCCGGCCGCCCGGGAGATCAGGTCGACGGCCTCGGCGAAAGTGATAGGGCGCGGCCCGGTGAGTTCGTACACCTCGCCGGCATGCCGGCCGGGTTCGGCCAAGATCTTGGCCGCGACGTCGGCGACGTCTTCGATGTCGATGAACGGTTCCGGAACGTCGCCGGCGGGGAGAGCCAGCTCGCCGGCCACCACGGGGGCGTGGAAGAGTTCTTCGTCGAAGTTCTGATCGAAGTTGTTGGGTCGCAGCACTGTCCATTCCAGTGCGGACCCGCGTACGGCGTTCTCGGCGTCGCGCATGTCCAGCCCGAAGCTGGAGTCGCCCCAGGTGTCGGCGCCGCGCCCGGACAGCAGCACCAGGCGTTGCACCCCCGCTGCCTCCGCCCGCGTGACGAACTGGTGTACCGGGCCGGGAACGCTCGGGGGCACCAGGTAGACGGTGGTCACACCCTGCAGGGCAGCATCCCAACCCGTCGGGTCCGACCAGTCGAACGGGGTCTCACTCGACCGAGAGGCAGCGCGCACGGGTGTGCCACGCATCCGTAGCCGGGCGGCGACCCGCCGACCGGTCTTGCCGGTGGCGCCGAGGACAAGAACGGTGTCGTTACTCATGACACCCATTGAACCGAGCCTGGTCGGACAGTTCCATAGGTGAACGACTCGATTCCATGTCCATTCGTCTAATCTTTGCGACATGGACGTGTTCGATGACCTGATCCGCGGCGTGCGGGCCCATGGCTCGCTGTTCGGCAGTACTGCCCTGTCCGCGCCCTGGGCGCTGCACTTCGTCGACGGCGCGCCCCTGACGTTGTGCACTGTCCTCGGCGGGTCGGGTTGGATCGTGCCGTCGGAGGGGCCGCCCGAGCCGTTGCGTGCGTACGAGACCGTGGTTGTGCGGGGCCCCACCACATTCACCTTCGTCGACGAGCTCGACACCCGTGCGGAGCCGGTCGCCTGCGGTGAATTCTGCGCCACCCCCGAGCAGGGCGGC
Organism: Mycobacterium sp.; assembly: GCA_040512325.1. Taxonomy (GTDB): domain Bacteria; phylum Actinomycetota; class Actinomycetes; order Mycobacteriales; family Mycobacteriaceae; genus Mycobacterium. The sequence goes on along the minus strand of JBEVFK010000085.1, from coordinate 13,975 downwards.
ACCCGGCACCGGCGCGGCTGGCATGACGGAGGAACTGCCGGCGGGGCAACAACTTTGATTGTCGGGGCCTACCCGGTGAGCGGCGAGATCAGCCGGCGCCTGATGGACGCGTTGCCCGTCGTGCTGCGGGTGGACGCCGGGGGTACCGGAGACCCCGTGCTGGACCATCTCGCCGCCGAGGTCGCCGTCGACGCCCCGGGCCAGCAGGTGGTGCTGGATCGACTGTTGGATTGGATGCTGGTCTGCACGCTGCGCGAGTGGTTCGACCGACCCGGCGGTGAGCCGCCGGCCTGGTGGGCCGCCCAGCGGGATCCGGTGGCCGGCGATGCACTGCGTCTGCTGCACGCCGAACCAGCGGCGCCGTGGACGGTGTCCTCGCTGGCCGACCGCATAGGAGTGTCCCGGTCGACACTGGCCAAGCGGTTTTCCGACCTGGTGGGCGAGCCGCCGCTGACCTACCTCACCCGGTGGCGCATGACGTTGGCGGCGGACCTGCTGATCGAGCAGAAAGCGGCGACCATTGCCGACATCGCCGGAACCGTAGGTTACTCGGACCCCTTCGGGTTCAGCGCGGCGTTCAAACGCATCCGCGGTGTGAACCCCAGCGAATTCCGGCGCACGGCAGTCGCTTCGGCGGCGACTTAGCGCGTCAGGGGGTGCTCGTCCGTCTCCGTCGCGCCGCCACCGCCACCGCGATCACCAGCACCGCCAAGATGCCCGCGGCGATGAGGATCTGTGGATGCACACCCAGCACGTACGCCGAGGGTTGATCGAATTCGGGGTCCAGCATCGACGTCCCGGGGAACAGCAGAGCGCCCAACATTCCCAGCCAGGGCGTCGCCAGGATGGCCGCCGACAAACCGACGGTGACGAACCGGTCGAGTGCCTTCTGCGACAACAACACCAATACGATGGCGGCCAGAAGCATCGACATCACGATGTACTGGGCATCGTGAAACTTCGCGTGTGGCGGCCACTTCGGATTGTCGAGGTGTTGAGCTGCCCCGGGGCCCAGTGCATCGGCGACGAGGGCACCGACCAGCGTGACCACCGCGACGAGGACCAGCAGAAGCCGGTCCACGGTCCAATACCGACTCTGAGCGGAAACCTCCGTAGCGGTCATGCGACCTCCGTGTCCGCAACGTGAATGTAAGCTCTGGGACATGTTGTGCCAAAGATATGGAACATCTTGCCCCAGAGTGAACGGACCGGCAACCCCCCGTCCATGACGCAGCCCCGGTCACACGAGCAGCAGCTCGACCCCCGAGTGGTCCGCAATTGTGCCGCAGCCCTGACGGCGGCCCGGGATCTGCTGGTCGAGGAAGGTTGGGAGGCGGTCACCCACGTAGCCGTGGCCGCGCGCAGTGGGGTGGGCCGGACGACGTTGTACCGGCACTGGCCCGACCCGGCAGCGATGCTGCGCGATGTGGTCGTAGCCGAGCTCGACGTCAAGGCCACGCCGGTGACCGGTCGACTGCGCCATGACCTCGCTGCGGCGGGCGAGGTTTTTCGGGTGATGCTGCACGACCCCGTCATGGAACGGGTCATGAGGGTCAATATCGAACGCGCAACAGTGGATCCGTCGTTCCGCCGGATCAAGGACACGCTGTACCACAAGGGCCGCGCCGCCTACCAGACGATCTTCGATGCCGCGCGAGCATCTGGAGATCTCGCCCACGACGTCGACGTGGCCCGAGCGATGGACAGACTCCTCGGCCCTCTGCTCTATCGCCGAATGTTCGCCAACCAGGACTTCGGGGAGAAGTACGTGGCCGAAGTGGTCGACGACTTCCTGGTGCTGCTCGGCACCCCCCGCCGGCAGCCGTGAAACCTCAGCGAACCATCCGATCGATACCCTTGTTCGCCAGCGCATTCCACATGAGCGCTCCGACACCTGCGCCGTCCACACCAAGCTCGAGTGACGCGGCGACGAGCGCACCGGTGCGGACCATGAGCATCGCCTCGGCGGTCGCGCGTGCATCGTCGCGGCCCATTGCGGCCAGCGTCTCGGTCAGGAAGTCGGTGATCCACCCGCGCTGCTCGATGGCGAGCCGCCGAGCCGGGTGCCCCGGATCGGCGAATTCCGCTGCCGCGTTGATGAACTCGCATCCGCGAAAGCCCGGCTGGTCACGATAGAAATCGACCACGTCGGCAATGGCCGAGAGCATCTGGCCCGGTTCGACATGCGCGTCGCGCAGTTCGGTCAGCATCGCTCTGGCGGTGCCGGCCCGCCGTTCGAGGTAAGCGGCCACCAGATCGTCTTTGGAGCGGAAGTGCCGAAACAACGTCGCCCTCGCCACGCCCGCCTCTTCGATGATCCGGTCCACGCCGACAGCGTGCACCCCCACCGAGAAGAACAGCCGGTCAGCGGTGCTGAGCACGCGCTCGCGCGGCGAAACGGTGTCCATGAGCCCCTTCCGTGTTGCTGACGACCCGTCAGATAGTGGTGATCATGCCGCCGTCGACGGTCATGTCCGATCCGGTGATGTTGGCGGCGCGGTCACTGGCCAGGAACACCACCAGATCCGCCACCTCCTGCGGTGTGCTGAACCGGCCGAGTGGCGTGCCCGCCACCGCTGAGTTCGCGACTTCTTCCGGCGTCTGGCCGCTGGCACTGGCGAAGGCGCTCGCCACACCACCCTCGGCGAACCACAGCGGCGTGGTCACCGGGCCCGGACTGACGGAGTTGACGCGGATACCCTTGGGACCCAGCTCCTTCGACAATCCTTTCGCAAGATTCGTCAATGCTGCCTTCGTCGCGCAGTAGTCGGGCAACCCCGGATCAGGCAGGAACGCGTTGACCGAGCCGACCACGACGATGGCCGCGTTCTCCCGCTTGAGCAGTTCCGGTATCGCTGCCCGGGTGGTACGCACCGCGGCCATGACACCCAGGTTCCAGGCGGCGTTCCAGTCGTCGTCGGTGACGCTGGTGAAGCCGCCCGGGCGGGGTACGGCCGCGCCGACATTGTTGATCAGAATGTCGAGACCACCCCGCTCGGCCGCCGCCTCCACCAGCAGCGCCGGCTGGTCGGCGGTCGCCAGGTCAACGGCAACGAAGGTCGCCTTGCCCGCGCTTTCCAGCTCACGCAGTTCCGCGGTACTGGTGCGCGCACCAGCGATCACGTGGGCACCGGCGTCGGCCAACGCCGAAGTGATCGCCAGGCCGATGCCTTTGCTGGCGCCTGTCACGATTGCCGTCTTGCCATTGAGATGCAGATCCATTGCACCACCATCCTGGTCAGAGACAGACCGATCTGTCTACCATGCACCGTAAGGCGACTCCGGCCGCAGCACAAGTGCTGCGGCCGCCGGGTCGTCCGAGTTATTCGGGGCCCGCTTTGGCCTCGTGTAACCGCGCGAGCACCTCGGCCGTTGTGGCGAAGTCCATGCACTTGTCGGTAACGGACTGCCCGTACACCAGCGGTCCCCCCAGCGATTGGGCTCCGGCCACGAGGAAGCTCTCCAGCATCAGTCCGCTGATGCCGCGCTCACCGGCGGCGATCCGGGCGGCGATCTCGTGGGCCACCTCGGCTTGCCGGAGGTGATCTTTGCCCGAGTTGGCGTGCGAGCAATCGACCATCACGTTGGCCGGGAGTTGCGCGGCAGCCAGCGCCGAGATGGCGGTCGCGACGGAGACGGCGTCGTGGTTGGGTCCGGTCGAGCCGCCACGCAGAATCACATGACAGTCGGGATTGCCCGCGGTCTCGACGATGGCCCCGCGGCCGAGGCTGTCGATTCCGAAGAACACATGCTGGGCCGCGGCGGCCTTGGCCCCGTCGATGGCCGGCTGGACATTGCCGTCGGTGCCGTTCTTGAACCCCACCGGCATGGACAGCCCGGAGGCCAGCTGCCGGTGAATCTGCGATTCGGTGGTGCGAGCGCCGATCGCACCCCAGGCGATGGTGTCGGCGATGTAGTGCGGACTGGTGGGCTCTAGGAATTCACAACCCACCGCGAGGCCGAGCTCGCCGATGTCGAGCAGCAGGGCGCGTGCCGTCCGCAGTCCCCTTTCGACGTCGTGGCTGCCGTCCATTGCCGGATCGTTGATGAGGCCCTTCCAGCCGACCGTGGTGCGAGGCTTCTCGAAGTAAACCCGCATGACGATCTTGAGCCGGTCGGAGTAGGCCTCGGCCAGCGGCGCGAGCCGACCCGCGTAGTCCAGAGCCGCTACCGGGTCGTGGACCGAGCACGGCCCGACAATGACCAGCAGCCGGTCATCACGCCCGGCGAGGATGTCGGTGATCTCGTCGCGGTGCCGTTGCACGGCCTGCGCGCCGGCGGGTGTCAAGGGCAGGTCGACCCGGATCTGCTCCGGGGCGGGAATGGGTCGAAAAGACACGATCCGCCGGTCGGAGGTGCTTTCGACATCAAGGGCGGTGCTGGTGACGGTCACGGTGTTCGGGCTTCCTGTGAGTGGTTTCTCAGGGCCTACCCGCGGACTCACCGGTGCCCTGAAATGACAAAAGCAGCGACCTGCTGGTCACTGCTGGGCTCCGGGTGGCGTATCGCGCGTTGCTCTACTGCGCCTTATCCATGGCTCCACCCGGAGCCGAGATAAAGCGCCAATATGCGCGCGTGCCGATGTTCACGCAGACGACCCTACTCCGCCGTCCTCAGAAACCGAAGTCACCGACTGTTGACACAGTGACCCGGCCGACGTACGGTGCCTAAGTCATCAGTCGTTGACATACCTGAGCGTCGGGAGCCGATATGACCGAGCCCACTGGTGGGGCGCCGGTGTGGATGACCCGGCTTCATGACCGGTTCGGTCTGCGTGACGGCGACGCCCCGAAACGACCGACGGACGGTGCCCACCGCCGAGTCCCCCGCCAACGACGTGGCACCCGTTCACGTCTTCACGGAGTAAAGGATCACCCACGTGGAAATTTCGGCCCGCTCCTACCTCACAGCCGGTGTATCACTCACCGCCACAACCGCACTCGCCTTCGCTCCCCTGTCGATCCCGACACACCATCACACCGTGACGATGCCGCACGTCACGGTCTCAGAGCTCCGACTGGCCGTCAGCCCAGTCGACATCGAGGCGTTCATCGGCGAGCTGCAGACTCTGTTCGACGGTGCCACCACCACCGTGACAGACGTGGCGGGCATTCCCGGGCAGAGTCTCATCGGAGTGGTCGACAACATTGTCGAGTTGCTCGGCACTGTCTTCACGGGGCTGATCGACGCGACCGGCAACCAGACTCTGGTGGCGTCGCTGACCATTCTGAAGACACTATCCGTCGACGCGTTCGCCAAGCTCGCCGAGAACCTGGGCCTGATCAACCCCGTCATCACCACCACTACCGCACAGGTGGGTGAATTGTTGTCCAGCGCCCTGACCGGTTCACTGCAGAACATTCTGGTCGCGACGGCGAATGTGATCAATGATCCACTGTCGGTGGCTGATTACGCCGGACTTCTCACCGCCGGGGTCGCCGGCGGACAGCTGCTCGTCGGCAATGGCCTCAAAGCGGTGCAGGCGGTGGGTGACGGTCTGTTCGACATCGCGGGAATCGCCTTGAGCGAGGTGACCTTCCAGCTCAACAACGCTGCCGCCGGGATCAGTGCCCTGCTCACCCAACTCGCCACCGCGTCCGACAACGCCGTCGTCCAAGCCGTTCTCGGCGCCATCCGCGGCCTTGTGATCGCGCCCGCCGTGGCGGTCTTCAACCTCGGCTCCGGGGTGGCCGGAGCTGTCCTGACGACGGCACACACCGGATTCGACGTGCTGTTGGACGCAGCGACGAGCGTCGTCACCGGCGTGACCACCGACGCCGCACCTGCCGTCAGCGACTTCAGGGCTGCTCCGGCCCTCGAAGCAGCAGGCAAGACGGAAAGTGCGACGGCGCAGATCCTCGATGATCCAGCGCTTCCCGTGGTAAATCCGGTTGTGGCCGCGGAGGTTCCGACGGTACCCGTCACCCCCTCGCCTGAGAAGGCAGAAGAGCCGTCGAGTGTCGTGGCTCCGGTGGTCGATCACGCCGAAGCTGACGACGTTGCCGTCGAGGACCCTGCCGTCGAGGACCCCGCCGTCGGGGACGGTGCAACCGAGGACGAGACCACAGCTGGTGAGCTGGACCGAAAATCCGTCGCCGACACTACCGTCAGCGACGAACCCGCTCCCGCCGGTCGCAGCCACCCCCGGGCCGGGGACAAAGGTGCCGAGGACAACGATCCTGGCGACACCGACTCCAGTGCTGACCACGAAGGGAACTCATCCGACGTTGTTTGACCGAGGTTGAGCTACTGGCGCGCCATCGCGACGCGAAACCGTTCGTCGGGGTCGATGTAGTGGTCGGCATCCTTGGCGTCGTCGCCGAGATCGATTCGGACCCAGTCGATCTTGCCGTTGAACCGACTGGTGTGGGCCGTGTAGTCGGGGCTCACCGTCGTGCCGGACTCGTATCCGACATCGGTGGTCTCGTCGGCGGAGAAGATGAAGCCCTGCGTCTGATCCACCCGTCCACTGCCGACGTTCTTGCCGTCGTAGTAGAGCGTCACGGTGCCGCCTTTGCCCATACCGCCGCCGTCGTAGTCGAATTCCATCCGCACCTGGGTGGTCCCTGTCGGGACGGCTTCGGTGGCAGCGACGTGAAAGGACTTGATGCCCAGCACGTTGTAGTGGAACTTGACCCTGGCGTCGTCGGCGTAGAGGCTCCAGCCGCCGAATCGGCCTCCCTGCGCGATGATCACACCTCGGGCGCCACCGTCGGGCACCACGATTTCCGAGGTGACGGCAAACGACTTGTTCTTGATGTCGACCACGCTGTTCTCCGACAGCCGTCCCATGCCGGCGAACAACAGCTGACTGTTGCCCTTGATCAGCGCAGGTCGTCCAGCGGTGGTGGGGTTGATGCGCTCGATCTGGCGATCGTCGAGTGGGAGCACGTTGTACTTGACCGCTTCGATCAGCCAGAGACGCTGCAGCTCATGCAGTTTCTCCGGGTTTTCTCTCGCGAGGTCGTTGGCCTGGGTCCAGTCGACATTGCCGTCGTAGAGCTCCCAGACGTCGTCGTCGAAGGCCGGCATCGCCGCTCCGCCCATCGCCCATGGTGTGCGGTGCTTTGTCACCGCGCTCCAACCCTTGTGGTAGATCCCGCGGTTGCAGAACATCTCGAAGTATTGGGTCTGATGGCGCTCGGGGGCTTCGGCGTCGTTGAAGCTGTAGACCATGCTGGTGCCCTCGTACGGGCTCTGCAGCACACCGTTGACCAAGGTGGGTGCCGGGATCCCTGCGGCTTCCAGCACCGTCGGGGCCACGTCGATGACATGGCTGAATTGATTCCGCTTGCCGCCCTTGTCCTGGATGCCGTTGGGCCAGTGCACGATTGTGCCGTTACGGGTACCGCCCCAGTGTGATGCCACCTGCTTGGTCCACTGATACGGGGTGTCCATCGCCCAGGCCCAGCCTACGGCGAAGTGACCATAGGACGCTTCGCCGCCGAACTCGTCGAGTTTCGAGAGCAGGAACTCCGGAGTCTCGATGTCGGCCATACCGTTGAAGTTGGCCATCTCGTTGAATGCGCCTTGAAGCGTGCCTTCTGCCGACGCGCCGTTGTCGCCGATGATCAAGTACACCAGGGTGTCGTCCAGCACCGGCCCCAACGAATCGAGCAGGCGCCCAACGTGATGATCGGTGTGCTCCAAAAATGCTGCGTAGACTTCCATCTCGCGTTCCAGCACCGGTTTGAGTTGCGGATCCATGTCATCCCACGCCGGCATTTCGGGGTCACGGGGTGTCAGGACCGCGTCCGGGCCGATGACGCCGAGTTCTTGTTGACGTGCGAAGGTGACCTCACGGAGTTGGTCCCAGCCGTCGGCGAACTTGCCGCGGTACTTGTCGATCCACTCGGGCGGCACGTGATGCGGCGCGTGCGTCGCACCGGGGGCGAAGTACATGAAGAACGGTTTGTCGGGTAACAGCGCCTTCTGCTGGCGGGCCCAATTGATGGCCTTGTCGGTGAGATCCTCGGTCAGGTGATAGCCCTCAGCGGCCGTTTTCGGCGGCTCGATGGGAGTGGTGCCCTCGTACAGTGCCGGGTCCCACTGGTTGTTCTCACCGCCGATGAATCCGTAGAAGTACTCGAACCCGCCACCGCCGGTCGGCCAAGCGGTGAAGGGACCGGCCGGGCTGGTCTGCCATACCGGCACCTCGTGGCACTTCCCGAATTGGGCGGTGGAATACCCATTGAGCTTCAACGTCAGGGGCAGTGGCGCCTTGGTGTTGGGCAGCACTGACGTGTACCCCGGCGCGGCGGTGGCTGTCTCGGTGATGTTGCCCATCCCGACCGAGTGATGATTGCGGCCCGTCAGAAGCGCCTGACGGGTGGGCGAGCACAGCGCCGTGGTGTGGAACCGGTTGTATTTCAAGCCGCCTGCGGCCAGTTTCTCGAAGTTCGGCGTGTGGCAGGGGCCGCCGAACGCACTACTGGCACCGAAACCGACGTCGTCGATCAGGATCACCAGCACGTTGGGGGCATCGACGGGCGGCCGGATGTCTCGAATCGCCGGATAGCTGGTGTCCGGGTCCTTGGCGTCGTAGGTGGTCAATCCGACATGCGCCACATCGGGAACTGGAAGGACCGCGCGAGAAGAATTAGTGTCCGACATCGATCTCCCCTCGTGGTCGCATCTCGACCACGCTCAGATTAGTTGCATCCACGCCCCGCAGTGGGTCAGTCGCGCCACAAATCTGACCAACCTGTGACGTGCCGCGCCCACCCTGGGTCATCGGGTAACACCGGGGCATATCACTGCGACGTAAGCGATGTGGCACCGCTCAGCGGTGGCCAGCCTGCGAATGCGGCGGGTGCAAAGCAGTTGCACCCCCGAACCGATCTGATGGAATACCGGGCCGCATAATTTTCCACGACGTGCGTTGCCCAGATGGCGCGCCGAAAAGGATGTCAACACAATGAGTTTCACACAACGACTGGGGCGCCGCCTGGTGGCTGGTGCGCTGGCAGCACTGGTGCTGCCAGGTCTGATCGCCGTCACCGGCGGATCGGCGACCTCAGTGGCCTACTCCCGGCCGGGGTTGCCCGTCGAGACACTGATGGTGCCCTCGGCGGCGATGGGTCGCGACGTGCCGGTGAGGTTCCAGGGCGGCGGACCCAAGGCGGTGTACCTGCTCGACGGTCTGCGGGCCCGTGACGACAACAGCGGGTGGGACATCGAGACTGCCGCATTCGAGAACTACTTCGAATCGGGACTCTCGGTGGTGATGCCGGTCGGCGGCATGTCGAGCTTCTACACCAACTGGCAGCGACCGGCGGTCGGCAATGGCCGCACACAGAACTACCAGTGGGAGACGTTTCTGACCGCAGAATTGCCGGCGTACCTGGCGGCCAACAAGGGTGTCTCGCCGACCGGCAACGCCGTCGTCGGGCTCTCGATGGCGGGCAGTGCCGCTCTCATCCTGGCTGCTTACCATCCCGGGCAGTTTTCCTACGCAGGGTCCCTGTCGGGCTTCCTGAACCTTTCCGACGGCATCTGGCCGACCCTCGTCGGGTTCGCGATGCGTGACGCCGGCGGCTTCGACGCCACTGCGATGTGGGGTCCCGGCGGCGGACCTGCGTGGCAGCGCAACGACCCGACGGTCAATGTCGGCCAGCTCGTCGGCAACGGCACCCGCGTCTGGGTGTACTGCGGAAACGGCGCGCCGGGCGAGCTGGGCGGAGCCGACCTGCCCGGCCAGTTGCTCGAGGGCATCACGCTGGACAGCAACAAGAACTTCCAGCGGCAGTACTCCGCCGCGGGCGGCACCAACGGAATCTTCAACTTTCCGCCCAACGGCACCCATGCGTGGGGCTACTGGGGTGCGCAGCTGAATGCGATGAAGCCCGACATCCAGAGCACACTGGGCGTCTGACCAAAGCAGCGGCCAACGTCCGGAGCCGGTTCGCCGGACGTTGGCCGGCCGCTATCGCCCCCTCGAGTCCCATGAGCCCCTCGAGTCAGGATTGGTAGGATGTTCCCAGCTGAGGGAGACGCGACCCACCAGTAGAATCGGTTCTTTCTGCGACAGTCTCACGTCACGAAAGCCCGGTGTTCTGCATGTACAACCAGTCGCGATTCGACGCTCTCGCGCCGCAACTTGCGCCGGAATCTTCCGAGACCGGGTTCATGCTGTTGGACCGGGACCTGCGCATCCGCGCGGTTAATTCCGCCTACGAAGTGGCCTCGATGCGGGCACGTGACGAGTTGATCGGTGAGTTCGTCTTCGATCTGTTCCCCGACGATCCCACCGATCCCCAGGCGAACGGGTCCTCTCAGCTCGGCCTGTCGATGGAATCAGCCATGCGGCATCTCGGCACCGACCACATGCCGATTCTGCGGTACGACATACCAGACCCCAGGAACCCGGAGATTTTTCTGCCCAAGGTGTGGACCTGCAGTAACTCCTCGGTGCACGAGGTGGACGAACAGATCGGCGTGCGGCTTCGTACCTGCGAGATCACCTCGCTCAGGGATGCGCTCACCGCGATCTCCTCCAGCGTCGCCGACGGCAACATGTTGGGCATCTCCGATCAGCTGCACACGCTCTCGGCACTCGCCGATGCCCAGGAACTGCTCCAGCAGTCATCGGAGCGGGAGATCGCTCAGCTTCACAAAGCTCTTCAGACCCGCGACATTCTGGGCCAGGCCAAAGGAATGTTGATGGAGCGCTACGACATCGACGCGTCGGCGGCTTTCGAGCTACTTCGAAAACTGTCGCAGGACTCCAACACCCGCGTCGAGATAGTCGCCGGGAGACTGCTCGAGGTCGACCACCCGGAGCGATAGGCAAGGCAGCGGCACGGCCGGTCAGCCGACCGCGGCAGCTCCGACTGCATGCGCGAGCAGTACGCCGAACTCAGCCTTGGTGTCATAGCAGTCGATCCAGCTCTGCACATCTGCCGCATCCTGCTGGCTCAGCGACTTCTCCTGTCCGGCAAGGATAGTCAGGACGCTACGAATCACCGCCTGGAAGTCGCCCGCGCCGAGATCGACATACGCGACCGTACGCTCACCAGCTGTCATCAAGCCCTGATGATGCTCTACGAGATTCCAGGCCAGGTCGTCTTCGCGCTGCGCGCTCATCCGGGTCAGGCCGCAACTTTGCCGAGTGCGTCATCCAGGGTGGCGTGCATGGTGAGGATGTCGGTCAAGCCGATGAGCTGCATGGGTCGTCTGGTCACGTGCCCATCGGCGACCACAGCGAACTCGGTGCCGGCCGAGCACTGACGGTGGGCGGTGACGAGGACATTCATGCCGTGGGAGGCAAGGAAGTCAACGTGGGTCAGATCCACGATCAACGACGTCGGACGCTTTTCCAGCGCGATCGCGATACGCCGCTCCAGTTCCGGGGCGGTCACCATGTCGAGGACGCCGGCGCAGCCGAGGATCACGGTGTTGTTGCTCCAGTGTTCGACAACGGTGCACTGGGTATGGTCAAGGGCAGCTTGAATGTGATTCGACAGTTGAGCTTGGTTCGACATCGTTGCTCCGTGGATTGCTACGGCGTAGGCGCTGCGGCTCGCGGGCTGTAAGTCTGAACCAGGCAAGAAATTGCGCTTGAGAACCTTGACTGTACTCCGCCTTCACCCGAAGCGTGGTCGCTAGCGCCCTGTGACCCGAAACTGATGACCCCGATTGACGGTCCGGCACCGCCCAGCGTCACCTGCAAGTCGTCTTTCAGTCACAAGTGACCGATCGGTGACCGATCTCGGCATTCCGTGCCTGGCACAAGCGCAGTATCCAGTCGGCGTGTCGACTCGCCGCCCGCCCGGTGTGTCCGGTCCGATTCCATCAGCCAGCGTCGGGTGTGCGGGCCGCCCCCGTGTCACTCGAACCGATACCGAAGGTCATCCTGCGCAGCATGCCGTCACCCAGCGCCGCGGAATGCGCCAGCACGCTCGATACGTGGGCCGCCACGATGACCACCAGTGCATACGCCAGGACCGAATGGGATTCGCGCAGAACGGAGAAGATCGTGGCGTTGAATGGCGCGATGGGCGGTAGACACACCGCGCTGAAGACCCGGACCGGGGTGCCACTCGCCGACACCATCGCCCATCCCACCAAGGGCTGCGTGAGCAACAGCGCGTACATGGCCCGTTCGGTCCAGATGACGACTCGGCCCTCGATTCGACCGACGGTCGGCGGCCATGCGGGCGGGTGGTGTCTGGTCCTGTTGATGATTCGCAGTGCAGCAACCCCAAGAACCAGTGCACCGATCGACATATGCACTGCCCGCAATGCCGCGTAGCCGGCGAGCGAGTGGACCATGGTGAACCCGATCAGCAACGCCGCAAAGATCAGGATCGCCGTGAGCCAGTGGAAGATACGACTGACAACGGTGAACTTCGGTGGCGGCGTCGCCGTGTGCTTCTGCGCTTCGCCTGCAGCGGTCACGGCGCTACCGCCTCGACGTCGACGGCGGATCGGGCCTTGGGTTCGCGGGTCCGGAGCCGGTAGGACGCGGCGTACACCGCCGACCGGGGGCTCAACAGCGGATCGTCAGATGGTTCGATACCGGGAGGCAGCACCAGCGGGTCGAAGTTGATGTCCCTCGCATTCCCCCGTCGTTCGGTCTCGATGGAAGTCAGCGTCAGCGTCCCGCAGTCGATGGTTCGGCGATGAGCGGGCCAGGGCACGGTCGCGTCGTTCAGCTGATCCGACGGCTCACCGACAGCCAGCACCAATCTCCACTGCAGTGGGCCCGAACGTATCTGGCGCGTCACCGCGTCGAAGAGTCGATTGGGTCCGGAGGATTGCCGCGTCTGCACAGACACCAAGGGCACCAACGACCACCGCACCGGTGTCCGCAAGCCGGTGTCGTCAACCATGTAGAAGGTGTTGAGACTGCGGAAGGTGTCGTCTGCGAATCCGGCAGTCGGCGGGCTCTGGCCGATGAGCGTCATCGCCATCGCCGTCTCCGGGTGGGCGCGCAGGAACGACGCCATTGCCTGCGGGTCGGGCTTGCCGGTGTCGGCCGCCGGTTTGGAGGCAAGGAGTCGGTCGTAGAACCCTTGTGGCGACCTGTCCGGGAACACGGGAAGGTTCAGCATGGCGGTTCGCCACTGTGCGCCACCGGGAAATCCGATGGCGAGGCCGAGACCACGTGCAGTCGCGGCCATGTCGGCGGCGTGGGCGTTACCGCCGGCCAGCGAGAATCGGCCGTGGACCGGCGTGCGGCCTGGCTGAAACACCGCGGCGCTGGACACCTCACGACCGTTGCCGTTGCTGTCGAAGTACCCTGCCACAGCAACGCCCTTGGCATGATTCTTGCGAAACCCTGGCTGTCTGCCGTTGACCCGTTCAAAGGCTTTGATGAACATGTCGGGCGTCAGGCGACGGGCAGGGTCGATCCATCCAGCAGCGTAGGAGACAGCCCCCAGGTCGACGGCGAGAAAGCCACCAACGGCGGCGATGCCGAGCAGGATCTGTCGGCGGCGCAGCGGTACCCCACCCCAGGTCGGCACCGGCTCGGGTGACTTTTTCACGTGCGCTGCCACCATCTGACCGCGTTCATCGAGTGCACGGTCCCAGAGTGCGCCTCGGCAGCGCCGACGTCGTCCCTGCTACCACCCAGCGCTGATTCCAGCCAGCTGCAATCGGTGTCGGGAGGTCGGCTTTGGTGTGATCACTGTGCCTGATCAGCAGTCCTGGAGGTTAGGTCGCGGGGAAAGCCGTCTCACACCGGTCGAGTCAAGGCAGAACGCAGCTCGGCATAGTCACGAACCAACGCGTCGAGAGTGAAGTTCCTGTTCAGGCCACTTGGATTGGGCAGTACCCAGGCTGTGGAACCGGCGAACGCCAAAGACTGGCGGCCCCAGGCGATATCAGGAGTCGCCTGCATCGCTGACAAGGCGCGCTTGCCGAGGAAGGCGAGCACCCGCGGTTGGTATGTGCGCATCTTCTCTTCGAAAATCGGTCGTGCCTGCCGGAATTCGTCGGCCGCGACCTCGCTGGCGCGCGGAGTGGCTCT
>JBEVFK010000084.1:0-21362 GCA_040512325.1 Mycobacterium sp. | reverse complement strand
GGGTTATCGGTCTGTGCCGTCGCGGGGTGCCGGCCCTTCTCGTGACCGCAACTCTGGTCGCCTGCGGATCCTCGCCGGCTCCGGAAGACACCGGGGGTGAGCTCGTAGAAAGCGTCGACCCCGGCGCCGTGTCGATGGAGCAGCCGGCCACCGATCCGCCGGTGGCCCCTGCGGTAGCCGACGCGTGCACCGCCGAGAAGTCGCCACTGATCAAGCAGATCAAGGATCGTGGCTACATCAACTGGGCCACCGGCATCTCTCCCCCGTTCTCGTTCAAGTCCGACGGCGACTTCGTGGGCGTCGAACCGGACAACGCGGCCGAGTTGGCGCACATCCTGGAGGTCGAACCCAGAATCGCCGAATTCTCCTATGACGTTCTGCCACCGGCCATCACGTCCGGCAAGGCGGACATCATCGGCGCCCAGTTGTTCAACACGCCGGCCCGCGCTGAGGTCATCGACTTCACGGACCCGTATTTCGTCTCCGGCCAGTTGTTCTATGTGCTCGAGGACTCGTCCTATCAGACGATTGCCGACCTCGACACTCCGGACAACACGTTCTTCTACGGCACGGGCAATGCCCAGGGCGATGTCGCCAAAGAGCTGATTCCCAACGCCGTGATCAAGGACGCGCCACTGCAGGGGCAGGTCCTGCTGTACAACTTCATGGCCACCGGCCGGGCGGATTCCTCGATGGTCGAAGGCGGGCTCAAAGCGCTGCTGCTGTCGAAGTACACCAACCCGAAGATGGCCGCGATCGGCACCAATGGGCGTGTCACCACGCCGCTACCGACCGAAGCCGATCTCGTGAACCCCTTCGACGTCGCCTTCGGCTACAGCAAGCAGGACCCCGGGTTCGGCGCCTGCCTCAACGCGTGGGTGGCGGACATGACGTCGACCGGCCGCATCCAGCAGCGCATCGAGTACTGGACCGAAGCCATCGAAAACACCTGATGGGATCGGGCTACACGTTCGACTTCTCCTGGCTGCCCGGCGATTTCCACCTCTACCTGCGCGCCGCGCTGGTGACTCTGGAGATCTTCGTCTACTCCGCCATCTTCTCGTTCGCCCTCGGACTCCTGGTCGGCACCGCGCTGACCAGCAGCAAGCCCTGGGTGCGCGCACCGTTTCGCGTATACGTGGAGATCTTTCGGCTCACCCCACCCCTGCTGCAGATCGTGACCATCTTCTTCCTGATCCCGATCCTGCTCGGCGTTGACATCTCGGCGCTCTGGAGCGGCGTCATCGCGTTGTCGCTCAACTACGCGGCGTTCTTCGCCGAGATCTTCCGGGCCGGGATCACCTCCCTGCCCCGCGGACAGTGGGAGGCGGCATCGGCGATGGGCCTCACCCATACGCGCACCCTGAGACGCATCATCCTGCCGCAAGCGGTCCGCAACATGTTGCCGCCGATCGGCAGCATGCTGGTCAGCCTCACCAAGGACACCAGCCTGGTATCGGTGATCGGAGTGGCGGAGTTGCTCAACGCCAGCCAGAGCATCGGCGCCTCGACCTTCCGCAACATCGAGGCACTGCTGGTCGCTTCGCTGTTCTACCTGGTGATCAACCTGCCCATCGCGACGGCCGTCACGTGGTGGCACAAGAAGAAGGTCATCAATGCCTGACGAGGTCACCTCACTCGCGCCGGGGCGACTGCCTGGGCCGACCGGCGGGGCCCACCACCCCATCGAAGTGCGTGGACTGCACAAGTCCTATGGCGACAACGCGATCCTGCACGGCATCGACCTCGATGTCGCTGCCGGCGAAGTCCTGGTCATCCTGGGTCCGAGCGGGTCGGGGAAGTCGACGATGTTGCGCTGCCTGAACATGTTGGAGATTCCGACCGATGGCAGCGTCTTGGTTTTCGGCGAGGACGTCACTCGCCGACGCGCCGATCTGGTGGCGTTACGCCGCCAGGTCGGCATGGTCTTCCAGCAGTTCAACCTCTTCCCCCACATGACCGCCCTGGAGAATGTCATGGAAGGCGCCTCCGGGGTACTCAAACTCCCTCGCGCACAGGCACGTACGCGTGCCGAAGAACTGCTGACCCGGGTCGGGGTGGCCAACCGCGCCCACGACCGGCCGTCCCGACTCTCAGGTGGGCAGCAGCAACGGGTGGCGATCGCCCGCGCGCTGGCGTTGGATCCCAAGGTGATGCTGTTCGACGAGCCCACGTCGGCGCTGGACCCCGAGTTGCGGGCCGAAGTGCTGGACACCATGAAATCGCTTGCCGCCGAGGGGATGACGATGGTGGTGGTGACCCACGAGATGGAGTTCGCGAAGCTGGTGGCCGACCGCGCGGTGTTCATCGACCAGGGCCGCATCGTAGAAACCGGTGTTCCCGCAGAGATTCTCACCTCACCGCGCAGTGAACGCCTGGCGCAGTTCCTCAACGTGCTGCGCTGGTCCGCAGAGGACTGAGCTAGCTGGGCCGCAACACATTCAGCGCCGTCACCGCATACAGCGACGCGCAGCGCAGCACCTCGTCTTCCTCGGCGTAGTCGTCGATGCCGGCCGACCACGTCGGCTGGGGACCGAAACACAAGGCCGGCACGCCGTTGCGTCGCCACCGGCTGGCGTCACTGGCGGGTAGCCGGATCGCGTACTCCGACGGGCTGCCGGACACGGCACGGGCGGCGTGTTGCCAGGCCTGGGTCAATGCCGCGTCCGGTGTGGTCCAGTTGGCGTCCCAGCCCTTGATCTGGCGGACGTTGACGGTCTCGAGGCCGGCGAGAGCGTCCCGCACCAAGACCATGGCCTGCCCCGTTGTCACCCCGGGAGGAAGACGCAAGTCGACTTCGGCCCGCGCGCCGGTGGCGATCTGGCCGATGAAGGTACCGGCGGTGATGGTGCCCACGTTCGCGGTGAGCAGCAGACCCGGATCGGTGTCCGAGCTGTCGGTGGCCAGCTCACGGAGTTCGTCGGGCAGCGCACCCGGGGTGCCGGTGAGGGCATCCACGGCGGTGACCGCCGCGGCGATGCGGGCGCTGGCCGAGGTGCCCGCGGTGACCGCCGACGAGTGCCCGGCCGGCCCGGTGGCGGACAACTCGATCCACAGGACACCTTTCTCGCCGATGGCAAGCCGCCGGAACCCTGGTCCCTCGCCGCACAACAGTCCGTCGCCGTACAGATGCGGGTGCTGCCGCAGGAGGTATGCGGCGCCATTGTCACCGAAGACCACCTCATCGCTGACCGCGGTGAAGGTGATCGTGCCCGCCCAGTGCGCGGTGCGCTCGGCCAGGAGTGCTGTCGCGGTGATCATCGCTGCGACAGCGCCTTTCATGTTGCCCATTCCCAGGCCGTAGAGACGGCCCTGGGTGCGGGTGAGAGTCCACACCGGTTGGCTCCAGGCAGACTCGTCACCCGGGGGCATGGTGTCGAGATGGACGTTGAGGATCAGGTGCGGACCAGGGCGCCCGGAATCGAGCTCGGCGATCACCGAGGGCATCAGCGGATCGGTGTGCTCCTGCCGTGAAGCCAGACCACGCGCGGCGAGGGCATCGGAGACCACGTCGGCGGCCTGTCGGGTGTCTCCCGGCGGATTGACACTCGGCGCGGCAACCAGCGCGGCGCACAGCGCGACGAGGTCTTCCCGCTGGTGTTCTACGGCGTCGACGATGTCGCGGCTGAGTGCCTCGGTGGTGGCTGTCATGACACTCCTGTGCTGTGGGTCTGTCGGCGCCAGTCGGCGACCGCGAACGGCTCGGGGTCGACGCCGGCCGCGACAACCGCTCCGAAGAGGTCCTCGCCGGGCGGCAACGTGACCACGTGGTGTCCGCGTGCGGCCAGCTCGTCGGTGGCGGGATGCCCCTCCTCCATCAGCAGCTCGCCGTCCTGGCTGCGCCACCGCAACGCACTGACGGCGTCGCCCAGCGAGTCCGTCGGTGCCAGCAGCACCTGCAGCAGAGTCTGGACCTGCCCGTCGGCACCGGGTGTGGCCAGTGCCGTCACGCCGCGGGGACCGAGGACCATGGCCGGGGCCAGGGTGTGGACCGGTCGCTTGCCCGGCGCCGCGGCGTTGGCGCCGTCGGTGAAACCCGCGGCGCGGTTGTTGAGCACGATGCCGAGTTCGGGGACGAACACTCCGGACCCGAAATCGTCGAAGACGCTGATCAACGACGACACCACCTGCCCGTCGGAGTCCGCGACGGCCACACCAGCGGTGTGCAGATAGGCCCGCGGTCCCCGGCGCCGGGAGGCATGGCGCAGATCGATGTGCAGCGGCACCGACAGCAGCGCAGCCCCGGCCGCGCAGTCCGAGCGGTGGGCGAAAGCAGCGGTGGTGAGCTCGACGAGGGCATGAGCGTCCGCCGCCTGGCCGTCGTTGTACAGGGCCGTCACCTTCTGCAGCGCCATCGCGAGCAGCACCCCTTGTGACGCGGGCGGCTGAACGAATACCGTGCCACCGTTCCATGGCACCGCCACCGGCGGCGGACACAGCGTCTTGTGCTCGGCCAGGTCATCCAATTCCAGTGCACCACTGTGGCTTTGAATTGCATTGACCATTGCTTGGGCGGCGGCGCCGGAATAGAACGCAGCGCGACCGTTTTCGCCGATGTCGGAGAGCAGGTGCGCGAGCTGCGGTTGCCGCCAGTGCCGCGGTCCAGATGCCGCGCCGGTGAGTAGGTCCCATT
The DNA here is from genome assembly GCA_040512325.1 of Mycobacterium sp. Lineage (GTDB taxonomy): Bacteria > Actinomycetota > Actinomycetes > Mycobacteriales > Mycobacteriaceae > Mycobacterium. Next base: position 16,729 of record JBEVFK010000084.1, on the reverse strand, counting down.
CCGACGCCCCACCGGCGTGGAGACGGGTCCGCTGGGTGTCGACGGCCACTGCGAGGTCGTCGTCGACCGCAAACCCCGACTCGGCGAGCGCCACCGCCGGCCCCAGCACTGTCGGCAGCGGCAACCTGCCCCAGCGGGCGTGCAGGGTGAGCCAACCGTCCACCACACCAGGAACTGTGACCGATGATCCACCGGTGGATTCGGGCGTGCCCGCCAGTTTTCGGGGACTGCGCCCGGTGCCGTTGACCGCCTCGACTGCACCGGCCTGATGCACCAGTGCCAGGACGTCACCACCGAGTCCGGCCGCCTGCGGCAGGACGACACTGATGGCCGCCTGAGCGGCGATCGCGGCATCAACCGCGGATCCGCCCTCGGCAAGCAACCGCGCCGCCGCTGCCGACGCGGCGGGATGAGCGGTCGCAACGGCGCCGCGATGCCCGCGGCACACGCCGCTCTCCCGACGCTTCTCTCGAAAGTCAGCCACGACGTATAGTTTATACTTGATCCGCAACGAGCACCGACCGTTGTGACACTGGTGTCTCATCACGAAGGACGGAATCCTCATGGACTCACCCTCGGTACCGCCCGTAGAAACCCTGGTCCTCACTCCGGATATGTCCCTGGCCGTCGCCACGTCGTTGCTCGCCGGGGTGGCCGCTCATGCCGAGAGCGAAGGTATCCGCCTGGCGGCGGCCGTCGTCGACCGTGGCGGGAATGTGGTGGCCTCCATGCGCATGGACAGTGCTCAACTCGGTGCGATGTCGCTGGCCCTCGACAAAGCCGTCACCGCAGTGTCATTCGGCTATCCGACCCGGGCGTGGATCGCCAGCAGCGCGCCCGGCGGAAGCGACTGGGGCTTGGCCCACACCCTGGGTGGCCGCGCTGTCGTGTTCCCCGGTGGTGTGCCGGTCTTCGCCGACGGAGCCCTGGTCGGCGGACTGGGCGTCAGTGGCGCGGCCTCCGATGTCGACGAGAAATGTGCGATCCAGGCTGTGCTGTCCACCGGACTTGCCACGGGTTCGGCGTGAGCGTTGTCCTGGTCGCCGGAGGGGCGACGGGAATCGGTGCCGCCGCCGTCCGCGCCTTCTGCGACCGCGGGGATCAGGTAGTGCTGGCCGACCGCAACGCCGAGGCAGGTCGTGCATTGGTCAGCGAATTGCCCTCGGATCAAACCTATTTCGTGGAGTGTGACTTCGAGGATGCGCAGGCGGTCATCGCTGCAGTACATTCTGCCGCGTCGCTGAACTCCGGTGCACTCGACGTCGTGTTCTACAACGCGGCGGTGCTGGAGGCGCACGCCCTCGGCGAGTGGACGGTGGCAGCCTGGGACCGGAGCACGGCGGTGAACTTGCGGGCACCGTTCTTGATGGCGCAAACCGCCGCGCCCTATCTGCGTGCGTCGGGGCACGGCCGCCTGATCATGACGTCGTCGACCGGGGCGTTTCGCGGGCACGCAGGCATGCCCGCCTATCATGCGACCAAGAGTGGCTTACTCGGCCTGGTCCGGGCACTCGCCGACGAATTGGGGCCCGACGGAGTGACCGTCAACGCGTTGTGTCCCGGCTGGGTCGATACACCGTTCAACGACGGGTTCTGGTCGCATCAGGCCAACCCGAAAGAAGCCCTCCAGTTGCTCGAATCGCAGATCCCCTTGCGGCGCCAGGCAATTCCGGAGGAAATGACCGGCCTTCTGCTGTTTCTCGCCTCGTCTTCATCGGCGTACATCACCGGTCAGGCATTGGTGATCGACGGCGGCTATACCTCCGTCTGATACTGGAAGCGAACACCACGATGAGCAGTGTCGAGATCTTCGTCAACCCGGCGGCGCGCGCAGGGGTGCCCACGGATGTCCTCGGCCCGACCAGCCGAGCGCCGTGGGGCGCACACCGTTCGTTACCCGGTTATACCCCAACGGATTTGCGCAGCTGCCCACAGCTCGCGCCGATTCTCGGTGTCAGAACTGTCTTGGTCAAGGATGAATCCGAACGGCTCGGGCTGCCGTCGTTCAAGATTCTGGGGGCGTCTTGGGCGAGCCTGACGGAGATACAGCACGCGTGGTGCCCGCGGTCTGATGAGCCGGTCACGCTGCAGTCGGTGACCGCCGCGCTGGACCGGGTTGAGGGGCGCGGGCTCGTCGCTGCCACCGACGGCAATCACGGTCGAGGAGTCGCGCGTATCGCTGCGCTGCTGGGGCTTTCGGCAACCATCCTGGTGCCGGCCGGCACCGCGCAGCCCCGGATCGACGCCATTGCCTCCGAGGGCGCGGAGGTGCAGGTGGTCGACGGCACCTATGACGACGCGATCGCGGTGTCGGCCCAGCTCGCCGATGCCGACCACCTGGTGATCTCCGATACCTCGTGGGAAGGGTATGAGAACGCGCCGCGCGCCGTGATCAACGGTTATTCGACGATGTTCCACGAGATCGAGGACGCTGTGACGGCCCGCGGGCTGCCGCAGCCCGGTGTCGTAGCGCTGCAAGCCGGCGTCGGTGCCTTCGCGGCAGCCGCGCTGCGGCACTACCGCACGGGCACCCGTACACCACCGAAGACCGTCATCGTCGAACCGGCGGCGGCGAACTGCCTGTTGACCTCGGCGCGCACGGGCTCCCCCACCCTGGTGCCGGGGCCGCACACCTCGTCGATGGCCGGTCTCAACTGCGGCCTGCCGTCCCAGCTGGCATGGCCCACTCTGCTTGCCGGCGCCGACACCTTCGTGGCCATCTCAGATGACTTCACCGAGCAGGCGATGCGGGCCCTGGCTGACGTCGGCATCGTCGCCGGCGAGTCGGGTGCGGCCGGACTGGCCGGACTGTTGGCGCTGGTCGAGGTCGGCGACGCCGCCCGAGCCGGCCTGACTGCAGACGCGTGTGTGCTCGTCGTCAACACCGAGGGTGCCACCGACCCCCTCAACTATCGGCGAGTCGTGGCGTCCTAGGGCGCAGGCGGGGGCGGTACGGGAGCGGGGGCACCTGGCACAAACAGTGGCGCGGACGGGTCGCCCCCTGGTGCGCCCGGTGCCCCTGGCGCGCCGTACCAATCCGGCGGCGGCGGCCCGCTCAACGGGAAGTAACCCTCCGGCAGCGCGGGGCCGCCTTGCTGCGGCTCGGAGGAGGACCGCTCCTGCGGTGCCGAGGTGGTGGAATTGGGATCGGTCAATGACACGAAGCCCGGCGGCAACGCGGGTGCCGGACCGGCGCCGGCCGGCGGTGGCGCCGGAGCTCCCTGCGGCGAGCCGGCCAGTGCGCCGACGGGGTCGCCGCTGCGGGCCGCCCGCCACACGTCGCCGAGGTAGCCGAACGGACTGCCGGAATTGCCCTGGCCGTAGGTGGGGTTTGCCATTGCGGGCACCGGCGGCGGTCCGGGGGGCGGCGGCGGAAGGACGGGTGCGCCGGGAGGGGCCGCGATGGGCTGTCCGGGCACCGGCGGCGGCGGCAGTGGCGCAACCGGTTCGGCTCCTGCCTGGCCTGCCATGGCCAGCGCGCTGCCTGCGACGATCAAGGTTGCGACTGCAAGCCGCGAGCCGGCCGCCAGTGTCGCGCGATCTCGTTCGGTCATGGAAACCCGGTTGTCCTCTCTGTGGCACCCGGGAGGACGGGCTCGAAGGAGCGCCGGACCCGGCTTCCGAGCAAGGCTAGCGTCTCCTCCGGGCAACGTCACCTCTTTGACCTCCAGCCGCGGACCTACCGGCTCATACCGAGGGCGCCATCGCGGTCGGCCGCGGAGAAGCCCGCCGGCACGGCATCGATGTCGGAGCGCCGCCGCCGAGAGACATAGTTGTTGGTGGACCGCAGCGCCGAGGCGACGCCACCCCGGTCCGGCGCATACGTCATGGTGAGGTCCGGATCGAAGCCCATCTGACGTCCGACGGCAACGGCGTCGATGTTCGCGCCGAGGAACACAAACAACCAGGAGTACTCCGTCTCCTGACGTTTGATGGCCGCGCAGACCGCCTCGTGGGTCCACTCGCGGCTGGAGTTCTCGTGCCCATCGGTCAATCAGACTCCGACAGCGCCGTCAGGTCCGCGCCCACATCAGTGATCAGCCGCCCGATCGCGTCGAAAAGCGCCGTCCCGCCGAGTGGTTCGAGCTGCGGCGGCGGCACCTCGTCGACGGCGGTATCGGCATAGACGACGTCATCCTCCGTATCGAATTGCGCCAGCGTGACTTTCGCGTCTCCCAGCTGGTTGCGTTGCTCCCCGATGAACGCGTCGAACCCACCCTCGGTATCGGATTCGATGCTCCCCATGGAGCCGGAACGATCGAGCAGAATTGCCATCAGAGTGCGCCGGGAATCCGTCATTGATGCTCCTTGCAATGTCTTGGACGGCGGTACCGCCCGACCTTTCCGGGATACCCGCGACCTCCGACAGCCCTTTGACCAGCAGATACGCCACCTGCGTGAGAGGATGAGCGACGCGGCGCCACACTCCGTACCGGCTAGCAGGTAGGCGCCACTGGCAACTAGCGGTCAGTACCGGTGGATGCCAGCGTCGATGTGTGGCAACACATGTCGCGGGAGTGTTGTCCTACCCGCTCGAGACCTCTCCCGGAAGGCACGACATGACCACCAGCGCCGCTACCACCAGTACACCCCGCTCCTGGATGCTCGGCTGCATCGCCGCCTCAGTCGTCTCCGCCGCAGCGGTGCTGGGACCGGTGGGCGTGGCCGCGGCCGCACCGGATGCCGCCTGCCCGGCCGTCGAGGTGGTGTTCGCCCGCGGAACCAACGAGGCACCCGGCGTCGGCGCCACCGGGCAGGCGTTCGTCGATGCCCTCAACGCCCGCCTGGGAGGCACGCCCGTCGACGTCTACGGGGTGAACTACCCCGCATCGCTGGACTTCCAGGCTGCCGCCGGGGGCATCGTCGACGCCAGCACCAAGATCGAGTCGATCGCCGCAACCTGCCCCGACACCAAGATCGTGCTCGGCGGCTACTCGCAGGGCGCTGCCGTGGCCGCGTACACAACTTTTGATGCCGTCCCGGCCGGATTGGCCCTACCCGCAGGCATCACCGGTCCGATGCCGCCGGCAGTAGCGCCGCACGTGGCCGCGGTGGCGCTGTTCGGCACCCCGGACAACTGGTTCCTGAACCTGGTCGACCACAACGCGCCGCCCATCACCGTGGGGTCGCTGTACTCCGCCAAGACCATCCAGCTGTGCGCTCCCGGAGACCCGGTCTGCTTCCCCGGTGGCTTCGACCGGTCGGCACACAGCGCCTACAAGGACAACGGCATGGCAGACCAGGCCGCCGCATTCGTGGTCAACGCGCTGGCGTCCACCCCCGCCGCGCAAACCGCCGCTTAGACCGTCGCGGTCACGGCGCCGCCGGAGGTACGGGCGGGGCCAGGGGCACCGGCGCCATTCCGGGCAACGGCCCGAGCCACACTCCGTCGACCGGTGCGGTGGACGACTCCGGAGCGGTCAGCGACACGGTTCCGGGCGGTAGGGGCGGCGATGCACCGGCTCCCGGCGGCGCACCTGGCGACGGCACCGGCGGCACGGTCAATGCGCCGAGCGGGTCGTCGGTGCGAATAGAGCTGAAGAGATCCCCGATGGGACCGAACTGATCGGTCGCCCCCGGCCCGTAGACGGGGTTCGGGATCGGGGGCACCGGTGGCGGCCCGGGCACCGGCTCGGCGCCGGCCGGGAAGGACCCACAGAAGGCCCCGGCCACTATTCCCGCACCGGCGATCGCGCCCTTCGCGGCAGCGCCCAGCGGCTTGAGCCGTCGTCGTTTGCTCATGAACCTGGCCGTCCTCTCCGTTCGCGCCCGACCGCAACCCAGGCTAACCGAGGTCACGTCATGGAGTGGATGGCTCGGTGAACGTGCATGGTGGAGTGATGACTCAGGGTCGAACAAGAGTGTTGATTGTCGGAGGCGGTTTCGGCGGGCTTTTCTGCGCGCGCAGGCTCGGGGAGGTCGACGTCGACGTCACGCTGCTCGACCGGGCGGCGTGCCACGTGTTCCAGCCGCTGCTCTACCAATGCGCCACCGGCACGTTGAGTACGGGCCAGATCAGCCGTTCGCTGCGTGAAGAGCTCGCCCGCCACCGCAACGTCACCACGTTGCTGGGGGAAGCGTGCGACTTCGACGCCGACGCCCGCCGAGTGACCGCCCGGCGTCCGGACGACAGCACTTTCACCATCGACTACGACGTGCTGATCCTCGCTGTGGGCATGCGGCAGGCCTATTTCGGGCGCGAAGACTTCGCCCAGTGGGCGCCGGGGATGAAGACCCTCGATGACGCGATGAGCATTCGGCGCCGGCTGTACGGCGCGTTCGAGATGGCGGAGACACTGCCGCCCGGGCCCGAACGCGACGGCTGGCTCAGCTTCGCCATCGCGGGCGGGGGTCCGACCGGTGTCGAGTTGGCGGGACAGATTCGGGAGATGGCGACGCGAGCTCTGGCCAAGGAGTTCCACAGCATCGAACCCGAGGACGCCCGCGTGATGCTCTTCGACGGAGGCGAAACCGTTCTCGAGAGCTTCACGCCCAAGCTCACCGGCAAAGCCACCCGAATACTGGAGAAGCTCGGTGTCGAACTGCACCTCGGGGTGCATGTCACCGATGTTCGCCAAGACGGCATCACCGTCACGGCCAAACAAGGCGGCGCCACCGAGGACTTCGCCGCCCGCACCGTGCTGTGGACCGCCGGTGTCGAAGCCGTGCCGTTTGCGAGGCGAGTGGCAGCAACTCTCGGTGCCACGTCGGACCGCGCCGGACGGATCGCGGTGGAACCGGACCTGTCCGTAGCCGGGCATCCGGAGGTCCTCGTCATCGGCGACCTCGTGGGCCGCGATCATCTACCGGGTGTGGCCGAGAACGCCATGCAGGGCGGCCTGCATGCGGCTGCCTGTATCCGACGTGACCTCGAAGGCAAGGCCCGCAGACCGTATCGCTACCGCGACCTCGGTTCGGCGGCCTACATCAGCCGCGGACATGCGCTCCTGCAGGCGGGGCCGGTGCAGCTCGCCGGCTTCGTCGGATGGTTGGGCTGGGGTTTCATCCACATCCTGTTCCTCACCGGGGTGGAGAACCGGCTCAGCACCGTCGCCACCTGGCTGGGCACCATCGCCCGCGCCCGCCGCACCGACCGGACGTTCACCCTCGGCAACACGACTTCTCCCGAGCATCCCTACACCTGGCTGAAGTTGGTGCACCCCAACATGATCGAGGCGAAGACCGAGTCGGGGCAGTGAGGCGAACCCGGCCGAACGTCGTCGGTAGGTCGGAACGAAAATGCCGTTGACCCAGACACCCCGGTGCCGACAACCGTCGTCCCACACCTGGGGATCAGTGGCCAGGCCGGTTCGGCGCTCGCCGTGGCGGCGCCATTCCCGGCCCGGACCGGGGATGAACATCGAGCATCATGGGTGTCATGGAGTCGACGCGCGTGGATCGGTGGCTGTGGGCGGTCCGACTGGCCAAGACCCGGCCGGATGCGGCCGCAGCGTGCCGCGGCGGCCATGTCCGGGTCAACGATCGGCCGGCGAAGCCGTCGACGACGGTGGCGCCCGGAGATCAGATCCGCGCGCGGGTCGGTGAGACGACGCGGATCGTCGAAGTGGTGCGGGTGATCCAGAAACGGGTGGGTCACCCCGACGCGGTGACCTGTTACCTCGACCGGACACCGCCTCCGCCGCCACTCTCGGCCGTCGCCACCCCCGTTGCGGCCCGGGAGCGCGGCGCCGGGCGTCCGACCAAACGCGACCGCCGGATCTTGGACAAATGGCGCGCATCGCAGCAGTGACCTGATCGGGGCCGCGCGTGCGACCATGACGGCATGCGCCGACCTCGTAGGGCCACGAAGAGGTGATCCGGTTCATTCATCCGCTGACCCTGCTGGCGGTGATCGCCATACCGGCCGCGGGCTGGTTTGTCGAAGACTGGTCGGGTGGAACAACACTCACGGTCTACTGGTTCGAGACGGTCGCGATGTGCCTTTTCATCGCAGCACAGATACTCGTCCATCAGCGGTGGAATCCACGCCGAGGACACTTCAGGTATACGGCGCCGAGTGCGAACCGCGGTACGGCTCAGGCATCGTTCGTCCGAGGTTTTCTCACGACGAGCCTCGCCTTCTCCGCGGCGCACGGTGTCTTTCTCGGGGGCATGCTGTTCCTGCTGACCAACAACGACCACAGCGAACTCGCCGCCGTCGACTGGCGCAGTGTGGGGCTCGGGTGTCTGAGCGTGTTCGGTTTGCTCGCCTTGGATTTCTTCGTAGACCTGGCCGGCCTGCGTGAACGGTCGTTTCTCCAGATCGAGCAGACCGCGAACCGCGGCCTCGGTCGCGTCATCGTCGTGCATCTGACAGTCATCTTCGGTTTGTTCGCAGTCGCGATCACCGGCGCACCCTCTGCCTTGTTCGGCGTGTTCGTGGTGCTGAAGTCCCTTTTCGCGGTGAGTTCGGTGCTTCCGCAGTGGGAACCCGCCGCTGCTCCCCCGTGGCTGAGCCGCGTCATGAATCGGGTGCCGAATGTGCACCGGGGGAAGCGCTTCGAGGAAGTCTGGGCCGACGACCGCGCCGCCGAAGCCGCCCGCCGAGCCAAGAACGACCAACCGTGGGCCGGCCGGCGTTAGCCTGCGGATTACTTGGCCAGGGTGAACTGGTTGACGTCGATGTAGCCCACCTTGAAGCCGTGCGCACACCCGGTGAGGTAGTGCATGTAGCGCTCGTAGACCTCTTCGGACTGCACCGCGATGGCTTCGTCTTTGTGCGCTTCCAGCGCCGCCGCCCACAGGTCGAGTGTCCTCGCGTAATGCGGTTGCAGCGACTGGGTGCGCGTCAGGTCGAAACCGGCCTTGGTGGCGTGCTCACCCACCATCTCGATGGTGGGCAGATAACCCCCGGGAAAGATCTCGGTGAGGATGAACTTGACGAAGCGGGCCACCGAGAACGTCAGAGGCATACCGCGCTCGGTCATCTGCGGCAGCGTGAGCGCGGTGATCGTATGCAGCAACATCACACCGTCGTCGGGCAGTGACTTGTCGGCCATCGCGAAAAAATCGTCCCAGCGATCTTTACCGAAGTGCTCGAAGGCGCCGATCGAGACGATCCGGTCGACCGGCTCGTCGAACTGCTCCCAACCCTGCAGCAGGATCCGCTTGGAGCGGGTACTGCTCGACGCGGCGAACACGTTCTCGACGTGCGCCTTCTGGTTCTTGCTCAGCGTCAGACCGATGACGTTCACGTCGTACTTCTCGATGGCCCGCATCATCGTGGAGCCCCACCCGCACCCGACGTCGAGCAGTGTCATGCCCGGCTGCAGACCCAGCTTGCCCAAAGCCAGGTCCACTTTGGCGAGTTGCGCCTCCTCCAGCGTCATGTCCTCGCGCTCGAAATACGCACAGCTGTAGGTCTGCGACGGGTCGAGGAACAGCCGGAAGAATTCATCTGACAGGTCGTAGTGGGCCTGTACGTCGTCGAAGTGTGGCTTCAGGGTGGTCTTGCGTGGGGTCTTAGCCATTGAAGCGCCTCTCTGCCTGGTCACGCACCGACAGGAATCTTCGACGACCCGCACGGCGCAGCTGCACTCCGGAAAATGCTACGCGGCACCGCCACGGTCGCCGTCAGGATGGGGTCCCACCACTTTGCCCCGGCAAACCCACAGTCGCTTGCCAACGGTTCCGTCGCTGCCCGATGCTCTGCTCCCACCACGGCGGCGACCCACGCTCCCCCAGCGCGACCTTGGCCGCCTGGACTCCCGCGCGGGCGGCCGCTTCGCCCTCGGTGCCCTTGGTGCGCCGCACTTCTCTGCGCCAGGACATCAGAATCCGGGTCAGCTCCGCGCGTCGCTCCTCGGGGATCGACGGGTCCGTCGCCCGCCACCGGCGACCGTTGATGACGACATGGTGGCCGTCCTCGGTGCGCGGCGGGTCGCTCACTGGGCGAGTAGACATAGTTGAGAGTTCGACATGGGTACCGGTGGCGACACTAGCGCGAGGTGGCTTTGACTGGCCAGATGACCGACCGACTGCGGGCTGAACTGGACCGCATCATCGACGCGGGCGCCCCGGCTGCCGACCATGCCACGACGGCGTTGGGCGACGGGCCCATGATGGAGCGACTCGAATCGGCTATCCGCGCACTGGCCGAGCACCGCGGCCCGGACAGCAGTACCTGTCCCTCCGACGCCGCGCGTGCTGTCGGCGGTGCCGACTGGCGCGATCTGATGTCCGATGCCCGCGACCTGGCACGAGCGCTCGCGAAGTCCGGCGAGGTGCACATCACCCAGCGCGGTGAAATCGTCGATCCGGACAGTGCGTGGCGCGGGCCCATTCGGATCCGGACCACCACCGAGGGGCCGGCCGAGAGGGAATAACAGCGCCCTTGTCGTGTTGAGCCGAGGATGCGTGCTGTTGTCTACGATCCCCGAGCCCGGGCCAACCTCCGCCTCACCGACGTCGACGAACCAGAGGTCGCCGGCAACGAAGCCCTGGTGGACGTTCGGGCCGTGGCGCTGAACTTCGGGGAGATCCACTGGATCGCCGCCTCCAGGGAGCCCGGTGACATCCCGGGTTGGGACAGTGCCGGAATCGTCCGCCGGGCCGCCGCAGACGGGTCCGGCCCGCCTGCCGGGACCCGCGTCGTCGCCTTCGCCTACGGGGGTGGATGGGCCCAACGACGCGCGGTCGCGACCGACAACCTGGCCGTGCTTCCCGACGCCCTCGCGTTCGAGACCGCGGCCGCACTGCCGGTGGCCGGCGTGACCGCGCTGCAGGCCCTGCAGGCGCTGGGCCCGGTCGTGGGACGACGGGTCCTGATCACCGGCGCCTCCGGCGGCGTCGGCCGCTTCGCCGTGCAACTCGCCGCACGAGCCGGCGCTCACGTCATCGCGGCGGTAGGTAGTCCCGCCCGCGGCGTGGGGCTCGCCGACCTCGGCGCCGACGAAGTGGTCGTCGGGCTCGCCGATATCCGAGAGCCGATTTTCGGGGTACTCGACAATGTCGGCGGGGAGCTCCTCACGCAGGCGTTCCGGCTGGTGGGCGACGGCGGTTCGGTGCAGTCCATCGGGATGGCCTCCGGTGAACCGACCACCATCAACTTCGAAGAGGAGCGCCGCATCGGTGTCCGGAAGCGCTTGGAGCCGTTCAACGTTCGCACTCCTTTCACCCCCGCGCTGGACTATCTGCTGACGCTGCTCGCTGCCGGTCAGCTCGATCCACAGATCGGTTTGCGCGACTCCTGGGAGAACATCGCCGACGCGGCCGAGGCACTGCTGGGCCGGACAGTGGCGGGTAAGGCCGTCTTGACCGTCACCTGAGCCGGTCGGGCACCTCGCCGTGTCCTCAACCGGATTCGTCGGCCGCAGAACGGGTAATGATCGGTCATGACACCTGATGCTGCGGCCGAAAATAACGACCCGAATCCTCAGGGACAGGAGCCGGCCCAACAGGAGATACCGGCTGCCAATCCGGCCTACGCGACACCGCCGCCCGAGGGTCTTCCAGACGCCGACAGCGAGTGAACACACGGCCAGCAGACAGCGAGTGATCAGACGAAGCGAGGAAGTCATGTCCGAACGGCCATCAAGTACCACCGCGAAGATCCTGTATCGCCCGGTGGGCCTGGCAGGCTCGCTGGCAGGCGGGATGATCGCGGGAGCGATCTTCAAACAGGTGTGGCGGCGTGTCACCCCCGGCGACAAGCCGGATCCGCCGAAGCCGCTGGAAACCGAATACCCCTTCAAGGAGATTCTGCTGGCCGCTGCCATCCAGGGCGCGATCTTCTCGGTGGTCAAAACGTTGATCGACCGACAGGGCGCGCGCCTGTTCGAGCGGGCCACGGGCGAGTGGCCTGGAAGTTGACAGCGCGCAGCTGACGAGTTGGTGACATTGGTCGACGTCGCGGCGACGCGCTGGTTAATCTTTTCGGTGTGTTCGACGAAACCCAGGAGCTCGATCAGCCCGTTGCCCAGAGCAGCGGGTTCACCGCTGACAGCGAACCGAGCACGAACGGTGCGCCGGTACGCCGCATCGACAAGGCGCTTCTCGGTGGCGCCCCGCAAAGTGTCGGCCGTTTCGAGTACCACTACCGCACCGACACCTGGACCTGGTCAGACACCGTTGCTCGCATCCACGGCTACGAACCCGGAGAGGTCCAACCGACCACCGAACTGGTGCTGAGCCACAAGCATCCTGACGACCTGGCGCAGGTCAAGGGTTTGCTACAGCAGGCCGCCGCCCCGTTCAGCAGTCGGCACCGCATCCGTACCAAGTCCGGAGACGAACGCAACGTGGTCGTCGTCGGGAACGCGGTCACCGATGATGACGGCCAGATTGTCGCTACCCGCGGCTTCTACATCGACATCACCGAGAGCGTCAACTCCGAGGTGCAGGACGCGGTCAGCAAGGAACTCGAGGAGATCCTCGCTCACCGGGAAACCATCGAACAGGCCAAAGGCATGCTGATGGCGGTGTATTCGCTCTCCGCCGACGCCGCGTTCGGGATCCTGCGGTGGCGCTCTCAGGAGTGCAACGTCAAGTTGTGGACCGTCGCCGCCCAGCTGGTGCGAGACCTGCCCGGTCTGCTGACGGTGCCGTCGACACCGCGGGCACCCGTCGACCACTACCTCTTGACGTTGGTCAAGCCGGACGGCGACTGAGCGCGGAGCTCACCGGGCCGAGGTCGCCGACGGTGAGTCTGCCGTCACCGTACCGCCTGCGGTGAAGCAGCTGCGGTAGTCGCTGGGGGTGGTGCGCACCTGGCGCACGAAGTGATGCCGATAGGTTGCCGCGGATTCGAAGCCGACCCGCGTGGAGATCTGCTCGATCGACAGCGAGGACGATTCCAACAGCGCCAGGCTTGCGTGGATGCGTTGCTCGATCAGCCACTTGATGGGAGTTGTTCCGGTGGCTTTGGCGAACTGCCGTAGGTAACTGCGCCGCGACAGCGCCGATCTGCGCGCCAATTCGTCCAAACTGATTGACGTGTCCAGGTTTTCCAGCGCCCACGCCATGCCGGACGCTATCTGTCCGTCGGTGGTCGGTTCGGGCACCGGAGTGTCGATGTACTGGGCCTGCCCACCGGCCCGGTGCGGCGAGACCACCAAACGTCGGGCGACGTCGTTGGCGATCCGGGCACCGTGATCTGACCGGATGAGGTGCAGGCACAGGTCCAGGCCCGCGGCACAGCCGGCACTGGTGAGCACCTTGCCGCCGTCGACATACAGCGGCGCCGGGTCGACGTCGATGTCGGGATAGCGCTGCTGCAGCAAGTCCACGTAGATCCAGTGCGTGGTCGCCCGTCGGCCGTCGAGCACTCCGGCAGCGGCCAACGCAAAGGCCCCCGAGCAGATCGACACCAACCGCGCCTGCCGCTGGTGAGCCGTCCTGATCGCGTCCACCAGGGCCGGCGACACCGACGCCGCCACGTCATGGACGCTGGGAATGATGACAGTGTCGGCGGAGGCGAAGTCATCCAGTCCGTACGGGGTTCGCAGGGTGGCGCCGCCGAGCATCTGGACCTCGGGCGCCGCCGCGCACACTTTGACCGAGTACCAGGGCCGTGGGATCCCGGCCGAGAACCGTTCTGAGAGCTCGGTCATCCCGAAGATCTCCGCTGCCAGTCCGGACTCGAAACCGGACATTCCGTCGTAAGCGAGGATCGCTACCGAATGCATGTCACTATCTTAACGAACAACGGCATCAGTGCCACTGTTGACCGGGTGGACCGCGCACCAAGATCAAGGCATGTTCTATCAGAAGCCGTCACATCTGGACCGTCTCCGCCGCCACCGCGGCTTCCGGCAACTCATGGAGTTCCTCGCCGGACTACACGCCGCGCACGGACTGGCCCACGGGGTGCGACCCCCAGGGAATTCGATTGCCCGCCAGAGGAAGTGGGCCGAACCGGTTTAGCTGCCGCTACCGCCGACTTCGGCAGGCAACGGTGGCCCCGACGGCACCGGAGTGGTTTCCGTCGGTGCAGGTTCCGAGGTGGTGTCGGTGGACTCCGCTGATGCGGTGGACCCGTGGAAGTCCACCATCGTTTCTGTGCGGACCACCCGTGATCCGGCGCTGACGACGAGCGACTTCGCGGAGACGGTGTAGGTCACGCCGTCGTTGTCGGCGACGAAGGCGCCGTCACCGGAGCGCGTTGCCGTGGTGATCAGCCTGGCGCCGTCACGCACCCGGACACCGCGGTACTGCAAGCCGCCGCTGGATGATTCGCAGATGGCGATCCGGGACGCATTGGTGCTGCCGAAGACCACAGCGTCGCTCACACAGCGGGCGGTCGAGTCGAGGTAGCCCTGGCTGTCGAATGCCGGCGCTGCACCAGCCTGCGGTGGACCGGCGGTCAGCGCCACTGCACAGGCAGCGGCGGCAACCACGAAACGAGCTGTTGACGTTCGGTGTGACGGAGGCATTGCTTCCAGCAGACCACGCTTCTGCGACATTGCGGGCGCCGATGCCGAGTCACTACCCGATCGTTAGGTCTCCGCAACGTCCGCAGTGGTGCGGAACCGGTCCCGATAGGCCTTGGGTGACACGCCGAGATGACTGCTGAACACCCGCCGGAAGGTCTCGGCGCTGCCGAAACCGGCCAGCCGGGAGCTGTCGCCGACACCGCGCCCGGCGTCCAGCGCGGCTCGGGCCAGGTCGACACGAATCCGTTCGACGTAGCGCGCCGGGGTGGTGCCCAGTTCGGCGTGGAACAGGCGGGTGAGTTGTCGGGTGCTCAGAGAAGCTTGCGCTGCAAGCTTTTTCACACTGTGCTCACCTGCCGGATCGGCCATGACCGCATCGACGACACGTCGCAGCGCCGAAGTCTGCGGTGGATCGGCGTCGACCAGTACCGAGAACTGCGACTGCCCGCCGGCCCGCTTGAGATACACCACGAGCGACCGCGCGACGTCGCGGACCAGTGCGCTGCCATGATCGGTTTCGACCAGCGCCAACGCCAGGTCGATACCCGCTGACACTCCCGCGGAGGTGAACACCTCGCCGTCCTGGACGAAGATCGCATCCGGCTCCACCCGGATGGCCGGATGAGCACTGGCCAGCAGCCGCGTGTGACGCCAGTGGGTGGTGGCGCGGCGGCCATCGAGCACACCGGCCTGCGCCAGGATGAACGCCCCGGTGCAGATGGACGCCAGCCGTCGAGTGTGGGGTGGCACCTCCCGCACCGCCGCGACCAGCGCCGGATCGATCGGTCGGCCCACCAACCCGTCTCCCCCGGCCACCAGGACGGTGTCCACGGACCTGATGGCCGAGATCGTCGTCGTGACCGCCAACGGCGTCCCGATCGACGTCATCACGCTCTGGCCGTCCACGGAGGCGAACTCGAGGCGGTACCGCGCACCGAACCGGTTGGCCTCGGCGAACACCTCCGCCGGGCCTGCCGCGTCCAGCAGCTTGACGCCGTCGAACACCACGAGCACAACCCGGCGTTCCGGCAGTTCCGTCATGGCACGAGTATGTCGCATTCTGGGGGAAAGGCGGCAGATCTGCCATATCACCGGGCCCCGGCGGACCACACACACTGAACTCAGCCACCAACAGGGAGAGATTTCATGACCACCACCGCCACGCAGACCATCGCCGGCATCACCATCCCCGACACCGCGCTGGTGCGCGACACCACCGCATTCATCCGTGAGGCCGAAGACGATCTGCTCTTCGATCATTCCCGGCGGGTGTTCCTCTTCGGCGCACTCCAGGGACAGCGCCGTGGACTTCAGCCCGACCTCGAGTTGCTCTATGTCGGCGCAATGTTCCACGACCTGGGCCTCACCGCGGGTTTCCGGAACTCGTCAACCCTGCGCTTCGAAGTCGACGGCGCCGATGCGGCCCGCGACTTCCTGCTGCAGCACGGCGTCGATGAAGCCGATGCCCGCAAGGTCTGGCTCGGTATCGCGCTGCACACCACGCCCGGCGTGCCGGAGTTCCTGGATCCGGAAACCGCGCTGGTGACCGCAGGCGTCGAGACAGATGTGCTGGGTATCGGCCGCGACGAGCTGCCCGCCGACGTACTGGCCGCCGTCACCGCCGCCCACCCGCGCCCGGATTTCAAACGCCGTATCCTGCACGCCTTCACCGAAGGTGTCAGAAGCCGTCCGGACAGCACGTTCGGCACCGTGAACGCCGACGTACTCGACCACTACGACAGCTCATTCGTCCGGGGCGACTTCGTCGACGTCATCTTGACCAACACCTGGCCCGAATGACGCCGGTTCACCGAACCAGGTGCGCAAGGACTCTCGGAGGCCCGCGGCGGCGGTCTCTGTGGGCTCGGCAAGCGTTGCGGCCCAGGCGATGTGGGCATCCGGTCGGATCAGGAGCGCGTCGGTGCGCCGATCGTCGGCAGCCACGGTGTGGATCGTGATCCGCCGTCGCCAGGCGTGGGCGACCTGCCGGAGATCAGCGCGGTCGGCAAGGTCGAGAAGGACGGGTCGCGCGTCGCGCATCAGCCCTGCGGTCAGGTCGGGTGCAAAGGCACCGGCCAGCGGATGCGGCGCGGGGCCGGGCATCGGATAACGGACATCGCCTGCGAGCAGAGCGCCCATCCGCCGCAGCGGTTGCTCGTCGAGAAGCAGGTCCGAGAAGAGCTCTCGCAGTGCCTCAGCGGCCGGATCGTGCCCGCGCCGCAACGCCACCTGAGCTCGCGTGTGCAGCAGGGTGCGCCCGCCGGCGAGGTGGCGTTCGTCGTGATAGGTGTCCAGCAATCCTGCCTGCGCCCACCCGTGGATCTCGGCGGCCAGCTTCCAGCCGAGGTTGACCGCGT
>JBEVFK010000083.1:0-20974 GCA_040512325.1 Mycobacterium sp. | reverse complement strand
GCGTCGTCGAGACCGACGTCGACGGGCAGCTGGTGGCGCATGTCGCGTTCGACCCCGACGACGTCGACGCCGCCTCAGCAGAACTCGATGCCCGGTACCTTGCCACCGAAGCGGCTCCACACTCGCGTACGTGGTCACTCATCGTCAGTGCTGCAACAGCGGTCAATCGGCACGAAACCCCGTATCCAGCAGCTGATTACGTGGTGATTGACCACCGGGTGCAACACACAACCATTGCGGCGAGCACGGCGACCGACCGGCGTCAGCCGTCTCTGGATCTCACGCCGACGCCGTACCTGCACATCGAGGCCGTGCACCGACTGAGCGACTACGGAGCGGTCATCACCAAGTCGTCCTACGGAACCACCCAAGAGAGTGTGGCAGCCGAATGGCGGATGATCCAGGTCCTGACTGTCGACGGTGACCAGATCGACCGGGTAGAAGTCTTCGACGAGGCGGACATCGAGGCCGCGCTGGCGAGGTTCGGCGAGCTCGCTCGATCGGCGCAGCGGATGGAAAACGTGGCAAGCGAAGTGTACGAACGCTATTGGACGTGCTTTGAGGCGGCGGACTGGCTGGGCCTGGCGAGACAGCTGGCCGACGACGTCCTCATCGATGATCGGCGTAGTGTCGTCGGAGCTGGGCGTCGATACGGTCGGGACGCTGCGATCGCGGACTCGAGGGCGGTCGTCACCGTCGGGGTCCGAAGCGTGACGGCAACGGTCATGGCGATCCGTGGGGAGCGACACGCGCTGCATCGTGTCCTGTGGTCGGGGCGTGAACCCGAGGCCTTCCACACCGAGACACTGTGCGTCGTCGAGACTGACGGCGACGACCGGATCGCCGCACACATCATGTTCGGCTCCGACGACGTCGATGCCGCGTTCGTGGAGCTCGACGCCCGGTACCTCGGCGGCGGGGTCGCCGCGCGTAAACGTCCGTAACAGCCGTGGGTGATGCGCCTTGCGAGCGTTCGTCGAACCGCAGCAGGGCAACATATGTCGACCAACTCGCCGTCGCCCGCGGAGATATTGTTGTTGCGACAGTCCCCGTCAGCCACGAGGGTCCGGATGCCAAATCTCGTCCGGGTCGGAGACGTTATTGCCGTCCCGGTCACCGGTGTGCTGAAGATGGGTCGCCTGCTGGCTGAACAATCGACGGACTGGTTCTTGTGGCAAGTCGTGACGAGACTTGAGGTTCAGCTTCGCCAGTTGGGAGAATGCGGAAGTCGACGCACGCTACGCCGCACCGAAGACAGACGGACGAAAGTCCTGATCAGAGTGGATTTGTCCTTCGCTGGGGATTGATTGCCCTGTCGACGGCGACGCCCCACCACGGTGACGTCCAGTAACTAGAACAGTCGTTGGTCAATCTCCCGAGAGTTGGCTGTGGTGAACACAAGTTGAAGTCCGTTGTGCCGACTGCCGGCCAGCCGAATCAATGTCTCCGGTGCCTTGGACAGTGGCGCGTAGTCGGTGATGATATGCCTGGCGATGTCCTTGCCGTGGGCGGCCAGAAGCGCCAATGTCTCCGTGCTGAGGCGTTCGCGGTCCCACAGATGACTGGTTCCGCGCGGCACCCGTCCGATCTGAGCGCAACGCAGGCTCAGTCCGTTGTGGTGAAACTCCTCCCCCAGCCGGACTTCCTCGCTTCCCCCTGGGTAGAACGCCAAGTCGATGACCGTGCCCTGGGGCCGCACCATGCGAAGGGCGAGAGCCAATGCACTTGCCTGACCGCGACATTGAAACACGACATCGGCTCCACGGTCCCCGGCCCCGTGACGCCATCGGCTTTTCAGCATGACAGCTGGGTCGACGTCGTGAGGATCGACGACCTCCAGGCCGAAGTCGGTCGCGACCTGGCGGCGTGACGGGGTGGGCTCGACAAGTACTACTGATTCTGCGCCGTGCAAGCGCGCGAACAGCGCGGTCAACAGGCCCACGACGCCGGCCCCGGTGATCGCGATCCGGCGACCTCGCACGCCGTCGGCGAGACCGCGTACATCGGTGCCATGGATGTCGGCGGCAGCGTGCAATAGTGCGTTTGCACAGATCGGTCCCATGTGTGCGGCGTAGACGCCGAGCACCGGCTCGAGTGAATCTGGCAGTCTGACGAAGCGGTCGTTGACCGCGTCGGCGCGGTACGCGCTACGGTGCCCGTAGGTCATGGCGACGAGGTCACCAGTCTGCACGGCAGATGTCGCACTATGTGTCACCCGACCGACCTGCATGTAGCCGAATTTGTCGATTGGATAGCCCAGGTCTGGAGCGCCAGGCATGAAGAGGCCTAGCTCGGGATCCCATCTGCGGTGCAGAGCGGGGTTTGTGCCCTTTACCCAGCTGAGGTCTGTCCCGGTCGACAGCCCACTGAACACGGTCTCTACGTCGAACTGGCCATCGCCCACGGGCTGCGGCGATGGTTCATAGCGCAGCGTGACAACGCCACGCCGCTCGACCACAACGGTGAAGGCCCGGTCAACCATGGAGCCTCACAGGTCGGTTGTGCGCAGCGGAATCGGCTATGGCGCAGGCCAATTGGTGGGTTCTCAGTGCCTCGTCGTAGTCCACCAGAATCCCGTCGCGAGCTGCCCCGTTGTCGACCACGGCGTGGATGAAGGCGCGATCTGCCGCCAGCTTGGCGTCATCGGGCTGCAGACTGTGCTGCACGGGCCCCTGCGCCGTCGTCGCGATGATGCGGTCTTCGTGGATCGAGACCGACAGGCCGTCGGCATGTAGTTCGAGACCCGCCCGATGCTTCCAATCCAAGCAGCAGGCGGTGGAGACGGTTCCCACCGCTCCGGACCCGAACTTCAGGATCGCGACGGTTGCTCCGTCGACGTCGGCGCCCGCAGTGCCCGGCGGCGCGGAGTTGGCGTAGGCGTCGACTTCGATGACGTCGCCGCACAGCATCCGAATCAGGTCCAGTACGTGCACCGCCTGCTCGACGATCTGACCGCCCGACAGCGCCCGTCTGCTCCACCACGGCACCGGGGGCACGCGGTCGATCCACGACCCCACCACCAGCCGAACGGGTCGGCCATCGAGTAGTTCCCGGGCGAGATCGACGGCTGGCGAATAGCGCCAATGATGACCCACGGCGGTCACGACACCGGCCTTGCGCGCCGCGTCGGCGATGCGTTCGGCGGTCGGCAGGTCCAACGCCAGCGGCTTCTCGACGAACATTGCACTGCCTGCGCCGAGCACCTGTTCCTCGACAGGGCCATGGGCATGCGGGGGAACACAGACATACACCGCATCCGGCGATGTGTTCAGTAGTCCGTCCAGGTCCGAAACCACGGTTGCGCCCGTCATCTCGGCGAATGATTGTGCAGCCGCCGTAATCGGGTCGGTCACTGCGACGATCCGTACGTCTGTGAGTTGGGCGAGATGGCGCGCGTGGCGCACAGCAACACCACCGGCTCCCACGAACCCAACTGTGCAGCGGTCCAAGGTTCATTCTCCCGGCTCGGCGACGGCTTTCGAGTACCCCCACCCGTCGGCAATACGCCACCCTTTGGGGTGGATTTGACGTCGGCGTGACGGGGAACTCGGAGGTCATGCGCGATGGTGGTGAACACGTTCCGGCCGGGGTGGATCCCGAGGTATGGGACTGGTTGTCACGGCGCAGCAGTCGCGGGACGTCGTGGACGCTGGAGCGGGTTGTGCGCGCCAAGGGCGCGAAGCGGATCAGCGTCGTGCTGCCCGCCCGTGACGAGGAGCAGACCGTCGGGGGCATCGTCGCGCAGGTGCGGCGCCGGCTCGTCGAGGACGTCTGTCTCGTCGATGAGCTCATCGTCATCGACTCCCGATCGTGTGACGCGACGGCGGCTGTGGCGGCGGCGGCCGGGGCCACCGTGTATCACCAGGACCAGATACTGCCCGACCAACCGCGTATGGACGGAAAGGGCGATGCGTTGTGGAAGGGGCTGGCAGCCAGCACCGGCGACATCGTGCTCTTCGTTGATTCGGACCTACGCGACTTCACTACGGATTTCATTGTCGGACTGCTCGGCCCCTTGCTGTGCGAAGCGGGCGTCGTGTTCGTCAAGGCGCACTACCTGCGCCCGCTCGTGACCGATCAGGTAACCGTGCCCGGCGGAGGAGGTCGGGTCAGCGAACTGGTCGCCCGGCCCCTGATCAACATGTTCTGGCCGCGTTTGGCCGGTTTCGTGCAGCCCCTGGCAGGCGAGTATGGGGGTTATCGCCATGTACTGGAACAGATTCCGTTCGTCACCGGCTATGGCGTCGAGTTCGCCATGTTGATCGACCTGCTCGATCTTGTCGGACTGGACGCGCTCGCTCAGGTCGATCTGGGCACGCGCACCCATCGTCACCAAGACATTGAAGCCTTGGGACGCATGGCTGCGCAGATTCTGCAGACCGCCAACGCGCGACTCCAGCGCGAGCACCGCGGTGTCAACGAAACGCCGGCATCGAGATGGCTCACCCAGTTTCGCCACAACACGACGTCACCCGTGCGCCACCAGCTGGTGATCTCCGACGTCGCTGTCCAGGAAAGGCCACCCATGGCGGATGTTCGCGACCTTCTGACCACCGTGTCTGCCGCCCCCCTTTGCCGTTAGTGAACCAGCAGCCATGACTCCGACGGTGTTGATTAATTCCGGACCGTGGCTGACGGTTCCACCGGTCGGCTACGGCGGTATCGAGAACATCATCGCAACGCTGATCCCGCAGCTGCGCCGACGCGGTGTGCGCGTCATCCTTGCCACCGTCGGTCAGAGCACCGTCGATGTCGACGAGCAGATCCGCGTGTTCGACGAGCCGCAGTTCGCCCACCTCGCCGAGCCCTACAACGACGTCGTCGGTGTCGCAGCCGCGCACATGCATCGCATCGCCGCTGAACTGCGAAGCCGTTCGGACATCGACTTGGTCCACGACCATATGGAGGTCATGGGCCCGAGCATGCTCATCGCCATGGGCACCGATCGACCGAAGGTGCTGCACACCCTGCACTGGGACCTGACCAAGCACCGCGCCTTCTATAGCGGCTTCGGCAACCACGAGTTCTTCTACGTCAACGGTGTCTCTGCCGCGCAACTGCAGCACGCGCCCGGACGGCTTCGTCACCACAGTCTTGGGCACGTCTATCTGGCCACGCCGCTGGCACACCACGCCACCCTTCGGGAGGCCCCGGCCAAGAACGGCCATCTGGTGCTTGTCGCGCGAATCAACCGCAGAAAGGGGCAACACATCGCCGCGCGCCTGGCGCAGCGGTTTGGGTGGGAGCTGGTGCTCGCCGGACCGATCGGGCCCTACACCGCGCCGGAGGACCTCGCCGCAGACGCGAATGCCGATCGATACGCCGATGTGCGGTATTGGCGTGAAGAGGTTGCCCCATTCGTCGACGGTGATCGGGTGCGGTGGATCGGAAATGTGGAGGGCGTGGAGCGTGACCACCTTGTCGCGACCGCGCGCGCGACGCTGTTTCCGGTGTGCTGGGACGAACCCGGCGGTACCGCAGTCATCGAATCACTGGCTCTTGGCACACCTGTGGTCGGTTACCGTCGCGGCTGTCTGTCCGAACTCGTCGAACCCGGCACCGGATTGCTCGCCGAGTTCGGCGATGAAGCCGCGTTGGCACAGCTGGTCACCGAGGTCGAGGAGGTTGATCCCGCCCACTGCCGCACAGTTGCAGAACGCCGGTTCGATCCGGCCGTCATGGCCGCGGCCTATGTCGGGCTCTACGACCAATGCATCAGGGACTCGATAGCGGGCCCACGCCATAGGACCTACGCATGAGGATCGGCGGCACCACCCCGGAGGACGATGTCACTGTGCACGTGCGCGACAGGGTTACGCGGTCACGCTGAGCGGGACGTAGTCGGGTTGGCCACAGACGATCGCGAAGCCGTCGTCGGTTCGGGCGGCAGCGTTCACGTCCGCAGCGGTCCATTTTGGTCCGCTTCGTAGTCGTCCGGATCTTCGGTTCCACACCGTCGGAGGCGGCAGTCACTCGGTCAACGTCGCACTGCATCTCGCCGCCGCAAACCGTTTCGGCCGGGCGAATTTGCCGACTCCCGGTCAAACGACGGTCAAGAAGGTGCTTGTGGCGGGCGCCGAGTTCTCGGTTGATCGCCGAGCAGGTGTTTGTGGAGCCGATGACGGGAATCGAACCCGCGTATTCAGCTTGGGAAGCTGATGTTCTGCCATTGAACTACATCGGCACTGTGGCTAGTGAGATTAACATCATCGGCTCTCGCGGTGTCCTCCTGGCTGAAGCAAATGCGATGGTGGCCGGCCGCAGGGCCCCGTGATGGGGAGACCCCAAATTTGGATTGAACTCAGCTAAACTTCGCCTGGTCGGCGTCCCAGCGATACATCGGAGTTCAGAAGGCATGGCGTACAACAGATTTCATCGGTCGTTGACAGCAGGGGTTGCACTGGTTGGCGCTGGCGCCATTGCCTTTGCCCCGTTACCGGTGCTGTCCACCGAAGTCGTCGTCGCCGCTCCGTCGGCTCCCGAAGTCTTCGCCCCCCGCGTGGTGACCACCGAAGTACTGCCGGCCGGGCTGATCAGCTCGCTGCAGCTTCTGGCCAACGGAGCCGGCGCGGCCGTCACGGAGAGCGTTGATGCCTTCCAGAATGACGTCCCGGCAATCTTCGACCAGGTCGTCGCCCAGTGGCCGGACATCACGCTCACGCCCTGGAACCATTCCCTGGTCGCCGCCGCGCTGCTCGCCCCGGTCGCTCCGCTGCTGGTGGGCCCGTTCAACGACGCGGCCGCCGAGGTGCTGGCCCAGGTGTTCCCCGGCATCGGGGACGAGATCCGGCAAGGACTGCCCGCGGCGATCGAGTACGCCTTCGCCCGGCTCGTCGGTCCCTTCTTGAGTGCCATCGGCGCCACCGGTGCCGTGCACCAGGACTACTACTTCGCCGGCATGGCAGGCGATCGGGTCGGGCAGAACCTGGCCCTGCTGCTCTCCCCGATCAAGGTCATCGACGGTTTCCTCAACGGCGGTTACGGCGACCTGGGTCCGCTGCTCAGCGGTGACGTCGGCGGGCCTCGAATTGCCGCCCCGGGCTTGCTGACTCCGTGGGGTCAGTGGCCGGTGGACCGCAACGTCATCGAGCAGGATGACGAACTTTCACAGACGTTCGCCGAACCGGGCGCCACCGAAGAGCTGACTCCTGCCGCGGCCAAGACCGCCGCGGCAGCGGTCGATGTCGTCTCCTCCGAGGAAGTCTCCGATCCGGCCGAAGCCGTGGAAACGGCCGTGGAGGCCGAAGTAGATGAAGCTACCGTCGCGCCCGTCACGTCACTGCCGACCGAGCCGGCGAGCTCGGACGCCGATACGGAGACCGAAGAGACCAAGCCCAGCCGCCTGAGCATCCGTCAGGGCATCAAGGATCTGCAGGACGGCGTGAGGAAGCTCACCGGCGCCGGCCGGCCGGAATCCACCGAGGCCGACGACGCCCCGAAGCCCGGCAAGGCCGACAAGCCCGAGAAGGCCGACAAGTCGGAATCGGCTGAGAAGTCCGACTCGGACGCCGCCGGCACCGAGTAGGACAACCCTCGGCCGAGAAATTCTCTCGGCCAACATGATTGAGCAGCGCGCGAACAGCTTCGTTCAGTGTTCGCGCGCTGTTCGTTGTCACGCGGTGTGGCCGGGCCGGGCATTCGGCACGCAGCCGCACGCCCGGCGCCGGCGGCCGATACGCTCGTCGCGTGCTGCTCTCTGACCGCGACATCCGGGCCGAACTCGCTTCCGGCCGACTCGGCCTCGAACCATTCGAGGCCGACCTGGTGCAGCCGTCCAGCGTGGACGTCCGGCTCGACGGGATGTTTCGGGTCTTCAACAACACCCGCTACACCCACATCGATCCGGCACTGCAGCAGGACGAGCTGACCAGCCTCGTGGAGCCCGCCACGGGCGAACCGTTTGTGCTGCACCCGGGGGAGTTCGTCTTGGGCTCGACGCTGGAACTGTGCACGCTGCCCGACGACCTGGCAGGCCGGCTGGAGGGCAAGTCGTCGCTGGGCCGGCTCGGGCTGCTGACGCATTCCACCGCCGGCTTCATCGACCCCGGATTCAGCGGACACATCACGCTGGAGCTCTCGAATGTCGCCAATCTGCCCATCACCTTGTGGCCCGGCATGAAGATCGGCCAACTGTGCCTGTTGCGGCTGACGAGCCCCGCCGAGCACCCCTACGGCAGCTCCGCGGCCGGCTCGAAATACCAGGGTCAGCGGGGCCCGACGCCCTCGCGTTCGTACCTGAACTTCGCCCCCAAGGCCTGACCCTGCTGTCGGCCCTCCGCGTACCCTGGAACTTAGGCTCAGCTAATCGCAGGTCGATGTAACGCCGCTGGGCGGATGGGCGATGAAACGTCTAGCTGGCAGCAACAGTGACGTGCGCGTTCGGGGTGGGCGAGTAGGTCACAGCAAACAAATTTGGAGGGCTTGTGGACATCGTGCTTGGTGTGTCCATGACACCAACGACGGTCCGGATGGTGCTGGTCGAAGGCGAAAAAGCTGACGGCCGAACTGTGGATCACGACGTTTTCGATATCCCCGCCGAGGATCCTTCGGCAACAGCGCCTGATCAAGTTGTCGCGGCCATTCTCGGCACCAGGGAAAGTGCCACCGAGGGTGGTCACCGACTCGTCGGTACCGGAGTCACCTGGCGTGATCACGGCGAGGCGGCAGCGTTGCGTGACGCACTGACCGCACGCGGGCTCGACGACGTGATGCTGGTCTCCGAACTGCACGCCGCGGGTGCGCTGGCGCAGGCCGTCGGCAGGGCGGTCGGTTACGACCGCACCGCGCTGATGTTCCTCGAACGCAATACCGCCACGTTGTCGGTGGTCGACACCGCGGACGGATCGATCGTCAAGGTGCAGAGCCACGACCTGCACACCCCCGATGCGGTCGCCGAACTCGCAGGCATGGTCGCCGGCCTGGAATCCCTCGAATCACCACCCCAGGGTGTGTTCGTGGTCGGCTCCGGCATCGCGGTCGGAGCCATCAAGCTGCAGTTGGAGTCCGCGACGTCGCTGCCGGTCAGCGCTCCCGATGAACCGGAACTCGCGCTCGCGCGGGGCGCCGCACTGGCCAGCGCCCATGCCCCGCTGTTCGAGGCGTCGACCGTCGGGTTGGCCTCGGCCCGTGACGGCGTCGACGGCACCACCGCCGGCGCCGCACTGGCCGGGCTGGCCGCCGCGGACGTCACGCAGGCTGCGGGAATCAACTACACCGGTTCTCCGGCCGCACTGGCCTACAGCGAGGCAGACCCGGAGTCGCAGGCGTTCCCGGCCTACGAGGCTGCGCCTGCTCCGAAGCCGTCCCCAGCGGAGCAGCAGCCGGGACGCAAGCCGTTCCTCCTCGTCGGCAGCGCGCTGACGTCGATCTTCGTGCTCGGTGTGACCGCGCTGGTGATCTCGCTGGCGGTCAGCATTCGTCCGTCCGCGGACCAGCGACCCAGCCCCGCCGAAAGCGCCATCATTCCCAGTCAGGTCTCCGAGGCGGCGGTACCCCCGGCTCCGGCACCTGCACTGGAAACCATCCAGGCACCGGTGCCCGTCGTCCAGGAAGCGCCTCAGCCGCAGGCACCGGCACGCACGGTGTTCGTGGAACGGCCGGCTCCGGCCCCGGCGGCACCCGCTCCGGCCCCGGCCGCACCTGCGCCCGCGCCGGCTCCCGCCGCACCCGCGCCGATCCCGGCTCCTGTGGCACCGCCTGTGGTGGCGCCGGTCGTCGTGCCGCCGCCCATCGTGATCCCGCCGCCGGTCATCCAGTTGCCCGCACCGCAGTGGCCGTCGATCTTCCGCCCGCCGTGGAATCCGCCGAAGAACAACTGGCCTGGCAATGATGACGACGAGCCGGACTGGACACCGCCGTGGCGTCCGACCACGCAGCCGTCCAAACCGACTCAGACTCAGACGCCCAAGCCCACCCAGACTCAGCAGCCGGAGCCCACCAAGACTCAGGCGCCGGAGCCGACCAAGACCCAGCAGCCGCAGCCGACGCAGGTGACGGTCCAGCCGCAGGTGCCCAGCGTGCCCCAGGTTCCGCAGCAACCGCAGGTTCCCCAAGTGCCTCAGGTTCCGCAGATCCAGTTGCCGCAATTGCCGCAGTGGCCGGGCTCGGGATCGTCGGGAGGCTCTGAAGGTTCTGGTCGCTCCAGCGCCGGCAGTGACAGCGGCTCGGGTGGGTCCGGTGGTTCGGGTCGCGGAGGTGGCTCCGGCGACTCGGGTTCGTCGGGATCCCCGGGGGAGAGCCTGATCCCGATCTGGCCGTTCGGCTGAGGTCTGGAAGTCACGCAGCTACTGGTCACCCGCTGTTCGTGTGCTGCTCAGTGTCGCGATGCGGCCGGCACACTCCGTGAGGGAAGATGGTGCCATGCGTTGCACTGTCATCGGTACCGGCTACCTCGGAGCTACTCACGCGGCGGGAATGGCTTCACTTGGCCATGACGTGCTCGGTTTGGACGCCGATTCCGGCAAGATCGCCAAGCTGACCGCCGGCGAGGTGCCGTTTTACGAACCCGAGTTGCCAGAACTGTTGCGCGGCAACGTCGATGCCGGCCGGCTGCAGTTCACCACCGACTACGACGAGGCCGCCGCGTTCGCCGACCTGCACTTTCTCGCGGTCGGCACCCCGCAGAAGAAGGGCGACTACGCCGCCGACCTTCGGCACGTCCATGCCGTCATCGACCAGCTGGTCCCCCGACTGACCCGTCCGTCGGTGATCGTCGGCAAGTCGACTGTTCCCGTCGGCACCGCAGCCGACTTGGTATCACGCGCGAAAGCCTTGGCGCGCAATGGTGTCGACGTCGAGATCGCCTGGAACCCGGAATTCCTCCGGGAAGGTCACGCGGTGCACGACACGCTGCATCCGGACCGGATCGTCGTCGGCGTGCAACCGGGCGCGGTGCGCGCCGAATCAGCATTGCGCGAGCTGTACTCGTCGTTGATCGCGGATGGTGCGCCCGTGCTGGTGACCGACCTGCAGACCGCCGAACTGGTCAAGGTGTCGGCGAACGCCTTTCTGGCGACCAAGATCTCGTTCATCAACGCGATGTCGGAGGTCTGTGAGGCCGCCGACGCCGACGTCACGATGCTCGCCGATGCGCTGGGATACGACGCGCGCATCGGTCGCCGCTTCCTCAACGCCGGACTGGGCTTCGGTGGCGGCTGCCTGCCGAAGGACATCCGCGCCTTCATGGCGCGGGCGGGGGAGCTGGGCGCCAACCAGGCGCTGACCTTCCTGCGCGAGGTCGACAGCATCAACATGCGCCGCCGCACCCGGATGGTCGAGTTGGCGACGAAGGCCTGCGGCGGGTCCCTGCTCGGCGCGAACATCGCGGTGCTGGGCGCGGCGTTCAAACCGGAATCCGACGACGTGCGCGACTCGCCCGCGCTTAATGTGGCCGGGTTGCTGCAGCTCAACGGCGCGACCGTGAACGTCTATGACCCCAAGGCGATGGAC
Organism: Mycobacterium sp.; assembly: GCA_040512325.1. Lineage (GTDB taxonomy): Bacteria > Actinomycetota > Actinomycetes > Mycobacteriales > Mycobacteriaceae > Mycobacterium. The sequence continues at coordinate 9,526 of JBEVFK010000083.1, read as the reverse complement.
AACTCGCGCAAACTGTTCCCCACCCTCAACTACGCAACCTCCACGATCGACGCCTGCGATCGCGCGGACGCGATCCTGGTGCTCACCGAGTGGCCGGAGTTCGTCAATCTGGACCCGGTGGAGCTGGCGGGAATCACCCGCGCCAAGATCGTCGTCGACGGCCGCAACTGTCTGGATGTCGACCGGTGGCGTGCCGCCGGTTGGCAGGTGCACTGTCTGGGCAGGCGCGTAGCCTGACCTGCGTGGATTTCGCCGCAGAATTCGTCGCAGAGAACCGGGCGTTCGGGGCCCTGATCGCCACGGGCGACCCGGCCGCCGACGTGCCCACCTGCCCGGGTTGGAACCTCCAGCAGCTGTTCCGGCACGTCGGACGCGGCCACCGGTGGGCGGCGCAGATGGTGGCCGACCGGGCCACCGAGGCACTCGATCCGCGCGCCGTTCCCGACGGGAAGCCGCCGGCGGGTGGCGAATCCGACTGGCTGGATGCGGGCGCCCAGAAACTGCTCGACGCCGTGGAGCAGACCGGTGGCGACGTCACGGTGTGGACCTTCCTGGGCCCGCGACCGGCCTCGTGGTGGATCCGCCGGCGGCTGCACGAGGTACTGGTGCACCGCGCGGACGCGGCGCTGGCCTCGGCGCAGTCGTTCGAGGTGTCGGCGGAACTGGCCGCCGATGCCGTCGGTGAGTGGCTCGACATCGTGACGCAGGCCGGTGACATCGACGCCACCGTGGCCCTCGGGGAGGGCCAGTCGATCCATCTGCACGCCACCGACGTGGGGCTGGGTTCCGCCGGCGAATGGACCGTGACGCGAGACGGCGGCACCGTCTCGTGGGGCCATGAGCACGGTAAGGGCACGGTCGCGTTGCGCGGCACCGCGACCGACCTCCTGCTGGCCCTGACCAGGCGCCGCGCCGTCCACGACACCGAGATCCAGACTTTCGGCGACGAGGCGGTGTGGCAGTCGTGGGTGGACCATGTGACGTTTTGACCGCACGCGCACACAGGTAGGTTGCACATCATGAGCACTTCGGAGATCGCCACCGTCCTCGCCTGGCATGACGCCCTGAACGCCAAGGACCTCGCCACCCTGGTGGACCTGTCCAGCGACGACATCGACATCAGCGACGCGGACGGTGCCGCGCAAGGCCTCGAGGCGCTGCAGGAATGGGCACAGGGGCTCTCCGACACCGTCACCGTGGGCAAGATGTATGTCAACGAAGGCATCGTGGTGGTGGAACAGAACACCGGAGCCTCGGCGTTCCGGGTGGTCCACGATCAGGTGACGTCGGTGTTCCGGCATCCCGACCTGGCGTCCGCGCTGGCAGCTACCGATCTGACCGAGGACGACCTGGACGCCTGAAGCGCGGCGCCGGAGCCTCAGCCGTCGTGCCGGGGGTGGCGAGCACCGCGGCGATAGCGGTGGTCAGTGGCACCGACAACGCCAGCGCGATGCCGCCGACCGCGGAGCGGGCGATCTCGATGGCCACGCTTTCACTGGTCAGCACATCCGACAGCGATCGGTTGGCCACGCTGAACAACAGCAACAGTGGCAGCGAGCTGCCGGCGTAGGCGAGCACCAGCGTGTAGACGGTACTGGCGATGTGGTCGCGTCCCACCCGCATGGAGCCGGTGAAAACCGCTCGCCGGGACGTGTCCTGTACGGCGGCGAGTTCGAAGGCCGTCGACGCCTGGGTGACGGTGACATCGTTGAGCACACCCAGCGAGCCGATGATGAAACCGGCCAGTAGCAGCCCGGTGATCGACACATGGCCCAGATAGGCGGCCACCTCGTTGTTCTGATCTTCGGACAGTCCGGTCAGCTGCGCCAGTTCGATTGCCGCCCAACTCAACACCGCTGCCATCAGCAGAGACGTCAAGGTGCCCAGAAGCGCAGCCGAGGTGCGCAGGCTGACACCGTGGGCCAGATAGATCACCGCGTACAGAATGATGGCCGACGCCACCAGCGACACCGGAACCGCCGGAGCCCCGTCCTGAAGCGCGGGCAGCAGGAACACCACCAACACCCCGAACGCGACGACGATGCCCACGATGGCCCGGAGGCCGCGCCAGCGGGCCACCGCCACGACCACGACCGCGAAGGCCAGGGCCAGGCCGATCAGCGCCCAGCTCCGCTCGTAGTCGAAGAACGCGTAGTTGGTGGCGCCCTGCTGGTCGACCTGGCGGATCAGGCGAAGATCTTCGCCCGCAGCGAGATTCGGTTGCCCAGGGGTGCGGGTGAACTCCAGCATGGTGGTGGCGCCGGCGTTGGGTCCTGAATCGATGGCGACCACCGATTGCACACACTCACCGGCTTCCGGCAGTCCGGGGGTGGGCGCCGACGTCAGTACCTGTCCGGCACTGGGGCTTCCGCAGTTGCCGAGGATGGTCGACGTGACGTGGCCGGCCTCGGTCGTGACCGCGCCGCCGGAGGCGTCCTGGAACGGCAGCGGAATGTCGACCTTCTGCTGGCTGGGCCACAGCATCACCGCGCCGGCGATCACCGCCACGCCGATCGCGATGAGCAGGCCGACGACCACCCGTGCCGCCAGCGGTCCCAACGGCGAGGGACCACTCATCGAATGCGAGTGGCCGTGGGAATGGGCCATCAGCAGGTCCCGTTCGCGGGCAGTCCCGCGAACCGGTCGGCGATCCATCTGTCGTCCGTCGGTCCGGCCTCCACGCTGTGACCTTGCTCGGGGATCAGAACCTCGGTGACGTTGTCGCCGATGGCGCAGGCCCGCTCGATCGCGGCCGTCGTCCACTCGGGGAGCACCAACGAGTCGGTGCCTCCGTAGATGGCCAGCAGCGGGGTGATGGTGGGGCGTTGCGGGAGGCTGTAGGACTCCAGTCGCCGGAGCAGTCGCGCGGTGGCGTCCGGTGAGGGCCGCTTGAGGTCGGACCGGTCCGCGGCGTCGATCACCTCGTCGTGATGGTCGGCGTTGGGGCCGCGGCACGCCACGACGGCACCCAACCCGCGGCGCAGGTCGCCACCGAAATAGTCGTCCGGGTTGATTTCGGGGTCGACGGCGGCGAGGCCGGTGATGACGAGCGGATAGATGTTGCGCTGATCGGTGGTGAGTTCTGAGTTCTCTGCCAGATCGGCCAGCCCGCTGACATCCAGTGCGGGCGCCAGCGTGACGGCACCGAGCAATTCGGTGCCCTCGCCGTAGGTGGGGAAGTACTCGGCGGCCGCCCACGCCGCCTGGCCACCCTGCGACCCGCCGTAGGCGACCCATCGGTTCGACAGCGCAGGGTCCAGTGATCTGGCGGCCCGGACCGCGTCGATCAGATTGAACGCCTCGGATTTCGGTTCCAGGTAGGGGTGCACCTCGTCGGCGCCGCCGTCGGTGGCAGCCTTACCCAGGCCGGCGTAGTCGGTATAGGCGACCGCATAGCCCTGGTCCAGGAGAGCGTCGACCCCCGGCAGGTTGCCCGCCAACTGCGGATCTTCGAGCGTGCCGCAGTCAGACATGACTCCGGTGGTGAAGTGGGCGTAGCCGATGACCGGCCAGCCGCCGGGCGGTGGTGTGCCCGGTGGGGTGAGAACCGCGCCACCGACCACCGTAGGCGCTCCGGTTATCCCCGAAATCGACTGGTAGACAAATGTTTTCACCGATGACCCGGCCGGGAACTGGCTCATGTCGAAAGATGCCTGATCCGTCGACGACAACACGGTGCCCCGTATCGCCCAATCCTGCGGGGTGATGGCAGGCACGTCCCGGCTGTACTCCATGGGCGTTTGCGCACGCTGGATATCGATGGTCGGCGAGGATTGGCAACCCGCCAGCAGGGCGATCCCCAGCAGAGCTGCAGCGAACGTCAGAAGCGGTGTGCGCACCCTACTGACGGTAGCTGGACAGGAAGTTGCCCAGCCGTTCGATCGCATCTACCAGGTCACGCGCCCACGGCAACGTGACGATGCGGAGGTGATCCGGCGCAGGCCAGTTGAAGCCCGTGCCCTGAACCACCAGGATCTTCTCCTGCAACAACAGGTCGAGGACCAGCTGCTCGTCATCCTGGATGTCGTAGACCTCGGGATCCAACCGCGGGAAGGCGTACAACGCACCCTGGGGTTTCACACAGGACACCCCAGGGATCTCGTTGAGCTTGTTCCACGCCACGTCGCGTTGCTCGAGCAGGCGTCCACCGGGCAGCACCAGATCATCGATGCTCTGATGCCCGCCGAGCGCAACCTGAATGGCATGCTGCGCAGGCACATTCGGGCACAACCGCATACTGGCCAGCAAGCTGATGCCCTCGATGAAGCTGCTCGCATGCTCCTTGGGGCCGGTGATCACCAGCCAGCCCGACCGGTAACCCGCCACCCGGTAGGCCTTCGACAGCCCGTTGAAGGTCAACGTGAGCACGTCGGGGGCCAGCGACGCCATGCTGATGTGCTTGGCCTCGTCGTAGAGGATCTTGTCGTAGATCTCGTCGGCCAGCAGCAGCAGCTGATGCTTGCGGGCCAGTGCGGCCATCTGCTCGAGGATCTCGCGGCTGTAGACCGCGCCGGTGGGGTTGTTCGGGTTGATGACCACCAGCGCTTTGGTGCGGTCGGTGATCTTCGATTCCAGATCGGCGATATCGGGCTGCCAGCCCAAGGTCTCGTCGCACAGGTAATGCACCGGGGTGCCGCCTGCCAACGCCGTCGACGCCGTCCACAGGGGGTAATCGGGTGCCGGGATCAGGACCTGGTCGCCGTTGTCGAGCAGCGCCTGCAAGGTCATGGTGATCAGCTCGGAGACACCGTTGCCGAGGTAGACGTCATCGATGTCGAAGCGGGGGAAGCCCGGCACCAGCTCATACCGGGTGAACACGGCGCGGCGGGCGCTGGGAATGCCCTTGGAATCGGAATAGCCCTGCGCATCCGGCAGGGCGGCGATCATGTCCCGCATGATCACATCGGGTGCCTCGAAGCCGAACGGCGCCGGGTTGCCGATGTTGAGTTTGAGGATCCGGTGACCCTCGTTCTCCAGCCGGGAGGCGTGGTCGTGGATGGGTCCGCGGATCTCGTAGAGAACGTCCTGCAGCTTCGTCGACTGGGTGAAGACGCGCTGGCGGGTCCCATGGCCGGTCGACTGCCAAGGTAGCTGGTGGGTGCTCACGTCAACCAGTGTCCCACGCCTGTCGAAGGCTTTTTCGAGGCAGATTGCGTTTCGGCATTCATTGAGAGACATCCCGGCCACAATCACGGATTTCCTGCGAAGTGACTGTTAACTTGCCGAGTCACTATCTCCTCAGGAGGCCCAGGGAATGAAGCTGATCATCGCACGCACGCTGGCGGCAGCTGTCGCGTTGACGGCGGTTGCCACGGGACTCGCCGGCTCGGCGCAGGCTGAACCGCCGTCGTTCAACGGCAGCTATACCGGAGGCGATGTCGAAAACGTGTGGACCGTGCAGACCGCCTGCCCCACCGAGGGGTGCACCGGCACCGTGTCGAGCAACCAGGGCTGGCAGGTTCCCACCAAGCTGGTCAGCGGCCTGTGGCAGTTCCTCATCACCAAACCAGACGGTGCCATCTGCGCCGATGGAAACTACGCCCCCGCCTACATCGAGATCGAGGTGAACCCCGTCAATCTGAACGGGACGATCACCCTCGACGACAACTACAGCTGCCCGGGCGGCAATGTCACGACGTCACCGTTCACGCTGACGAAGATCGGTTAGGCGTACGTCGCCGACAGGTTGGTCAACTCCGTCCACCTGAGCGCAAAGTCCCGGGGGCTCAACACCGTCTCGACGTGAGCACCCACCGGGCGGAACGCGCCGGGGTCCAGCAGCGCCAGCGTGGTCGACTGGTCCCAGAACATCGTGCGCCCGCCGTAACCCGACTGCTCCCAGGTGTCGACGGCCCAGGTGTCCGAGTCGTTGAGCATGACCTGCTTGAGGGTATTGGGCAGCCCCACCGGTCCCAGCGCCTGCGCCATGGCCAAGGTGGGGCCGTAAACGGTTCCGGCGCAGCCTGCCCTGTTGGGTGTGGTGTCGCAGTCGCTGCGCGGCACGTCGACGAAGGTGTGGTCGAGTCCGGGTAGCTGCTGGTGAAACACCGTCTCGCACGATCGGCGGTGGTAGACGCAATTGAAGGATTCACCCGCCTCGAGTTCCGGGTCGCCTTCCAACGGGCGGCCGGTGATGACGACGCGGCCAATCTTCGCGCGGATCGCCGGACTGTAGTTCTCGAACGAGGCGAAGGTGCCGAGGACCAAGACGTCCACCTGGTCGCAGCCGGCGATGGCGTCGACGACCTGCTGGGCGTAGTCGTGCCGCACAGGTGTGGGCGGCAGTTCGGTGGGCAGGAAGTTGTTGAGCCGACTCATGATTGCGCGATAGTCGAGCACGTAGGCGCCGATCTTGTCTTCGATCTCGGCGTCCGACATGCCGGCTGCCGCACCGACGATCACCGGGATGGTGCGCTGTCCGGGCTCGGCGATCAGGCGGCTGATGGCGGAGGCCCCGATGGGCGCCAGCGTGTACCCCTCGGTCGTCACGATCGCGGCGACGTGGCGCGCTCCGATGACGGTGGGGATCGACATCATGTCGTCGATGTCAAAATCGGTGTCGACCACCACACAGTCTGCGGATGCCGCGCCGGCGATCGGCGCGCAGCACAGGGCCGCGAGGGCTGCCACCACCGTTGACACTGCGCTCAGCGCGCGTTTTCGGCCGATTCTCGGCGCTGAGCGCAGAGTCACCGTGTGGTGTTCTAGCGCTTGCCTGGCCGGCGGGCGCCCTTGGCGATACCGAGGCCCTTGGCCGGCGGCTCATCCCCGACGATCCGGGCTTCACCGTTGGACGAACCCTCCGTCGAGGTCGCGTCGGGCTGGGCTTCAGCCTCTGCGGCAGGCTCGGGGGCGGCAGGTTCCGGCTGAGCTTCGGGCTCGGTCTCGGGCTCGGGCGTCGGGGTGGGTGCGGCCTTCGGTGCTGCTGCCGGAGCCTTCTTGGCGCCGGGGCGGCGGGCACCGGCAGCGATGCCGAGGCCCTTGACGGGTGGCTCTGCCTTTACCGGTTCGGGCTCGGCCGCCTCTGGGGCTTCGGGCGCCGGCGCGGCCTCGGCCTCTGGTGCCGGCTCAGCTTTCGGCTCGGATGCCGGGGCGGCCGGAGCCTTCTTGGCGCCGGGGCGGCGGGCGCCGGCAGCCAATCCGAGACCCTTGACCGGTGGGGTTTCGGCCTTGGGCGTTTCCTCTGCCGGGGCCTCGGCGGCTGCGGGTGCGTCGGCCTTGGCTTCGGCAGCGGCCGGGGCGGCGACAGGAGCCTTCTTGGCCCCGGGGCGTTTTGCCCCGCCGGCGATGCCGAGGCCCTTGACGGGTGCGGCGGGTGCGGCGGCTTCGGTCTTCGCTTCCGCTTCGGCAGGCTTGTCCGCGGCGGGCGCTGCGGCTGTCTTCTTGGCGCCGGGACGTTTGGCGCCGCCGGCCAGTCCGAGGCCCTTGACGGGTGCGGCAGGTGCGGCCGTTTCGGTCTTGGCTTCGGTTGGTTCCTCGGCAGGTGCAGCAGCCGCCTTCTTGGCGCCGGGACGCTTGGCGCCACCGGCGAGACCGAGGCCCTTGACAGGGGCGGTCTCGGTCGTGGCTTCGGCTGGTTCCTCAGCGGGCGCCGCAGCCGCCTTCTTCGCACCGGGACGTTTGGCCGCACCGGCCAATCCGAGACCCTTGACGGGAGCCTGGGTCTTCGCCTCGGCAGGAGCTTCTTCGGGCTCGGTCTCGGCTGGGGCCTCTTCTTCGGCCTCGACTTGTTCGGTCTCGACCTCCGCTGGTGCTTCAGCGAGCGCGGCAGCGCGTTTCTCCGCCTCGGCTGCAGCGGCGCCCTTCTGGGGCAGCGTCACGGTGCTCAGATCCAGCGAGCCCAGCAGCAGCTGTGCCACGTCGAGCACCTCGACCTTGTCGACCTCACGGGTGGCCGCCACGTCGTCGACACCGTCGCTCATCATCACGCGGCAGAACGGGCAGCCGGTGGCGATCTTGGAGGCGCCGGTGTCCATGGCTTCTTCGGTGCGCTCGACGTTGACGCGCTTGCCGATGTGCTCTTCCATCCACATCCGGGCGCCGCCGGCACCGCAGCACAGGCCGCGATCGGCGTGGCGCGGCATCTCGGTCAGCGTGGCGCCGGAGGCGCCGATCAGGTCACGCGGCGCGTCGTAGACCTTGTTGTGCCGGCCCAGGTAGCAGGGGTCGTGATAGGTGATGTCCTGGCTCACCGGGGCGACCGCGACCAGCTTCTTGTCCCGGACCAGGCGGTTCAACAGCTGAGTGTGGTGCAGCACCGTGTAGTTGGCACCCACCTGGGTGTACTCCCGGCCCAGGGTGTTGAAGCAGTGCGGGCAGGTGACGACGATCTTGCGGTCGACGGTCTCGACACCCTCGAACAACCCGTCGATGGTCTCGATGTTCTGCGCGGCGAGCTGCTGGAACAGGAACTCGTTGCCGGAGCGTCGGGCCGAGTCGCCGGTACAGGTCTCGCCGTCGCCGAGCACCAGGAACTTCACCCCGGCCACGGCCAGCAGTTCGGCCACCGCCTTGGTGGTCTTCTTGGCGCGGTCTTCGTAGGCGCCGGCACAGCCGACCCAGAACAGGTACTCGTAGCCGTCGAAGCTGTCGACGTCCTTGCCGAAGACCGGGACGTCGAACTCGACTTCGTCGATCCAGTTCAGCCGGTCCTTGGCGTTCTGTCCCCAGGGATTGCCCTTGTTCTCCAGGTTCTTGAACAGCACACCGAGCTCGGAGGGGAACTCCGATTCCATCAGCACCTGGTAGCGGCGCATGTCCACGATGTGGTCGATGTGTTCGATGTCGACGGGGCACTGTTCGACGCAGGCGCCGCAGGTGGTGCAGGACCACAGCACGTCGGGGTCGATGACGCCGCCCTGCTCGAGGGTGCCGACCAGCGGACGGGTGGCCTGCTCGGGCCCGGAGCCCATGATGCGTTCGAAGCCGGATTCCGGCACGTGCTCGTGTGCGTGCTCTTCGCTGTGCTTCTCGCCGCGAACTTCCTCGCCGAGTCCGCCCTCAGGGGTGTTCTCGAGCGGGGATTCCTTGTCGCCGAGGATGTACGGGGCCTTCGCGAACAGGTGGTCGCGCAGGTTCATGATCACGAGCTTGGGAGACAGCGGCTTGCCGGTGTTCCACGCGGGGCACTGTGACTGGCAGCGACCGCACTCGGTGCAGGTGGTGAAGTCGAGGTAGCCCTTCCAGCTGAAGTCCTCGATCTTGCCGCGGCCCAGCACCGCGTCCTCGGCGGGATCCTCGAAGTCGATCAGCACGCCACCGGACTCCATGGGCAGCAGCGGGCCCAGACCGTCGGGCAGGCGCTTGAACGTGACGTTGATCGGTGCCAGGCCGATGTGCAGGTGCTTGGAGTGCAACACGATCAGCAGGAACACCAGCATGACGCCGATGTGCCCGAGCAGCGCAATGGTCTCGATGACGTGGTTGGCGGAGTGTCCCAGGGGCTCGAGCAGCCACCCGATGCCGTGGGAGAGGAATGCGCCCCAGCCGTAGGGGAAATTCGGGCCGAGGTTGTTGACCGCAGCGC
>JBEVFK010000082.1:0-10484 GCA_040512325.1 Mycobacterium sp. | reverse complement strand
ACACCTTTGGCCATTTTGCGTAGCCGTCCCATGACCAGGGCGGCGCCGGGGGTGGTCAGTCGGGCGTAGATGGCGGTGGTGCCCGAGGCGGTGTCGTCTGTGCTGACCTGCACACCGCGCCCGCGGACGGTGTCGCGGACCCGCCGCACGGCGGCGGGGTCGTAGCGGTTGACCCAGACATCGACGGCGTTTTTGAGTTTGTAGTACGACAGCCCGGACCAGCCGCAGGTCACCGCGGCCGCCACACACGCCGCATCGATCAATGCCAGGGCGTCGGGGTCGGTGACCAGCAGGGTGCGGTCGACGACGGTGGCCATCACTTTCGCTGAGATCTCCCCCCGCAGAAACAGTGCGGCCAGTTTGGGGAAGCGGTCGCGCATTGCGGCGCCGACTTGTAGATCGCCCATGGCCCAGCGCGGCGAGATTCCGAAGGCGGCGCCGATTTCGCCGATCACGTCGTCTTCTTCGTCGACCCAGTACAGGCAGGTGTCGTCGCCGGCGGCGGCTAGCCAGCCGGCGGCGTATTCGGCGATGATCGCCAATCGGTGGGCGTCGCTGGCGGCGGCAAGTTTGGCCCAGTCCACGGCGGCATCAACGAGTCGGGCAGCGTCGGTGCTGCCCTTCAACGTGTCGATTCCCGCCGGAAACTGTTCGAACATGTGTGCGAGTCTATCGGGCGCCACCATCACGCGAAGTCGTAAAAGCCCAGCCTGTGGATCAAATCGCAACTGTGGATAACTGCGCGACAAACCTGAGGGGAGGTCGTACCCGTGGCAGGGCTACGCCGCGCAACGGCGGCGGGAAGTTGCCAAGCGCCGAGAACAAGAGGAGAGCTAGCGCTCCAGCAACTCGTCGAGCATCGCGAGGAATTCCTCGGGCCGGGCCGGAGTGAACGCGGGACGCAGCTTGAGCCCGGGCACATCGAGGGTCACCAGCGTGGACTTCAGCGGCCGCCGCACATCCAACGGCAGCCACCGCCGCAGATCGGAACTGCCCCAGAGACGGAACCGTTGAAGGAACATCCCCAGTTCCTCCGAGTCATAGCCCCGAACCGACCGCAGTGGAATCACTTTCGCCGTTCCGGACGGAAAGTGGTAGCGCCGCAGCGTGATTGCCTGCCGGTCCAGCTGAACCATGCCATCGTCGTAGTACTGCTGAGGAGGTGCGCTCACAGTTTCCGGCTCCGTAACTCGTGGCCTTTGGTGGTCAAGCACCGGCCGTTGGCAAGATTCCATTGCCAGCCGTGCAGATTGCAGGTCAACGTCTTGCCTTCCACCACACCGAATTTCGACAGATCGGCCTTCAGGTGCGGGCAGCGGCGCTGGATCTCCCAGCCCTCCAACTCGATGGAGGCGGAGTCGTCGTGTGCTTCGGCGAACCACCCGTCGGCGTAGGCGATCCGCTCGTCGGTGAGGCATTTGAAGAAGGTGTACAGGTATTCGTTGTAACCGCCCACCCGCGATGCGCGGAACCGGGTGGACAGGAAGATCGTGTTCACCCAGTCGGGTTCGGAGTCGCGCAGTACCGTGCGCACCAACTCGGGCGCGATCTCGAAGCCGTACCGGAATTTCTCGTCCGGAATTGGTTCTCGGACAAGACGTTTGGGGAAGTCCAGCACCACCGATTCGGAGCCGAGGCGTAGCTCCACCGGGTAGCCGATGCCGTCGCAGATCTGGTCGGTCTGGATCATGATCGGCTCGAACACCTCGCGCAGCGGCTCCAGTAGCGATGGGCCCGCGGCCGGGGCCCACCGGGCTTTCTCGGCAGCCAACACCGGAGCCATCCGCTCGGCGTAGTCGGCGATGTAGGCCGCCTTACCGGTGGTGAAGATGGCCTCCACCTCGTCGGTGGGCAGCGGGTGCTGCAGCGACTTCAGTTCAGAACCAACGAAGTCCCCCCGGGAACCGGGCATCATCAGCAGTCCACGGTCGTGGCCGTTCTTGTGCAGCTGCTCGAGGAAGACCATCTGGTCGGGGAAGATGTTGGCCGGGTCGCCGTGATCGTCGTTGAGGTCGCGCAATGTGTCATCGAGGAAGCACGGCGGACCCGCCGACGGGATGACCCAGGTGGCGCCGACCTGGGCGATGTACTGACGGCTGCGGTCCATCTGGCGTTGGCGTTTCTGAGTGCCGAACGCGGCCTTGGCGCGCTCGGGCATGTCATAGACCATCGGATACCAGATGGCGCCGGAGAACTGCAGCATGTGGACGTCGATGTGGCCGAACGCCGACTCCAGGACATCGAGGTCCACGGGGCGGGCGTCGTTCATGTTGAAGGCGACGGTCTCGCCATCGGCGACCACCAGGCCGGAGTCGCCGATGGGTCCGTCGGCGGGTGCCCGCAACGCGATGATCATGATGTCGAGGTCGCCCTTGGGCCCGCTGAGGCGGTGCTTGACCGACGTGGTGGTCTCGAAGAACTGGTGAAACCCCAGCTTCTCCAGCTCACGGCGCAGATCAGGCACCGGGTAGTCGGGTAGGAGCACCACCGCGTCCTTGTTGACGTGGCGGCGCAGGTTCTCCGGGTCGAAGTGGTCCTTGTGGAGATGGGAAACGTAGAGGTAGTCCACGTTTCCCAGCGTCGGCCAGTCCAGCCCGCTGTTATCCGGGAACGGAAACCACGAGCCGAAATACGCCGGGTTCACCCACGGGTCGCACAAGATGCTGCCCGCGTGGGTCTCAATCAGGAAGCCGGCATGGCCGACGCTCGTGACCTGCACAAACACCCCTCTGGTGGAACTAGGCCGGACGAAGAAGGCCTCAACGAAGACCGCCTCGAGCTTAGCCGCCACCGGCGCGGTCGGCTTTGACCACTAGGCTGCACAGTTGTGGAACCGGTATACGGCACCGCCATTCAGCTGGCGCGGCTCACCTGGAAGATCCAGGGACTGAAGTTCACGTTGTCCGGCATCGAAAATCTTCCCCGCACCGGGGGTGCGGTCATCGCGATCAACCACACCAGCTACTTCGATTTCACCTTCGCCGGCCTGCCCGCCTACGAGCAAGGCCTGGCGCGCAAGGTGCGGTTCATGGCCAAGAAGGAAGTGTTCGACCACAAGATCAGTGGTCCGCTCATGCGGAGCTTCCGGCATATCCCCGTCGACCGCGAGCAGGGTGCGGATTCGTTCGCGGAGGCCTGCCGGCGGCTCAAGGACGGCGAATTCGTCGGCGTCTATCCCGAGGCCACCATCAGCCGCAGCTTCGAGATCAAGGAATTCAAGTCCGGTGCGGCGCGGATGGCGATCGCCGCAGACGTGCCGATCGTGCCGCACATCGTCTGGGGCGCCCAGCGCGTCTGGACCAAGGACCATCCCAAGAACATGTGGCGGCCCAGGGTGCCCATCTCGATCGCGGTCGGGGAGCCGATCATGCCGACGCTGCCCGCGCCCGAACTCACCGCGCTGCTGCATTCCCGGATGCAGCACCTCCTCGAACGTGTCCAGGAGAGCTACGGCCCGCACCCTCCTGGTGCGTTCTGGGTGCCACACCGCCTCGGTGGTGGGGCACCGTCGTTGGCGCAGGCGGCTCAGTTGGACGCCGAGGAAGCCGTCCGTCGCGCTCAGGCCAAAGCCGATCGGTCCGGTCCGGAGTAGGTGACGTGGAGCCCGTTTTCCGAACCCTGGAGATCGCGGCTGAAGTCGCCGTCACCGTCAGCGGCACCGCGATCACCTTCCAAGGCCTCGAACACATTCCACAGACGGGTGGCGCCGTGGTGGCCATCAACCACACCAGCTACGTCGACTGGCTGCCCGCGGCATTGGCGGCGAAGCGGCGTGGCCGCCGGATGCGGTTCATGATCAAGGCCGAGATGACGCAGGTGCGGTTCGTCAACTTCCTGATCACCCACTCCCAGACCATCCCGGTGGACCGACGGGCCGGGGCCGGCGCCTATGCCGTCGCCGTCCAGCGACTGACAGAGGGCGAACTGGTGGGGGTGTACCCGGAGGCGACCATCAGCAGGAGTTTCGAACTCAAGGCGTTCAAGACGGGCGCCGCCCGGATGGCGCTGGAGGCGCAGGTGCCCGTCGTTCCTCTCATCGTGTGGGGGGCGCAGCGCATCTGGACAAAGGACCACCCGAAGAACTTGGGCCGCAAGAAGATTCCCGTCACGGTGATGGCGGGCCCGGCGCTGCCGCCCACGGGGACCGCCGTCGAGCTGGAAACCTCCGTTCGCGCGGCGATGGACAGCGTGCTGCACCGGGTGCAGCACGAATACCCGCGGCCCGACGGCGCGTACTGGCTGCCGCAGCGACTCGGTGGGAGCGCCCCGACCCTCGATGAGGCAATGTTGCTCGACCAGGCCGAGCTCGCAGAGCGCGCTCGCAGACAGGCAGGAAGAGATTGACGAGCACTGAGTTCCAGCCCGCCATGATCGCCACGGATGTGGACGGCACACTGCTCGACGACGACGAGCACGTGTCGCCGAGAACCCGGGCGGCCGTCCGCGCCGCGGTGGATGCCGGGACGACGTTCGTGTTGGCCACCGGGCGCCCGCCGCGCTGGATCCACCCGGTGGTGGACGCGCTGGGCTTCGCGCCGATGTCGGTGTGCGCCAACGGGGCCGTGCTCTACGACCCGGCCACCGACCGGATCCTGTCGGCCCGCACGTTGTCCACGGAGGCGCTGGCGGCACTGGCCGAGATCGCGTTGCGCGTGATCCCCGGCGCCGGGTTGGCGGTCGAACGGGTGGGCCGCAGCGCCCACGATGCCGCCACCCCGCAGTTCGTCAGCTCGCCCGGCTACGAGCACGCGTGGCTGAATCCCGACAACACCGAGGTGTCGATCGAGGATCTGTTGTCGGCTCCGGCGGTGAAACTCCTGATCCGCAAGGCGGGCGCGCGCAGCGCCGATATGGCGGCCGCGCTGATCGAGCACCTCGGCACCGAGGGCGACCTCACCTACAGCACCAACAACGGGCTCATCGAGATCGTCCCGCTGGGCATCAGTAAGGCCACCGGGGTGGAAGCGGTCGCCACCCCGCTGGGGATCGGCGCCGAGCAGATCATGACGTTCGGCGACATGCCCAACGATGTCCCGATGCTGCGCTGGGCCGGGCTGGGGGTCGCCATGGGCAACGCGCATCCCGAGGCGCTGGCGGCCGCCGACGAGGTGACGGCGCGCAACTCCGAGGACGGACTGGCGCAGGTGCTGGAACGCTTCTGGGGCTGATGCAGCCGGGCCCCTAGTCCAGGGCGATCGGGGTGAACCGCTCGAGCTGTACCGGCGGCCCGTCGGGTCCCAGCGGTGGCAGTTCCTGGGCCACCCCGTCGACCACTCTGGTCACCAGGCCGGTCTCGCGGTCGAAGTTCAGCGTGCCGTGCTGGAAGTTCTGCACGATCCACTGCGGCTCGTGGATCTCGCCGCTGGTGGGTAGGCCGAGCAGGCCCAGTTCGTAGCCGAGCGCCCCCCACGCGTCGTAGATGGCGCCGCCCACGGGTTGGGCGCCGCTCTCGGGGGACCAGTAGATGGCTCCGCGGGTGAAGGAGACGTAGCGGGCGTTGCGGGTCGCGGAGGCCTCGGGCCCGCGCGGAGCGCCGAGGGCGCTGGTTTCGCCGCCCATGCGCTTCCACTTGGTGTGGATGGCGCCGCCGCGCAGCCGGTCCTCGAGGGTGATCGGTCCGGGCGGGTCGTTGAAGCGGGCGGCGATGTCGCGGATCTGGTCCATGGCGGCGTAGGCGGCATCGCCCGGGCACTCGGTGTTGCCGACGTCGCGGTGGGTGAAGATCGTCGGCAGCGTCGGCATGGTGCCGTAGGGGAAGTGGGTGTACGAGCCGCCGGCCGAGGCGAGCTTCAGGAAACCCTTGGGGTCCACGTGGTCGAGGCCCAGACGCCAGCCCAGGAGCCGGCCGGTGGTGCGGAGCTGGATCTCGGTGGGCGGCACCACCTGGAAGTCGCCGATCATGGCCACGCCCCAGGTGTCGGTGTTGAAGCCGCCGGTGTGTGACCCTTCGACCGGTCGGTCGATGCCACCGGCGCGACCCTCGAACACCTGGCCGTACTTGTCCACCAGGGCGTTGTAGGCGATGTCGCACCAGCCCAACGTCCGGGTGTGGTACGCGTAGGCGGCGCGCACCATCGCTGCGGAGTCCTGCGGGCCGTAGTCGTTGCTGCCCGCGGTGTGGTGGACGACGGCCGCGCGGACACCCTTGTCGTAGCGCGGGTTTCCACACTTGAGCGATTCGTCGGCGCCCCACTGGGCGCGGCTGATGATGCTGGGCGGCTGGCCGGGGGCCAGCACGCCGACCGGCGGGGTGAAGCGCACGTCGACCGGCGCCTGCGGCGGGGTGATCAGGATGGCGGACATGTTCTGCGCCAGCGAGGTTTCGGTGTTGGCGGGCCGGTAGCCCAGCTCGGCACTGTTGTCGGCCGGGGGCGCGGTGGTGATCGGGGCGTCCGGGGGCCGGGTGACCGAGATCTGTACGGCGTTGGTGAGTCCGACGAAGACCGGATCGGTGCCGCGCGGCCCGTCGGTCGAGGCGTCCAGGGCGTTGGGGCCTTCGAGCGTCTCGGCGTCGTACCAAGGTCCCCAGCTGCCGTCGCCGTGCTTGGCGCGGACCTTGACCTCGGTGCCGGTGAGGTCGTCGCCGGTGAGGGCCACCATGGAAAACGGGGTGTCCTGGGCGATCTCGCGGATGGTCTCGCCGCCGCCGAGACCCGCGAGCGGTTCCTCGACCAGTCGGGTGTCTGCGGCGCGGGGGGCATCAACACCCGGGGGGACGCCATCGATGGCCCATGGCACCAGGAACGCTGAGGCCGCGATCGCGGTGAGCAGCATGAACGGTGCGGGACGACGGAACGGCACGGGACGATGTTACGTATGGGTCTGCTGTTACTAGAGTTTCAACACGGCATTAGTGGGACCAAAGTGAAACCTGCAACGGCACCGCAGGGAAGTGTGGGCTTGTCCCCGAGGGGGGTTGGGGTGAGCCCACCCCTGCGGTGCCGTTTGGTAACAGGCTTATTCAGTTATCCAGGTCATGCGGGCGGCGGTACCGGGAGCGGTGCCGCCGCGGCTGCGGGCTGGGCCGCCTTGATGGCACCCATGATCCCGGGCATCACGATGCCCTTCAGCAGGTCGATGGCCTGACCGGCGCCCAGTGAATTGGCAGCGCTGCTCAGGTCACTGATCAGACCGCCACCACCCGTGGCGGCAGGCACACCCAGACCCAGCGACGGGTCGCCCATGATCGGGTAGGTGCCCGCCATCGGATCCAGACCGATCGGCGCACTGATCGGCATCTCACCCGGCAGGCCAAGGCCCAGGCCGGGAGTGGATACGCCCAGGGCGCCCGGCGCGGTCAGTCCGGGACTGGTCAGTCCGGGACTGGTCAGGCCGGCGTCGGTGAGCGACGCTCCGGGAACGGACAACGACGGAAGCGTGGCGCCCGGCGTCGTGAGTCCCGGAGTCGTGAGGCCGGGTGTGGTGAGTCCCGGCGTGGTCAGACCGGGCGTGGTGAGACCCGGAGTGGTGAGACCGGGTGTGGTCAGACCGGGTGTCGTCAGGCCCGGGGTGGTCAGACCGGGTGTGGTCAGACCGGGTGTCGTCAGACCTGGTGTCGTCAGGCCCGGTGTGGTGAGCCCGGTGGTTGCCAGGCTCGGACTGGCCAGCCCGGCACCCGCCGGACTCAGGCCGCCCGGCAGCGGCGGTACCGCGATGCCGAACTGCGACAGTCCCTGGGACAGGGCCGAGATCAATTCGCCGGGCAGGTCGGTGACCAACGCGGCTTGGGTGAATTCATGCTGTTGGGGGGCGTCTTTGCCCGTCGAGAGATCGGTAACAGCAACGACTGCAAATGGACTCGCGACTGCCAGGGCGGCGACTGCGCTCATGGCTGTCGAGAGCTTGCGTCGACGACGGTTTGGCACGGAAGTCTCCTCAATATCTGGACTACGTGTGCTGGGGTAAGCAACGGATTCGATGGTACGGCTGTGACGAGTGAGTCCAGAGTGGCGAGACCGAATCGTGAACTAACTGCGACCTTCGGTCGCTGCGCCGTTGTGGGCCCGCAATCCGGGGCCTTCCTGGTGGAGGCGCCGGCCCGGCGACAGTTGGCGACAAACATGCGGGCCGGGAGGTAACGAACGGTTTGGAGGTGGCGCTGTCCGCGCGGCCCGATCGGCCACCGGGCGGCGGTCGGATACCCTAGCTGCCGATGACTGACCCATATGACCTAATCATTGTCGGGTCCGGATTTTTCGGCCTGACGATCGCCGAGCGCGCCGCCACCCAGCTGAACAAGCGGGTGCTCGTTGTCGAGCGCCGACCCCACATCGGGGGTAACGCCTATTCCGAGGCGGAGCCGCGAACCGGCATCGAGATCCACAAATACGGCGCCCATCTGTTCCACACCTCCAACAAGCGGGTGTGGGATTACGTGCGGCAGTTCACCGACTTCACCGGCTACCAGCACCGCGTGTACGCGATGCACAACGGCCAGGCCTACCAGTTCCCCATGGGCCTCGGCCTGGTGTCGCAGTTCTTCGGTAAGTACTTCACCCCGGACGAGGCCAGGGCGCTCATCAAAGAGCAGGCCGCCGAGATCGACACCGCCGAGGCCACGAACCTCGAGGAAAAGGCCATCTCGCTGATCGGCCGGCCGTTGTACGAGGCCTTCGTCAAGGGTTACACCGCCAAACAGTGGCAGACCGACCCCAAAGATCTGCCCGCGGCCAACATCGCCCGCCTGCCGGTGCGCTACACCTTCGACAACCGCTACTTCAACGACACCTATGAGGGCCTGCCGAAAGACGGGTACACCGCGTGGCTGGAGAACATGGCCGCCGACGACCGCATCGAGGTGCGCCTCGACACCGACTGGTTCGACGTGCGCTCTCAGTTGCGGGCCGAGAGCCCGGAGGCTCCGGTGGTCTACACCGGACCGCTGGACCGCTACTTCGACTACTCCCAGGGACGACTCGGCTGGCGCACCCTGGATTTCGAACTCGACGTGCTGGATACCGGGGATTTCCAGGGCACCCCGGTGATGAACTACAACGACCCCGAGGTGCCCTACACCCGCATCCACGAGTTCCGGCACTTCCATCCGGAGCGGGCCTATCCGACCGACAAGACGGTGATCATGCGGGAGTTCTCCCGGTTCGCCGACGACACCGATGAGCCGTACTACCCGATCAACACCGAAGCCGACCGCGAACTGCTGGCCACCTACCGTGAGCACGCCAAGACGGAGACGGCCTCGGCCAAGGTGCTCTTCGGCGGCCGGCTCGGCACCTACCAGTACCTCGACATGCACATGGCGATCGCCAGTGCGCTCAACATGTACGACAACACCCTGGCGCCGCACCTGGTCGACGGTGCGCCGCTCAGCGAGACAGGCACGGAAAGCATATGAGCGAGATCCCATCCGGCGCGCTGGCCGCGGACAAGTCGCGGGCGATCAGCCTGCTCTCCCGCGTCATCCTGCCCCGTCCCGGTGAACCGCTGGACGTCCGCAAGCTCTACATCGACGAGTCGGACACCAACGCCCGGCGCGCGCATGCGCCCACGCGCACGCAGCTCGAGATCGGCGCCGAGTCCGAGGTGTCCTTCGCGACGTACTTCAACGCGTTTCCGGCCAGCTACTGGCGCCGGTGGACGACGCTGGAGTCGGTGGTGCTGCGGGTCGAACTGACCGGCAGTGGCCGCGTCGACGTCTACCGGTCCAAGGCCACCGGCGCCAGGATCACCGTCGGCGGAGCGCCGATCTCCAGCGAGCACATCGGTCCCGCCACTGGGTCTGATGGCGGCGCAAGCGCCTCCGTGGAATTCGAGATCGAACTGACCCCGTTCGAAGACGGCGGCTGGATCTGGTTCGACATCACCACCGACGCCAACTCGACGCTGCACAGCGCGGGCTGGTACGCGCCAACGGAGGCGCCGGGGCGGGCGAGCGTCGCTGTCGGCATCCCGACGTTCAACCGGCCGGCGGACTGCGTCACCGCGTTGGCGGCGCTGACCTCGGATGCGTTGGTGGACAAGGTGATCAGCGCGGTGATCGTCTCCGATCAGGGCACCAGCAAGGCCAAGGACCATCCGGACTTCCCGGCCGCGGCCGAAGCGCTGGGCAACCGGCTGACCATTCACAACCAGCCCAACTTGGGCGGCTCCGGCGGCTACAGCCGGGTGATGTACGAGGCGCTGAACCACACCGACTGCGAACAGATCCTGTTCATGGACGACGACATCCGCGTCGAGCCGGACTCGATTCTGCGGGCGCTGGCGTTCAACCGCTTCGCCAAGGTCCCGACGCTGGTCGGCGGTCAGATGCTCAACCTGCAGGAGCCCAGCCACCTGCACGTCATGGGCGAGATGGTCGATCAGGCCAACTTCATGTGGACCAATGCCATCAACACCGAGTACGACCACAACTTCGCCAAGTTCCGGCTCAACGACGAAGAGGAACTCCGCAGCCGGCTGCTGCACCGGCGGGTCGACGTCGACTACAACGGCTGGTGGATGTGCATGATCCCGCGGCAGGTCGCCGA
>JBEVFK010000081.1:0-36110 GCA_040512325.1 Mycobacterium sp. | reverse complement strand
TACGACGGTAATCTGCCGGTTGTCCAGCGCGGCGACCTCGACGGCGCGCTGGACGACCACATACGACGGGCGGTGGATACGGCCTTACCCGCCCGCGACGTCGAGGAGGCCACCCGTCCGGAGACCTCCGGCGGTGGAGCGGTCAGCGCACTGGGGTGGGCGAACCCCGTGCCGCTGGCGGTTGCCCTCGGCAAAGCAACCACCATCTACCGGGACGTCGCTCACCGCGACGATGCGGCGTTTATCCAGATCCTCCGACAGGACCTGACAGATCCCGAAACCGGGGAGCCGGTTCTGGCGAGCCTCATGGAGGACCTCGAAGATCTCCAGACGCTGGTCGCCGCGCACCCTCGCCGCGCACTCTCCGCGTCAGAACAGACGGCCTACCGGATGCTGCACAACGTCGCGGGGGCCATTGTCGGCAAGGCGATTGGCTCGGTCCAGGGATTGCTGCGAGATGAAGGTCGGCTCATCCGGGCTCGAAATGCCCTCTTGCC
This sequence comes from Mycobacterium sp., assembly GCA_040512325.1. Lineage (GTDB taxonomy): Bacteria > Actinomycetota > Actinomycetes > Mycobacteriales > Mycobacteriaceae > Mycobacterium. Next base: position 35,613 of record JBEVFK010000081.1, on the reverse strand, counting down.
CAGTGTGTTGATGGCGCCGCCGTACATTGCGCCGGTATTGCAGAATCCCCAGGCGCTGAACTTCGTCTCCCTGATCGCCGGTACACACACGAAGGCCGCACTCACCATGGGGGGCCTGGCGCGGCACGCCACATACAGTGCGCGCCTGATGAGCGAGACCTCCTTCGATCTGGTGCTTCCGCTCAACGTCCCCGGGTTCGTCAATCTCGGCCCGATCATGGACCGTTCACTGTTGACCGGCGAGAACCCCAGGTTGTCGGTCAGCGAATGGGCGGCCATCTCCGGGTCTTTACAGGGACTGGTCTTCTTTGCGGCGGGATTCGCAGATTACCTTCCGCGTCTGGCCGACTCAGTACTCTCTCTCGCCATCGGAGCGGGTCTTCCGATGCCGGAAACCGAGCGGATCGCACTGGCCAAGGGCAGGCTGCGGCTCCTCTCGGAGTCTGATTCCTCCCGCGCGGCCGATGCCGGTGCGGTGGAGAGTCAGCCTGTCTACTTGACCCAGGAAGCGCTGACCCGACGAATCAGTTCACTACGTACTCGATTCACGATGATCGAGAGAGCCCAGCACCTGTTCGAAGAACGTGGCGCCCACGTCTCGGAGAGCACGGAGCGCCAGATCTCCCTGATCGGAAAGGACATCCTGCAACTGGAACGCCTGGCTGCGCAGTTGGTTGATCTACCGCCGGCGCCCGGCTTGGGCAACGTGGATTTCTGGCCGAAGTTCGGCTACGCCCTTGCGACGGCGACTGTTCGTGGAGGCGGGATCGCCGCGTCCGTGCTGGCGCGCAACCCCCTGGCGATGTCCACGGTGGTTCCGGCCTCGACGTACCTCATCGTGCGCACCGTCACCGAGATGCTCGACCCGAACGTCACTGCCGCCGATGCTGCCAAGCAGTTCATCCATTTCACGCCTCCGGCGCTGGTAGCGATCCTTCCAGGTGTGGTCAACGCTCTCAGCGGAGGCGAGACGTTCCGGTCTATCGACAATGCCTATCCCTGGCTGCTGTACACACTCGGGATGAGCGCAACCTACGCAGACCGACTCGGTGAAGGTGTGGCGTGGCTGTCGTCCTCCGCAGTTGGGGCCGGGCAACGATATCTGCCGCGAGCACTCGCGGCGGTCACCTCATGGCGGAATAGTTCCACACCGACCGGGCAGATCGCGCCTGCCGAGACCAACTCCTCGAATGAAGGAGAGGAATCCCCGGAGGCGATGGGTGCTGTAGGTGTGCCGGGAGGTTTCACGCCCGATCTCCGCCATCCGGCGCCGCCTCGGTCCTCCGCCGACGATGCCGCGGACGGGACTACCGTTCGGGACGAGTCACGGGGTGCACCATCACAGGACGTCGCATCAAAGGGTGTCGACGATCTGGACGAAGAATGGGGAGCCGTGGGGGTTCCCGGCGGGTTCTCGTTGAGTTCCGCCACCGACACATCGGGCGTCGCCGAGACCCCCGAGGCGACCAAGAACCTGGGTGCGCTGAATACCCATTTGGCCTCGCAGGGCAAGCCCCGCAGCGCCCTGCGCAAGGGCTCATCCCACACGCGTACAGAACGTCCCGCGCCGTGGTCCCACAGACGCAGCGACGCCGCCCCTGTTGCGCCATCATTGGCCCGACCATCGTCGCTGGGCCCGCAGCCGTGGTCAGCGCTGGACTCGAATCCGAAACAGGCCAATGACGCTGCGGTGCAGAATGATCCGATTCGCACCGCGCCGACAGATGACGCCCCCGTCGTTCCGCGCCGGAACCGCCGCGTGCGCTTCGACGTGCCGAGTGACAACGAGGACTCTGGCGACCGTCCGCCGGTGAAGGAGCCGCGCACGAAGGTTCGTCCTGTTGCGTCACGCAGCAACACTGATGCCGACGCTGGTGACCAGAGGCAGGAGGGGAAAACGACCAAGCCCGTGCCGCGCCGCGCACCCGGGTCGGGTGACAGCTTCCTCACCATGCCGGAGGAGCGCGTCGATCACCTCATGGCCCGGGACATCCCCCGGTTCGAACCTGACCGCGAAGTCGACGGGTCCACTCGGGCGCTGTCGCGGCAGGCCTTGAGGAAGAGAGTTTCCCCGACGGACACACCCTTCGTCGGTCCGGACAGGCTCGTTGATGCGAACCTGATCCGGCCGCCGCGAGGCGACGCTGCACGCAGCACAGCGACCGCGCGACTGAATGCCCGTTGGTGGCAGGCATTGTCGCAGGGGGAACGTCGTGCGATGATCACCGCCTATCCAGAGCAGGTGGGAAGTGCCGAGGGGTTACCGCCTCGGGTGCGCGATGAGGCCAATCGCCAAGCGCTGGCAGACGCGAGGGCACGCGAAGGAGCCAATCCTTCGCGACTGCCGGCGTTCATCACGCGGCTCGATGCGGTCCACAGTGCACTGCGTCAAGCGGGACACCGTTCGCAGGCGAGCGACGGTGGGCGGCCCATGGTGCTGAGCTTCGAGCCCGAGGCCTACTCCCGGGACGGTCGGATACTCGTCGCCGTCGGCGGCGACCCGTACCGCGCGTCCTCGGTGTCATGGATCGTGCCGGGCATGACCACCACCATGGCCAGCCTCCGTGACCTCCTCGATGACGCCATGAACCTGGTGGATTCCGCCCGTGCCGAAGGGGCGCCCGATCCCGTGGTGATCGTGTGGATCGGTTATGACGCACCCAGCGGGTGGCGTTCTGTCCGGGTGACGGGCAGAGCGCTGGCGGAAGCGGGCGGGGAAGTTCTGCACGCCGACATCAGAGCCTTCAATGCAGGGCGGGATCCCAACGCCCCTGAGGGGAGCAGGTTCTCGAACAACCACGTGTTCGCCCACTCCTACGGTTCGACCACCACGTCGTTTGCGGGCCGCGACGGTCGACTGGCCGGACAGGTGCGGACCATCACCTTGCTCGGGTCTCCGGGAGCGGGGCCTCAGCGCACCGCCGCCGACTTCGGCATCGGGACCAATGTCTTTGTCGCCAGCTCGTCACGGGATCCGGTCACCGCGTTGGGGCGCACACCGGATCCGAATGCGATGATCGGCCAAGGCATCGATCCCGCGCTGCAGCAGTTCGGTGCACGCCGCCTGGCGTCGGAGTTTCCGAGGTCCATGGATGAGATGTCCACCGTGATGACCCACACGTCGTACTACCGCTACGTGGACACGATGGGATCGCGGTCGCAGTCGCTGACCAACTTCGGGCGCATCGTGGCCGGCCGCCATGACGGACTGGACGGTGACGATCACCGTGTCACCGGACGGCCGCTTCTGGGGATCGGGCGGACACACGAGCCCGCCATCGAGCCGTCGGCAGGTCGCCGGTGGTGGGGCCTGAACTGGGGCGCGCCGGCGACGACACCCGACGCGAATACCACTGGATCAGAGAGTGATTCGGACAACGGGACCCTGGACATGGACGCATCCATCGAGCTGCGTTTCCGGGAGAAGGCCAAGACGCTCGATGACCGGGAACTGCGCACCGTTCACGCTCGCGCCACGCAGATTGCCCTGCAAGCCACGCAGAGATACCAGGCCAACCCCGCTTCGACTCGGCTGGTGGTGTATGTCGATGTCGGTGGCAACGGGCGCCGATGGCCCTTCCAGGGCTGGCCGTACAACGGCAGGCCGACAACCGTGGGCGAGCGGCGAGCCGCCGAGATCCACAGGGTCCTGGAGGAGGAGGTGCACCGTCAGCTCCGAGACGGCGGAGTCCCGACGTCGCAGGTGACATTCCGGGCGGAATCGCGGGGACGGGGAATTCCCGACACCGCTGGCAGACCACACGATTTCGGGTCGGACGAGACGGCGCGCCGGGTGGTCGTCATTCGAACCGAAGAAGAGGCTCCGGTGACGGATGGGGAGGTGCACGTCGATTTCGCCGAGCGGAGCACCCACCTCGGCAGCGTGCAGCGCGACGAACTCGTTCAGTTCCTCGACCATGTGGTCAACGAGGCGGTTCGCCGGTCCGCAGCCAACCAGGGCGCTGTGGTGGTGCGCGCGGATGGGGGCGGCAACGGCGGCAATCTGTTGCACAAGGCCGATACGGTCGGCATGGAGCGTGCGCGCGCCACTCTGGAGTACCTGGAAGCGGCGGTGCGGGCACGCCTCGAGGAACACGGAATCCACGCCAGCATGGTGCGATTCGCCGAGCCCACGTCGCGCGGGAGCACCTTGCCCGGCGGTGCCTCTGCCAACGGCAACCGGCCCACAGATGCTCCGGCAACACGACGGGTGACGGTACGGCTGGAGGAGGTACCGGCGACACACCACGACGTCGACTCTTCCCCCTCGCCGAGACCCGACGATCCGCCACCGCTGTCAGACCATTGGGAGCCTGCAGAAGCAATTGCGCTGACGCCACCGACGCTGCCGCCGTATGGTGACGACGAATCCGTCGATGAGGGGGGCCGGGGTCACGAGCCGCGGGCATCGACGTCGCAGGGGCGCAGCTCTCTGGGTCGCAGCCCCGTCGATGGTGGTTTCTTTCTGGCCGTCAGCACCTCGCGGGGCCCCGACGAGAGCTGGCTGGACCTCGAGTCGAATTCCGATCCCGAGTGAGCCTCGGGCTCAGCGCCCCACTGCGACCGCCTGTGCAGCCAGTACGACGTGGGTGACGCGCCAGTCCAACGAGGCGCACACAATCGGCCAGGAGAACCCGCAGAACTGCTCGTGGGTCGACGTCGGGGCATGGCGAGGTCGTCGGTTTCGAGGCGTCGGTGGTGCTGAACCGTCGGGACTTCGGCATCGACATCGACACCCCGCTGGAGACCGGTGGGGCCGTGGTTGGCGACAAGGTCACCATCACACTCGCGATCGAGGCGCTGAAACAGGCCTGCTCGCCGTCGACGCGGTGTCCGGGCTCGCGGCCGGTCCTACATGGATGGTCGGTTACCAGTAGGTGAACAACAGTCACACACATGAATGGTGCGGCGGCCCACGACGTCTAACTCAGTGAGAGCGCCGGTGCGCGAGCTGAGTTCCATTGCCCAGCCCTGCGTTACTCGACGACATCACAGTGCGACCCATGTCGGTTCAAAGGAGTCGAGACGCAGTGAAGAGAACGCAAGTCTGTATCACCGTGGTGATGCTGGGTGTCGCGAGCATCGCCGCGACCGCCCTTCCCACGGCCCACGCCGCCGACAGCCCGAGCTCCGGTGGGCTCGGTCACCAACTGCAGGTGATCGACGGAACCGTCGTCCAAGGCTGGACCGTGAGCGCATTGCGGCCGAGCGCGGCCGTCATTCCGTATCCGGTGCGCGGTGCCCTATGGGAGGCCGACGCCACCGATGAGGCGTTGCAGGGCACCGTCGTTCCGGTGATCCCCAATTTCAACGCGCGATCCGGTACCGGCCAGGCCTACCGGGTGCTGTTCGAGGTGGCCACGCCGCAGGGCGTCAATCCCAGCACTCTGGCTCAGGGGCAGAAGGTCAGCGGCAAACTGTATTTCGACGTGACGGGTGAGTCGCCGGACCGGGTAATCTACAGCGCAGGCGGGCGGGATCTGCTCACCTGGACCGCTGTGCAACCCGATGGTGTGGAGTCACCCGGCACGGCGCCGGCCCCGCTCCGCGCACCGCGCCTGGAGCCGGCCGTGGACAGTCCTGCGCCCCCGGGCGAGGACGCAGTGCCGGGCGCCGACGTTACAGGTACGGCCATCACCGCGCCGCCACCGGTCTGGCAGGGCACGGCACTGCCCGCTGAGTCGGCACCGCCCGCCCGGCAGGGCACCCCGATTCCGGAGGCGGCACCTCAGCCGGACGCTGATGATCCCGTCTGGGTGGGGACGCCGGCTGCCGGCGAACCCGCACGGCGCGGTGCGCCGGTGACCCCCGCACTGCAGCCACCCGTTGCCGGTCCGCCACCGCCGGCATCCTGACCCCCGATCTGATGCCTGACGAACACGGACGAACATCGCTGTCCTATGACAGCCCGGCGCCGGGTGGCGACGACAGGGAATGGTGGAATCTGTTCTCTGATCCGAGCCCACCCGCCTCGCTCCCCGATGGGGGACGAAAACTGTTTCCTGTCAACATTTCTGGTGGAATTCGCATTGTACTGGCGGGCGCGGTGACGGTGATCGGTGCGGTATCGGCCTGGGCCGCCTGGCCGTCATCGGATACCCCTCCGGCGCAGACGATCACGAGTGTGGACCGGACACATTCCGAACAGTTGCGCGACGGCCTCCCATCGGGATACGAACCGGATTCCTGCGACGACGTGGCCCTTGACCTCGAATCCGGGCAAGTGCCGCTGGCTGCTGTGCAGTGCGGTGCCAGTGTGGCCCGCGACGGGCCCGACTCTGCGACCTTCACGCTGTTCGGAGGCACCCAGCCGATGACCGATGCGTTCGACGAGCTGGTGAGTCGACTGGTGGTGGTGGACTGTCCGGGTGGCATCCAGTCGCCAGGACCGTGGCGGGTGAGCACCGGGCCGCAGCGGGGACGCGGTGTCCTGGTGTGCGGGTTCGACGCTGATGTGCCCGTGGTGGGCTGGACCGACGGTCAGACGCGCATCCTCAGCGTCGTGACCGCCGAACGTCCACGGCTCACCATGGACCAGCTGTACAAGTGGTGGTCCCGTCAGTCGTAAATCTCTGTGCAGCAGGTGATTTGCGGTTCGGTGCTGCCTGTGCAGCTCGCCCGCGCCCGTTGCGTGCAGGGCTCCGATGCCGAGAATCTGCTCAACCGGTTGCGGCGAACCATGGCGATGCTGTGAAAAGTGCTGTGCTGAAATAGTTTTCCAATTCCTGTGTGGTATGGCAGCCCTGGGGCTGGGCTCGACGTCGACATTGTCGTCGACGACGTGCCGTCATTCTCCACCGGATCTCCACATTCCCTCCAGGTTCGGGCGGTCTCACCCCGACAGGATGGACATCGCCATGTGGCAGAACGCGGCCGCATTCGGGCTTGTCAGATCACGACGGACGAAAACCACCGGAGAAACCGACTCATGCTTGTTCCGAACACGATTGATGCTCAGACGAACTCTCAGATGCCGTTGCCGCCCCACGCCGAGCGATTCCAGCGTGAAGTCCTTCCCTTCACCGGCTATCTCCTCGGGCACGCGCAATCCATGGTCAAACAGCGGCAGGACGCCGAGGATCTGGTCCAGGACACCATGCTCAAGGCGTACGTGTCGTTCAAGACCTTCCGCGCGGGCTCGAACACGAAGTCGTGGCTCTATCGGATCCTCGTCAACACCTGGGTCGACCACTACCGCCACAGCCAGCGCCGCCCCGACGAGCTGCTCAGCGGTGATCTCACCGACGGTCAGTTGTCGAACCAGCTGGAGTCGTCGCGTTTCGCTTCGCGATCGGCAGAGCTCGAAGTGCTGGTGAATCTCCCGGGAGCCGCCACCACGGCCCTGCGCGAACTGCCCGAGGACCTCCGCGCGGTGATCTATTACGCCGACGTCGAGGGCTACCGCAACACCGAGATCGCGGTGATGTTCGGCATTCCGGTGGGAACGGTCGCCTCGCGGCTGCACCGAGGGCGCAACCGTCTCCGGGAGTTGCTGTTCGACGAGTGCGCGTAGCTCACGGACTGTCTCGCGGGGAATTCGCGGCAGGTCCCGGACGCCGGCGTTTGAGTTCGCGGATGCGGTCTTCGACGCGGGCGTGCTGGCGATGGCGTAGTTCCAGGCCGGCGACTCGGCCGGGCACGACACCGGTTGCGGTGTCGGTGATGACGGCGGTGACCCGCGTCCCGTCGCCATCGGTGAACCACACTGGGCTCCGGGGTGGTCGAGTCCTACGCAAGCCGAACGCCCAGCCACCGCCGACGGCCGTGACCATTAGCTTGAACACAGCTCAAGTCAAGGCTCAACCATGGTCTGCTCAGACCTTCTCCGCCTTCGCCGCAGCCAGCTCCTCGCGATCACCAGCCACCGGATGGTCGTCGACCATCGTCTGCTCATCAAACGGTCGCTTCCCGTCGAGCACTTCGGTCAACCGGTCGTGATCGTAGGTCTTGGTCCAGGCGCCGATCAGGATGGTCGCGACGGCGTTGCCCGAGAAGTTGGTCAGCGCACGGGCTTCGGACATGAACTTGTCGATGCCGACGATCAAGCCGATGCCGTCGAGCAGCTCGGGCCGGTGGCTCTGCAGCCCGGCGGCGAGCGTGGCCAACCCGGCTCCGCTGACGCCGGCCGCCCCCTTGGAGGCCACCATCATGAACAACAACAGCGACAGCTGTTCACCGATGGCCAGCGGGTTGCCCATGGCGTCGGCGATGAACAACGAGGCCATGGTCATGTAGATGGCGGTGCCGTCGAGGTTGAACGAATACCCGGTCGGCACAACGATTCCGACGGTGGCAGGTTGCACCCCGGCGTGTTCCAGTTTGGCGATCAACCGCGGCAGGGCCGATTCCGACGACGACGTGGCGACAATAAGCAGGTACTCCCGCGCCAGATACCGGACCAGCTTGAAGACATTGGTGCGGGCCACGAACTGCAGCAGTAGGCCCAGGATGCCGAAGACGAAAATGATGCAGGTGATGTAGAAGGCGCCCATCAGCACGCCCATCTGGATCACGGCGTCAAACCCGGTGTCGCCCACCACTTTCGCGATGGCGCCGAAGGCGCCGATGGGGGCCAGCCAGAGGATGCCGGCCAGGATGCGGAACACCAGCTTCTGCACCGACCCGATCCCCCGCAGCAGTCCCTCTCCCGCGGTCCCCATGGCCTGGATACCGAAGCCGACCAGCAGGGCCACGAACAGCGTCTGCAGCACGTTGCCCTCGGTCAGCGACGACAGCAGCGAGGTCGGCACGATGTTCTGGAAGAACTCCAGCATGCCGCCTTCGGACTCGGCCGCGCCGGCCAGTTTGGCACCGGCTTCCGGGTCAGCTTCGATATTCAGCCCGGTTCCGGGGCTGATCAGGTTGCCGACCACCAGACCGATGCCGAGGGCGAAGGTGGACATGATGATGAAGTAAGTCAGCGCCAGACCACCTACCTTGCCCACCGACGCCGCTTTTCGGACCGAGCCGATCCCGATGACGATGGTGCAGAAGATGACGGGGCTGATCATCATCTTGATCAGGCTGACGAACAGCGTGCCGAGGACGCCCAGCGACGAGCCCGTCTCGGGTGCCACCAGTCCGACGACGATGCCGGCGACCACGGCGACGATCACCAGGATGTAGAGCCAGTGGGTGCGGTCCTTCTTCGTCTTCTGCTCAGGCTGCTCAGGCGCCTTGTCGGGCTCAGGATCGGTATCAGTCGTGCTGCTCATGCCCACTCCTCAGCCACTGTTGGTCACGTCCGGCGGAGGGGGGGTTCCCAAAAGTGTCTGCGGTCACACCTGTATTTCAGGCGACCGCTGCGGTGGCTTCCTCGAGCGCGGCGCCGAATGCCTCCAGATCCGCGGTCGTGACGTCGACGTGCGGCGAGATGCGCAGCACCGGTCCGGTGAGTTCGAAGGGCGCGCGCGCGACCTCGGCGGCGGTGGTGACGATGCCGCGCTGGTCGATCAGCCACTGCCGGATCGTGGCCGGGTCGGCCCCGGGCGGCGGGGCGAAGGTGGTGATGGCGGTGGGTTCGTCGGCCGGTTCCACGACCTGCCAACCTGCTGTGCCGTCGAGCAGACGGCGCGCCGCGGGACCGATCTGCGCCAGCCGCGCCCGAACCGTCTCGGCACCGGCGGCCAGGTGTTCACCGAGAGCCACCGAATAGCCGATCCGGGCCCCGACATTGGCCTCATGGGCCTCGAAGCTGGCGACCACCCCGACCGGGACATCCCACTGTGCCGGCGGGAGGCGGCGCACCAATCGCTCCGCCAACCGCGGTGCCACCGCCAGGAAACCGACACCCCGGGGCCCGGCCAGCCACTTCCGCGACGAGGAGTAAACGACGTCGGCGCCCACCGCGCAGTCGATGTGGCCGAGCGCTTGCGCAGCGTCCAGCACGAACGGGATGCCGAGTTCCCGGCACAGCTCACTGAGCTCCGGCACCGGCTGGACCACCCCGCGGTGGCTGGCGATGCCGATCAGATGCACCAGCCCGGGCGGATCGGCCCGCAGCATCACCTCGGCCTCGGCCACCGCCACGCGGCCATCGCCGTCGACCGGCAGCGCCCGCACCGCGAATCCGTTGGCCGCCATGACCGCCAGGTTCGGCGCGAACTCCCCCGGAGCACAGGCCACCGAGCGCAGGCCCGGCCAGGCACCCAGAAACAGGTCGAGCGCGTGGCCGGAGCCCGTGGTGAATGCGACGTCGGCGACGCTCATCGACGTCAGCGTCGCAATGGCCGCCTTGCCCGCCGCCACCGCCGGTTCCGCCAAGGCCGCGGCCACATAGCCGCCCACCTCGGCTTCGTGTCGCGCGTGCTGCGCGGCGGCGTCGATCACCGCGTTGCTCTGGCGCGAGCAGGCCGCCGAATCCAGATGTATCCCGGCGACGTCGGGCCGGGCGGCCCGCCACGCCTGGGCGAGATCGGTCACTTGACGGCCAGTGACAGCCCGAAGTCCCCGGCTTCGTCGGTCCACCAGTGGGTGCGGGTGAGTCCGGCCGCGGCCAGTTCCGCGGTGACGCCCTCGGGCCGGAACTTGCTCGACACCTCGGTGAGCATCTCCTCGCCTTCGGCGAAGTCGACGGTCAGGTCGAGATCGGCGATACGCACCTGCTGCGCGGTGCCGGCGCGCAGCCACATCTCGATGCGTTCTTCGTCGGCGTTCCACTTCGCGACGTGGTCGAAGGCGTCGAGGTCGAAGTCGGCGTGCAGTTCCCGATTCACCACGGCCAGCACGTTGCGGTTGAATTTCGCGGTGACGCCGGCGCTGTCGTCGTAGGCGCGGATCAGCCGGTCGGTGTCCTTCACCAGATCGGTGCCCAGCAGCAGCGTGTCGCCGGGTTGCAATACCGCGGCCAACGAAGAGAGGAATGCCGCGCGCGGGCCCGGGGTCAGGTTGCCGATGGTGGAGCCCAGGAACGCGACCAAACGACGTCCCCCAGAAGGGATCTCCCCGAGGTGTTCCTCGAAATCGCCGCAGACCGCGTCGATGTCGACACCGGGATACTCGACCGAGAGGGCCCGGCCTGCCGATTCCAGGATCGAGGCGTCGACGTCGAACGGGATGAACCGGCGCAGCGATCCGCGGTCACGCATCGCGTCGAGCAACCGGCGCGTCTTCTCCGACGTGCCGCTACCGAGTTCGACCAGGGTGTCCGCGTCGCTGGCCGCGACGATCTCGGCGGCCCGCTCTGCGAGGATGGCCGCCTCCGCGCGGGTGGGGTAATACTCGGGCAGCCGGGTGATCTGGTCGAACAGGTCACTGCCGGTGGCATCGTAGAACCACTTGGGCGGCAACGACTTCGGCGAGGCGGTCAAACCGTCGCGGACGTCCTTGCGGAGCGCCCGCGCGGAGTGGTTGGCGGCCAGGTGGTTGGCAACGGAAAGAGACGTGCGGCTTGCCATCAAAGTCCTCTCTGGTACTGCAGCGCAGTGATCGTCACGTCTCCGTCGGAGACGTCGACGAGGTGGCGGTCAGGGATGTCCTGCCAGTCCGGGTGGTCGTCGTAGGGTTCGCTGGCCAGCACCACCCCGTCAGGCCTGCGCAGCACCGACAGTGTGTCACCCCAGGTGGTCGCCAGCAGCCGGGAACCGTTGGCGGCCATGATGTTCAGCCGTGCATTCGGATCAGCCGAGCCGACCTCGGCAACCACAGCACCGAGTGCGTCCAGCCCGCGACGGAAGATCAGGGCGGCCAGCACGGCGCTGTCGACCACCGATTCGGCCGACGGATCCAGCGGGAGCATCGCGCGGTCGACCACCCCGTTGTGCGACAACAACCAGTGCCCGTCGGTGAACGGGGCGGCCGCGCTGGCGTCGATGGGCATCCCCGCGCTGGCAGACCGCACCGCGGCCACCACACAGGAACTCGTCAGCGCCGGCGCCACCGAGGCGAACGACGCGTCACCCCACAGCGGTACCGCAGCGCGCCAGCGTCGCGGCACCGACCCGTCAAAAAATCCGACACCCCAGCCGTCGGCGTTCATCAGACCGTTCTTCTGGCGGCGCGGCGCATACGACTGCACCAGCAGTCCGCTGGGCGGGTCCAGCACCAGGCTGCTCACCGGCACGGGCGCACCCAGCCACCCCAGATGTCGGCACATCTACAGATCCCAGGCCAGGCGAACCCCGGAGAAGATCTGCCGCCGGATCGGGTGGTCCCAGTTGCGGAAGCTGGGCCGCAGGATGTCGCCGGCCACCGCCCAGGAGCCGCCGCGCAGCACGCGGTAATCGCCGGTCGGGGAAGGATCCCCAAAAAAAGGGACGGAGTAGCGGTCGTAGATCATCGGAGTGAAACCGGGCCACGGCCGCAGCGGTGAACTGGTCCACTCCCACACATCCCCCAGCATCTGCTCGGCGCCGTAGGCCGAGGCACCGTTCGGGTAGGCGCCCACCGGCGCGGGCCGCAGCGCTTCGCCATCGAGGTTGGCCAGCGCCGAGGTGGGGGTGGCCGCGCCCCACGGGTAGCGGCGTCGCTTACCGAGGGCCGGATCCCAGGCGCATGCCTTTTCCCACTCGATCTCGGTGGGCAGCCGGGCCCCGGCCCAGGTGGCGTAGGCCTCGGCCTCGAAGAAGGTGACGTGCTGCACCGGTTCGTCGTCGGGGATGGTCTCGATCTGGCTGAACCGCGTGCGGGTACCCGCGAGGGCGCCGGTGTTCCAGAACTGCGGTGCCACCAGCGCGGCCTGCACGCGGTGGTCCCAGCCGCGCGTCGACCAGAGTTCCGGACGCTGGTAGCCGCCGTCGTCGAGGAAGGCCCGCCACTCGCCGTTGGTGACGGGCACCCGGCCGATCCGGAAGCCGGGCACCTCGACGGTGTGCGCGGGCCGCTCGTTGTCCAGGGAGAACGGCTCGTCGGCGGCGTCGACCCCGAGGACGAACGGACCGCCCGGCACCGGCACCGACGTCCCGGCCACCCCGGCGCGCCCGGCAGGCAGCGGTGTCCCGGCACCCAGCAGAGGTGATCCCACCCGCAGGTTCAGCGCCTGCAGCATGGTCTCGGTGTGCTGATTCTCGTGGCTGACCACCAACCCGAACCGGAAGGACGCCTCGTCCGAGGTGGTGTCCAGCGCGTCGAGCGCCTTGGCACGCACGGTGTCGAGGTAGGCGTGCGCCTCTTTCGGTGACAGCAGGGGCAGGTCCACCCGGCTGGCGCGGGAGTGCACAAACGCGTCGTACAAGCCTTCGATATTGGCCGGCAGCAGACCCGGGACCTCCAGGTTGCCGTCGCGCAGCAGCCAGAGTTCCTCCTGCTGGCCGATGTGGGCCAGATCCCACACCAGTGGGCTCATCAACGGGTGGTACTGGCGGTGCAGTTCCTCGTCGTCGAAGGCCACCAGCCGGCGCGTGCGGTCCCGCGCTCGGGACAGACTGTCGGCCAACAACTCACGGTTGCTCACTGCTACTCCTGCCACAGGTTCGTGATGGCGGCGTCGATACCGAGTGCCACCGCGGTGTCGGAGAAGTCGTCTCCCGGGGCGCGGCCACGCTCCACCATGTCGACCAACAGTTGCATCGAGGTCGCTAATTCCGGTGGCACCAGTTCGGCCGCGATATCCATACATCGGGTGGCCGCCGCATGGAGGTGCCGGTCGGCGAGCCCGACCCGTGCCGCGGTGTCCCACGCCGTGGCGACGGGTGCGACGGCCTCCGCGGCCTCGGCTGCGCAGTCGGGATCGTCGAGCAGCGTGGTGAGGGTGAAGGCCAACGCGGGCCAGAGCGCGTCGGGCACGCTGTCGAGGTAGCGGATCTCCAGCCAGCCCCGTGGGCGGACCGGCGGGAACAGGGTGGTCAGGTGATAGTCGACGTCGGCGGTGGTGGGCCGCCGGTCGCCGAGCAGGATGGCCCCGTCGGCCCATTCGGCGAACGGCACCCAGTCCAGTACCGGTGCCGCCGACTGTTCCGAGCGCACCAGCATGACCGGGGCTTTCAGTGCGTAGCGTGCCCACTCGGCGGCCGGGTTGTCGGCGCTGACGCCCAGGATCGGACCGCAGCGCGCAGAGTCCAGTTGACCCCAGACCTGTTGCCGGGACGACACCCAGCCGGTGAACTCTCCCCGGCGCATCGGTGAGTTGGCGGCGATGGCGATCATGGTGGGTCCCAGCGCATGCACGAGGCGGGCCCGAGCCGCCCAGCCCTCTTTGGGGCCGGCGTCGAGATTGAGCTGGATGGAGGCCGTCGACGTCATCATCGCCGCGCCGGCTTCGGCAGTACCGCTCTCGATGAAGAACTGTTCCATGGCCTCGTAGCGCGCGCCGGGGTTGACGCGTTTCGGCGGCCGCACCGGATCAGCGCCCACCAGTGCCAGGCCCAACCCGGCTCCGCCGAACGCGGTCTGCAGGACCGCCCGGTCTGCGGCCATCGCGGTGATCGCGGGCAGCACCCCGGAAAACGGTGGCCCGGACAGTTCCACAGCACCACCTGGCTCCACGGTGACGAGGCTGCCGCCGGGCAGGGTGGGCAGCGTCGAGATGACGTCGGTGATCTCGGACCAGGAGGGTCTGCGTCGCAGATCGGCGCGGTCGAAACAGTGCGCCTCGATCTCGAGGCCCACCTGACCCACCGATCCGTCGATGAAGCTGCCGCCCGCGATGTACTGCGCGGCATCGGCCGAATTCAGCAATTCGCGCACGTCGGGATCAGACGAGGAGGTGACGGCGGACGTCATGGGTCCATCTTCGGTGAGAGCACCGACAATCTCCCGCCTTTATCGGGTTACATTCAGCTGACATGTACCCCAACGTGCCGAACGCAAGCGTCCGGGCTATTGACCCAGACTGTTCTGCATGGCTCCGGCCAGCACGTTCACTGCCGGTCCGCCGTTGCCCGACTGACAGACTTTCGCCTGTAGCAGAACGTTCTCCCGCAGCCGGGTCTGCGTATAGCAACGCCGATCGGTGCCCGCCTCCTGTTTCATCCAGGCGGCGTCGGCCGGGGCCGGCGGAGCCCCGGTGAACGACCACACCTGGGTGGTGCCGTTGCCGAACCCCATGGTGGTGGTCTGTCCGGAACAACCCATCGTGCGGTCGGTGACGCGCTTGAAGGCTGCTGTGGCCGCCTCAGTGGTGGCGAACACCCCCACCGCCTGTTTGACCAGGTGGGTGACGTCGGTGGGCGAGGTCTGGGCGATGGCGCCGTTGAACGACGCGAGATCGGGGTCGTTGAAGACCTCGGGCAGGCCGATATCGGCCCAGTTGTTGCACACCGGAACCTCGACCGAGAACACCTGCACCGGATCGGTGAACATCGCCTCGAACGTCATCGGTGCGCCCACGATGTTGCCCACCGAGCCCTTACCCAGGACGGCATAGTTGACGACGCCGGGATCGGACGGCCGGGCGAGTGCAGGCGCAGCCAGGCACGTTGAGGTCACGGCGAGTCCCGCGGTGAGCACGGTGGCAGCGATCCGCATGTCAGACCAGCGCCTCAGACCTTGGCGGACAGCGACACTTCGATGTTGCCGCGGGTGGCCTTGGAGTAGGGGCAGACGCCGTGTGCCTTTTCCATCAGGTCGTCGGCGACGCTCTGTTCCAGGCCGGGCAGGTAGCCGACCAGGTTGGCGGTCAGCCCGAAGCCACCCTCGGAATCCTTGCCGAAGCCGATCTGTGCGGTGATGCCGCTCGCGTCGTCGATCGAGATCTTCTCGTTCTTGGCGACCAGTCGCAGCGCGCCGAGGAAGCAGGCGGCGTAGCCCGCGGAGAACAGCAATTCGGGGTTGACGCCCTCACCGTTGCCGCCCGTCTCTTTGGGCGGCCGGGTGTCGAGATCGATCTTGCCGTCGGTGGACTTGACGTGGCCGTCGCGGCCACCACCGCTGGCCGTGGACTCTGCGGTGTAAACCACTTCGATACTCATGGCTACGATCATGCCAGCCGCGTCTAACATATCAGGTTAGGCTAGGCTTACCTAGCCTGCGGCCCCCGTCGGTAGGTCGGGCTCGCTCAACGACGAGGACACCCGGGAAATCAGCGCACGTGTTGATGCGCCGCTTGCGGCGTCGGCTGAGGAGAACCTCGTTTGAGCGGTTTGAGCGGTCTGTACAACCCGGATCTGGAACACAGCAGTTGCGGTGTCGGCCTCCTGACCCGCAAAGACGGCGTACAGACTCATGAGGTCATCCGAAAGCTGCACGAAGCGCTGTGTGCGGTGCCCCATCGCGGCGGTATGTCCTCCGAAGGTGTCGGTGACGGCGCCGGAGTCAATTTCGACCTCTCGCTGAGATTCTTCGCCGACCTCACCGGCCGCCGGGACCTGCGCCTCGGGCGTTTCGGCGTCGGCAACTTCTTCCTGCCCACCGACCCCGCGTTCCACGACGAAGCCGAGGCCGTGATCGAGGCCGCGCTGCTGGCGCAGGGCTTCGAGATCCTGCTCACACGCCATGTGCCAGTGGACAACTCGGCGCTGCGCCCGGCAGCGGTGAAATATCAGCTCCCCATCCGGCAGTGGGTGTTCCTGCCCAATTCCGACCGCGCCGACTCCGATCACCGGATCCATCAGGCACTCATGGCGATCGAGGCCATCGCCTACACCCGCCCCGAGCTGCTCGGGCTCTACCCGCTGTCGCTGAGCGCACGCACCCAGGTGCTCAAAGGGCGGCTGAACTCGAACGAGGTGGTGCCCTACTTCAGCGACCTGTCCGATCCTCGGATGGAAGTGCACTCGATGTTCTTCCACACCCGATTCTCGACCAATACCGCACCCAATGCCATGATGGCGCAACCTTTTCGGTTGATGGCCCACAACGGCGAACTGAACACCGACAAGAAGAACCGGCTCTCCGACAACGCCATCGCCCGCGCCCGTAACCGCGCGATCATCCGGCCGTTGGGCCAGTCCGACAGCTGCCGCCTGGACCAGACGCTGCAGAACCGCGTTTTCGAGGATGATCTGGACCTGGTGTCCGCCGTCGTGGCGATGATGCCGCCCGCCTGGGAGAACGACACCACACTGTCGCCGCAGGTGCGCGCCATGCTCGAGTACTTCAGCCTCTACGAGGAGAAGAACGACGGGCCCGCCGCGCTGATCTTCGGCAACGGCACCATCATCGGCGCCCGACTGGACCGGCTGGGCCTGCGGCCGCTGCGCACCGTCGAGACCGCCGACTATCTCGGCATCATGTCCGAAGCCGGACAGGTCTACTTCCCACCGGAGCAGGTGATCGAGCGCGGCCGCATCGAAGCCGGCGGCATGCTCTACTACGACCACTCGCAGGCACGGTCCTACACCACCACCGAGGCGCTGGAAATGCTTGCCGCCCGGGCTGATTACCCGTCACTGCTGGGCACCGCGCGGGTGAACCTCGCCGACCTGCCCGCAGTGCCGCCGGAGAACCAGCGCTCCCCCGCGCGATACAACGGCGACCTCACCCGCCACCAGCGGTATGTCGCGTACTCGCTCAATCAGGAGACCTTCAAGTTCCTGATGGACCCCATGCTGGCCACCGGTCAGGAAAAGATCTCCGCGATGGGGTACGGCGCCGCGATCAATGCGCTGTCCAATCACGAAGGCGGAATCGAGCGGTACTTCTCGCAGAAGTTCGCGCAGGTGACCAACCCCCCGCTGGACAGCATCCGCGAAGCCGACGGCATGACGCTGCGGGTGGCGCTCGGCGCCAAGCCCGAGAGTGACGCCGAGGCCACCACCCAGATCGTGGTGCCGTCGCCGATTCTCACCCACCTCGACATGCTCAAGATCCGCGACCAGCAGGACACGCCCGTCCGGCGGTTCGGGATGCGTTACCGGATAGACCTGGACAACCCGGCGGCCAATGCCGACACCCTGGTGCGCGCCATCGACGCGCTGTGTGACGAGGTGGAGGCTTTCGCGCGCGAAACCGGTGGCATCGCGGTGATCTCGGACCGCCATGTCGAGCGGGAACGAGCGGCCATGCCGCTGATCATCGTGGTCTCCGCCGTCAACCAACGCCTGATCGAGGAGGGCCTGCGGCTGCGGGTGTCGGTGATCGCCGAGAGTGGGCAGCTGGCCTCGTCACATCACATCGCTGCAGTGCTCGGGTTCGGCGCGGCGGCGGTGTATCCGCTGGCCGTACAGATGCGCGCCGAGGAGAAGTTCGGTCCCGACGAAGAGGCCGCTACCAAGGCCTTCAAGCACTTCGCCAAAGCCGCCGAGAAATCGCTGATGAAAACCATGGGCCGGGTGGGGCTCTGCACTGCCGAAAGCTATATCGGCGGGGAGTTCTTCGAGCCCAACTACCTCGACACCGGTGACCCGGTGCTGCGCCGCTACTTCCCCAATGTGGTCTCGGCGGTGGCCGGCGTCGGCTTCACCACCCTGGCGGAAACCGTCGCCGACTGGCACTCTCGTGCCCTCGCCGTCACCGGCGAGAAAGATGTCCCGTTGCTCGGCCTGTTCAAAGAACGCGCGGAAGGCGCGGGGCACTCCTACGGGACCACTGCGGTGCGTGGCTTCGTCGACATGACCGAAGAGTCCATCTCCTTCGACGACGAGGCCCGCCCCGACAACCCGAACATGGCCGACGCGACGTTCCTGCGCGTCCTGCCGCTGCACCAGCTCGAGGGCGCCTTCGGACTCGACGACGCCGCCTACCGCAACACCAGCTTCGACGAGATGACACCGCGTGCGGTCAACAGCTTCGACATCACGCCCGGGTACCGCAACTTCGTGCGGTCCATGAACGCCGAACGCACCCGGCGCCCCGCCGCGCTGCGCGACGTGCTGGCCCTGCCCGCCGACGTCAACTTCGTCCACACCGCCGACGAGTTCGCCGGCGAAATGGGACAGTTCGCCCGCTGGGGTAACAACAGCTTTCAGGTTCGAGGCCTGTCCTGCACACACATTCAGGACGAGTTCACCTTGCGCCTGAGCCAGGGACCCGAGCGGCTCGACGCACTCGCCTTCTCGCTGGCGCAGCGCTTCGACGGCGACGTCCTCGACAGCGAGATCATCGGCGACCGGCTGTGGCTGCGGGCCACCGGCAGAGCTGCGACTTACCTGAAAAGAGTGCGCAGCGCCCCGGATTCGATACCCCTGGCCGAGGTGCAACCGGCGAATGAGATCGCCGCCACCCTGACCTCGGGTGCGATGAGCCACGGCGCGCTGGTGGCTCCCGCGCACGAGGCGGTGGCGCACGGCACGAACATGGTGGGTGGCCTGTCCAACTGCGGTGAGGGCGGCGAACACATCAGCCGCTACGGCACCATCCGCGGTTCGCGCATCAAGCAGTTCGCCTCCGGGCGCTTCGGTGTGTGGGCCGGTTATCTCGCCGACCCGATGCTGCGCGAGCTGGAGATCAAGATCGGTCAGGGCGCCAAACCCGGTGAGGGCGGCCAGCTTCCGGCACCCAAGGTGACGGTGCAGATCGCCGCCGCCCGCGGGGGGACACCCGGCGTGGAACTCGTGTCGCCGCCACCGCACCACGACACCTACTCCATCGAAGACCTGGCCCAGCTGATCCACGACTGCAAGGCCGCCCGCGTCCGGGTGATCGTGAAGTTGGTGTCGTCCGAGGGCATCGGCACCATCGCGGTGGGTGTCGCCAAAGCCGGCGCCGACGTGATCAACGTCGCCGGCAACACCGGCGGTACCGGCGCCGCGGCCGTCACCAGCCTCAAGTACGCGGGACGGTCCGCCGAGATCGGCGTCGCCGAAGTGCACCAGGCGCTGTGCGCCAACGGTATTCGACAGAAGGTCGTACTGCGGTGCTCCGGTGCGCACCAGACCGCCAGCGACGTCATCAAGTCGGCGCTGCTCGGCGGCGACAGTTTCGAGTTCGGCACCACCGCCCTGATGATGCTCAAGTGCGTCATGGCCAAGAACTGCAACATCAAATGCCCGGCCGGCTTGACCACGAACGCCGAAGCGTTCGAAGGTGATCCGCGGGCACTGGCGCAGTACCTGCTCAATATCTCCCACGAGGTGCGCGAGATCCTCGCCACGCTGGGCCTGCCGTCTCTGCGGGCCGCCCGTGGCCGCAGCGACCTGCTGCACCTGCTCGAGCACCCGTCCAGCATCGGCAGGCTCGACCTGCGAAGCATGCTCGCCGAGGTGGCCGAGTTCGTGGTCGACGAACCGATCTACATGGAGAAGGACTTCGGGGTCGACGACAGCTTCCTGCGTGAGCTGTCCCTGGACGGTACCGAGCCGGCGCCGGTTCAATTGAGCAACCAGAACAAGAGTGTGGGTGGGCAATTGGCCATCGACATCGAGCGGATGCTCAACTACGAGGGTGCCGACGGTGCGGCGGTGGCCACCGATGACCGCGGCCGGCGCTACCTGCTGCCCGACAGCGTCGTCATCTCCACCCACGGCTCGGCCGGCCAGAGCTACGGCGTGTTCTGCAACGACGGCATGTCGCTGACCCACACCGGCACCTGCAACGACGGCGTGGGCAAGAGCGCGTGCGGCGGCACCATCGCCGTCCGCTCGCCCGGCGGTGGCTCGGACGCACCGGGCGGCAACGTCCTGATCGGCAACTTCGCCCTGTTCGGCGCCTCAGGTGGCCGGCTGTTCGTCGAAGGCGAGGCCGGTGACCGGTTCGCGGTCCGCAATTCGGGCGCCTCCGCGGTGGTCGAGGGGGTCGGCGAGTTCCTGTGCGAATACATGACCAACGGCGCGGTGTTCAACATCGGCGAGTTCGGCAAGGGCGTCGCCAACGGGATGAGCGGCGGTTTCCTCTACCAGTACGACCCCGCCGGGCAGTTGGGGTCGAAGGTCAGTGCCGACTCGGTGGTGGTGGCCCCCATCACCGAGGCCCCCTTTCACGAGGTCGCCGCCCGCACCCTGTTGTCATGGCACGTCGAGGCCACCGGATCGGCGAAAGGTCAAGCACTACTCGCGGATTGGGAGTCGGTGCGACACCACATCGTCTACGCCATGCCCCGCGCGTTGCTGCAGTACCAGGATGCCGACGCAATCCTGGCGGCCAAGACCCGCAAAGAACTGCTCGACGAACTCGCGTCGGCACTGGCCGGCTACCAGGTCCACAAGTTCAAGCGGTCCTACCGTGACCAACAGTTGGTCCACGGGGGATCGGTACCCGGT
The DNA here is from genome assembly GCA_040512325.1 of Mycobacterium sp. Classification (GTDB taxonomy): domain Bacteria; phylum Actinomycetota; class Actinomycetes; order Mycobacteriales; family Mycobacteriaceae; genus Mycobacterium. The sequence continues at coordinate 14,602 of JBEVFK010000081.1, read as the reverse complement.
TACGGCGACACCGATACCGAGGAGATGTTCGCACTCCTCAACACCTACACCGTGCTGAACATGGCCCAGCAGCTGGCACTTTCGCGGCTGCCGGGCGTGACGAACGTGGCCGACCCTCGGGTCGGCAAGGCCGTCCGCAACCTGGTCCTGACCGAGGATTTCTTCCTGATCCAGAAGTTGCAGAAGTACGCCCGCGAGGCCATCGACGGCTTCAGTGACGAGGACCTCGCAGTCCTGATCGCCGACAAGCGGATCACCGACTACAAACAGGCGCTGGCGCTGCGCAACGTGTTGTCGATGGACAGTCCCGGCACCTACGGCTGGATCCTGCACCAGAGCGCCAAGAACGTCGACAAGATCGGCCGACTGCCCTCGTTCGAGGAGTTGTTCGCGCTGCAAGCCATCCCCACCATTGCCGCCAGTGCCGTTTCAGATCCCGGCCCCGCCCTGAAAGACCCGGTGACGAGCCTGTGAAGATCGCCTACATCCCCGAAGACGCCCCCTTCAACGAGGATCAACGCGCCTGGATCTCAGGGTTTCTGGCGGGCCTGCACTCCCGGCTGTCGATGAGCATGAACATGCCGCCACCCGTTGCCACCGAGCAGGAGGTGCCGCGCCCACCGTTGCGCATCCTGTACGGCACGCAGACCGGCAACGCCGAAGGTGTCGCCGGTGATGCGGCCGTGGCCGCGAAGGCCCAGGGGTTCGACGTGACCGTGAGCGGCCTCGACGAGATCGAGCTCGATGAGTTCGCCGGGTTGCAGAACGCCCTGATCATCACCTCCACCTACGGTGAAGGTGAGATGCCCGACAACGCCGAATTGTTCTGGGAGGCCTTGTCTTCGACGCTGGCACCCCGGCTGGAGGGGCTGTCCTTCGGTGTGCTGGCGCTCGGCGACACCGGCTATGACGGCTTCTGTCAGGCGGGCAAGCTCATCGACACCCGGCTCGAGCAGCTCGGCGCCAACCGGTTCGTCCCGCGCGCCGACTGCGATGTCGACTATGAAGTACAGGCCGCCGAATGGGTACAGGCCGCGATCGGCAGCCTCGTCACCGTGGCAGGCGCCAGCGGTACCCCCAGCACTCCGCCGCCGAGCATCACGGCCCGCTCCGGATGGACCCGCAAGAATCCGTTCGTCGCCGAAATGCCGGTCAGCAGGCGGCTGTCCGGACCTGATTCCGACAAGGAGATCCGCCACTACGAATTCGCGCTCGCCGACAGCGGCATCACCTACGAGGCCGGCGACGCGCTGGCCGTGATCCCCGAGAACGATCCGGCGTTGGTCGAGGCGATCGCCGACCACTTCCGGGTCTCGGTGGACACTCTGGTCGATGGCGAGCCGCTGGGCGAGCTGCTCGGCCACCGCTACGAGATCAGCACGCCCTCGAAGGATCTGCTGGGCGAAGTGGAGAGCCGCAGCGACAACGAGGAGTTCAGCCACGCGCTGCGCGGCGGTGTCAAAGAGACGCTGGACCGCTGGCTCTACGGCAAGGACATCCTCGACATCCTCCACATCGGCCGCGACGAGCTGAGCCTGGAAGAGTTCGTCGGACTGCTCAAACCGCTTCAGCACCGGGCCTATTCGATCTCCTCGAGCCCGTTGTCGCACCCCGATCACATCCATCTGAGCGTAGCCAGCGTGCGCTACCACAACGTCGGCCGACTGCGTGGCGGCGTCTGCTCGACCTTCCTTGCCGACCGCTGCACGAGTGCGAAGATCTTCCTGCAACCCAACAAGTCGTTCCGCGTGCCCGCCGACGACGACGCCGCGATGATCATGGTCGGTCCCGGGACCGGGATCGCGCCGTTCCGCGCGTTCCTGCAGGAGCGCGAGCAGAGGGGGGCCGGGGGACCCAACTGGTTGTTCTTCGGCGATCAGCACCGCGCGCACGACTACATCTACGAAGAAGAACTCTCCGGCTGGCAGTCCTCAGGACTGCTGAACCGGCTGGAGCTGGCCTTCTCCCGGGACCAGGCCCAGAAGATATACGTGCAGACCCGAATGATGGAGCAGGGCAAGGAATTGTTCTCCTGGCTCCAGGACGGTGGCCACTTCTACGTCTGCGGCGATGCGCTGCGGATGGCCAAGGATGTCGACAAGGCGCTCCACGATGTCATCGCCGAACACGGCGGGCTCAGCCGCGAGGACGCCACCGAGTACGTCAACACCCTCAAGAGAGAGAAACGGTACGTCCGCGATGTGTACTGACGGCCGGCGCTGCGAGAACTGCCCGGCCAGGCGGATCTCGGCCGGGCCGAAGGTGATTGCCGAGGCGTTGACCGCCCTGGGCACCGTCGTCGCCGTCACCGCCAACGACGGTGCGCTGCTCAGCCACACCGGCGAGTACCTGACCCCCGCCCTGCCGGGTGAGGCGTTGCGCTGCGAAGAGTCCCGAATCGGGCTGCGGCTCAACCCTGCCGCCCTCAACGATGTCCGGCTCACTCCGCGGTTCCTGACGTTGGCCGGCGCCTCCGGCAACCACCGCGCCTACTTCACCCCGCACTCGGACACTCTGGTGGTCCAGGCCCTGCAGCTCGCGCCGACCCGGCAGACCGAACCCGCCACGGCACCCGACTGGTCCACCCTCAGCTGGCGCGATGCCGACCAGATCACCCACCTCGACGCACTCGATACCGCGCGCTATCAGGTGCTTCCGTTCACCGGCGCCCGGCAGATCGAGGTCGGCGTGCTCCCCCATCTGCTCGACCATCTCTGCCGGATGACGCTGCCGTTCACCGTGGCCGTGCCGGCCGGCGGCTGCGTTCAACTGCACCGCGGCCTCGCCGCCGCCGTCGACCACGCCGAGGCTCACATCGCGGTGGTGTTCGGTGCCGCCCGGTATGCAGTGGATCCGGCCATGGTCGGCGAGGCGTGGCTCACCACCGCGCATGGCACAACGGGTATCACGTCGTCGATCGAACTCTATGACCACCGCCGACGATGTGTCACCGTGCTCACCCAGACCGGGGCCATCTGCGGACATCTGCACCGGGCCTGGGAGGACATCGCGGCGTCATTGCCCGCTCTCAAGGATTGACGCGCGACCCGTAGCGCTTGCGGAACTTTTCGACCTGCCCTGCGGTACGCACAATCTTTCGCGATCCTCGCGGCCACGCCCAGAACGGATGCGAATCCGAGGTGACGTCGACGATCACCAGCGGGTAGGTCTGCCCTTCCCACTCGATGGTGCGTGAGCCGGCGATCGTCGAACGGGTGAGAAATGCCGTGCCCGTCGTCGCGTCCTGGAACACCACCGGGTGGTAGTCAGGATGGATATTCGGTTTCATCGATGTCCTCCGTCGGTTCGTCGCTGGGTGTCTGCGATGAGTTCGGCGGTGTCCTCGCAGGGTTCGATATGCCAGTCGCCGAACGGGTCGTCGTAAGACCGCCAGCCGTTGGGCCGGTTCATCTCGTCGTCGGTGAGCAACGCGCCCTGCAGGGCGGCGCGGATCTCGCTGGGGTCTGCACCACAAACCAGGATTGCCATCGATGTGTGCCGGTCTCCATACCGGTATTCCCACATCAGGTCGGCCATGGCGCGACGCTCCGGGTCCACGTAGGCGACCTCGCTGGATGTCATGGCGGCCAACCACTTTCCCGCATTGGTGACACGCAGGCCACCGCCGGCCGACTCGAGATACATCACGTGCTCGCCGCGATTGGCCAGCCACAGCCTGCCTCTGGTCCGCACCACGCCGTCGACCAGCAGGTCGAGCGCGTCGTGCAGTCGCCCTGGATGGAAGGGCCGGCGGGCGCCGAACTCCACCACCTTGACCGGGCCGTCGGCGTCCAGCGGAGGTTGCCCGGCCAGCAGCGGTCCGTGGGCATGATCACTGCGGCCACCCCGGGAGTCCGGTTCGACGTGGGCCAGCGCCGTCTCCACCCGATCTGCTCCCACCGTGATACGCGACCGCGGCGCCAGCCGCCGCAGCACCGCCAGCACCATCGGCTCCGGGCTACTCACCACCAGCACGTCGGCGAATTCGGCCGGGCACACCGCCACCTGCGCCTCCGTGCGGCCGTCGGGGAGCTCCTCGTCACCGAGCGCCTGCGACAGCCAGCCGTCGGCGTCGATGCACACCACCACCGCCTCGATCCGGACATCGCGGGCGGCGGGGCCGTCGAGATAGCCGGGACCCACCCGCACGGGCACCCGGTTGATGGCGAAGCAGACGGGTTCGGGTTCCATCCCGGCCGGCAGATGAACGACGAGGCGCGACACATCGTTTCGTCGACTCAGGGTGCGGAGCAGGACCAGCAGGTCAGTGCGGACGGTGCACGATATGCAGCCGTGCGCCAGTTCCAACGCGGCGTCCGCGTCGGTCGCGACGCCGTGCTGCACCGTCGTCAGCGTGCGCTGCACGATGTGACCGTCGAAGCGGTGCTTGATCACCAGGGTGCCGGGTTGACGCAGCAAGACCTCTGCCGTCGCATCGGTGTCACCCTGACCCGCTATCAGCACTACCGGGGTTCGCACATCACCCTCCGTTATGGGAATCATTTTCATTAATGTGCCGTTGACGTTACAGTGCGTTCGAGCACTTGTCGAAAACGATTACCATTAAGGAGACGGCTTGTCTGCGCACTGCCAAGTCACCGGCCGCGTCCCGGGTTTCGGAAACTCCGTGTCGCACTCGCACCACAGAACCCGGCGACGCTGGTCGCCCAACATCCAGCTCAAGACCTACCACCTGGCCTCGGAGAACCGGCGAATCCGGCTGCGGGTCAGCACCAAAGGCATCAAAGTGATCGACCGTGACGGCATCGAGGCCGTCGTCGCCCGGTTACGCACGGAAGGACAAAAAATCTGATGGCCAGCACCGACATTCGTCCCGTCGTCAAACTGCGCTCCACTGCCGGGACCGGCTACACCTACGTCACCAGGAAGAACCGCCGCAACGACCCCGACCGGTTGGTCATGCGGAAGTACGACCCGATCATGAAGCGCCACGTCGATTTTCGCGAGGAGCGCTGACGTGGCCAAACAATCGAAGATCGTCAAGAACAACGTGCGCCGCGACATCGTCGCACGCTACGCCGAACGCCGGGCTGAACTGAAGCGCATCATCTCGTCCCCGGCCAGCACCACCGAGCAGCGCGTGGCAGCGCAAGCCGAACTCGCCCGCCAGCCGCGTGACGCCAGCCCCGTCCGGGTCCGCAACCGCGACGCGGTCGACGGACGGCCACGCGGCTACCTGCGCAAGTTCGGCCTCTCCCGGGTGCGGATGCGCGAAGCAGCGCACAGCGGTGAGCTGCCCGGCGTCCGGAAATCGAGCTGGTGATGGCGCGCATCCAGAAACGCCGGCCGGCACCAGATGACAAGCGTCCCAAGCGGAACCTGCTCAAAGGGCTCGGCCTGGAGGCGGTGGACTACAAGGACACCAACACGCTACGGGTGTTCATCTCGGAGAAGGGCAAGATCCGTTCCCGCAACGTCACCGGACTGACGGTCCAGCAGCAGCGCCAGGTCGCGATCGCGATCAAGAACGCGCGCGAGATGGCGCTGCTGCCCTACCCGGGACAGTCCCGCTAGCCGCTGCCCCTTGAGGAGGCAGGTGCCTCTGGTAGGCCGTCATGAAACACTGACGGCCCCCAGAGGAACCCCTGTTCCCCAACGGTGCGGATGTGACTGGACGAGGCGCTAGCCGCCGTTGATCTTGTCGCGGACGCCTTCCTCGACCTTCTTACCGAGGTCGGGGTCGACGTTGCGCCAGTATTCGAAGACGCGGGAGAGCACAGGCTCCTTCACACCCTTCGACACGTGACCGATGATGTTGTGCGCCAGACGGTCCCGCTCTCCGTCGTCGAGCACCTCGCGGACCAGGATGCCGGCCTGGCCCCAGTCGTCGTCCTCGGGGCGAAGGGTATAGGCGGTGCGCACCATGTCGCCGTCGGACACCCAGTGCGCCTCGGCGGCACGCTTGGCGTCGGCGACGGGACCGCCCATCGAGTTGGGCGCATACACCGGGTCCGTCGCGAGCTTGATCCGCATCGCGCCGTCCTTGGAGTACGCGTTCACCTCGACGTGGGGCTCATTGACCGGAATCTGCTTGTAGTTCACGCCGAGCCGGGCACGGTGGGCGTCGGCGTAGGAGAATCCGCGTGCCAACAGCATCTTGTCCGGGCTCAGGCCGGTGCCCGGCACGATGTTGTTGGGCTCGAACGCCGCCTGCTCGATCTGGGCGTGATAGTCCACGACATTGCGATCCAGGGTCAGCGTGCCGACGTCGATCAAGGGGTAGTCGCCGTGCGGCCACACCTTGGTGAGGTCAAAGGGGTTGTACCGATAGGTCTTTGCCTCTTCGAACGGCATGATCTGCACCTTGAGCGACCAGGTCGGGAAGTTGCCGCCCTCGATCGCGTCATACAGGTCACGCTGGTGGTAGTCACCGTCCTCGCCGGCAAGCTGGTCGCCCTCCTCCTGGGTCAGGAAGTCGACGCCCTGGTCGGTCTTGAAGTGGTATTTCACCCAGAACAGCTCGCCCTCGGCGTTGATCCAGCTGTAGGTGTGGCTGGAGTAGCCGTTCATGTTCCGCCAGCTCTTGGGAATCCCGCGGTCACCCATCAGCCAGGTCACCTGGTGTGCCGATTCGGGCACCAGGGTCCAGAAATCCCACTGCATGTGGTGATCGCGAAGGTTGTTGGCCGCCATCCGCTTCTGGCTGCGGATGAAGTTCTGGAACTTCATCGGGTCACGCAGGAAGAACACCGGGGTGTTGTTGCCCACCATGTCGAAGTTGCCTTCGCTGGTGTAGAACTTCAACGAGAACCCGCGGGGGTCACGCCAGGTGTCGGGGCTGCCGCGCTCGCCTGCCACCGTCGAGAACCGGATCAGCGTGTCCGTCTTGGTGCCGGGCTGCAGGAACGCCGCCTTCGTGTACTTGCTGACGTCGCTGGTCACCTCGAAGTGACCGAACGCGCCGCCACCCTTGGCGTGCGGCTGACGCTCCGGAATCCGCTCCCGGTTGAAGTTGGCCATCTGCTCGATCAGGTAGTGATCTTGGAGCAGCAACGGTCCGTCGGGTCCGACGGACAGCGAGTGCTCCACGCTCGGTACCGGGGCACCACCGTCGGTGGTCGCGAACTTCTCGGTCATCTAGGTCATCTCCTCAGTCATGTCTGCGGCCGTATGGGCTGGGCGCGCAAACGTCTCTGACGACTTCTAAGTCGGACCTCGCATACCCACCTACCAGCCTGCGGGAAACCCGCAGGCTGGACTCCGGGTCAGGGGCGGGCCGGCGGCGTCGGCGGTGTGGGCTGGATCGGCCCCGCTTCACCCGGTCCGGCAGGTCCGGGACCGGCCGGGCCCGGACCTACTGCCTGCCCTGGTCGCATCGGCATCATCGGCGGGCCCGGTGGGAAGCCGCGGTCGAACATCATGCCGTGACCGCGCTCGTGTCCCCCGCCGGACCTGCCCCCACCGTCGGAGTGCTTGCCGAGGATGAACCCGGAGAAGAAGATGACGGCCACGACGAAGACGGTGCCTGCGATAATGCCCACCCAGGCCGCGGCCGTCACCACGCGGTTCGGTCTGCGCACCTCGGGTTCGACAACCACCGGGTCCGACGGGGTGGCCACTGGTTGTGTCTGGGGTTCGGATGTTTCGCTCATGCCGCGATGATCCTCGCTGGACCCCCAGCGCAGGTTAGGTCCCGGCTATGTAGCGGCTGTGAGAGATAAAGCGCAGCGAATCACCCACTCGGAGCTATCTCACAGCTGGAACGTGTTTCAGATAGGTGCCTCAGGAGGTACTCCCCCCAACAGGTTCACTCTGAACCGGATTTCGACCGTCAGATTTGAAGGAGAACACCATGGGCGCCGACGACAAAGCCAGCAACAAGATCGACGATCTGGGCGGCAAGGCCAAGGAAGGCTTCGGCAAGCTGACCGGCGACAAGAGCACCGAGAACGAAGGCAAGGTCGATCAGGCCAAGGCGGGCGTCAAGGACGCTGCTGAGAAGGTCAAGGACGTCTTCAAGAGCTGATATCGACAGCCGGGTTCGCCCGGTTAGACAACAGGTCCCTCTGCTCCGGGGCACGACGAACTGGAGCACGGTCCCAGCGAAGCCCCGCAGCATGCGCGTAGCAGTACGGACGCGTTCATGCTCCGCGGGGCTTCGTCTTGCCTGCTGACCGTTGGTCTGGCGCTCACCGCGTCAACCACGGGTTCACCACAAACTGGATCACCCGGTACGGGCCGCGCTCCCGCGATTCGGTATGCCACTGGCTGACGAACACCCGCACCGCGTCCAGCGTCGACCCCGGCGCGATGTACCCGCCGTAGGGCTGCGCCAAATGGTTGACCTCCGGCGGCGGCAGGCTGTCGGCAGGGTCGGGCCAGGAGTAGGCGCGCACGACGGTGGTGACGGGTGCACTGCCCAGACCGGTGGGGTCGTTGGCCACCCGGATCTCCATGTTTCCGGTGCTGGCGTTGAAATACGACAGCACCGCCTTGCCGTCGAGCTGGCGCACACTCACCTCGCCGATGCGATCCGGCCACAGCGGGGTCGGCGGTGTGCCCCACCCCTCCGGAGACCAGCCCTGCCACTTCGCCCGGTCGGTGAACTCCGCCGGCGGCACCCGATAGAGCACCACCGGCCCGCTGCGATCGAAGTTGTTGGCGACGATGAACACCCACCCTGTCTGCGAGTCGGGCGTCGGGATGGGGTCGTAATAACCGCTGATCTGCGATTGGCGTCCCTCCGCGTATCCCGCGTCGCGCGCTGAGTCCGGAATGGTGACCCAACGGTCTTGGGTTGCCTCGGCTTTCACCAATCGTGAGGTCTGCGGCCGCAGGCTCGCGGTGGTGGTGATCAGCAGATAGTTTTCCCGGTTGATGGAGACCACACCGGCAGGCAGTTGCGACGAACCCGGTGGTGTCGGGTCCGCCAACAACGGCGACTGCACCCCGCTGACACCGGTGTAGCGGACCCCGTCCGGGGACTCGACGGAGTTGCGGTCGACGTGCAACGCCACCGGTGAGTACCAGCCACCGAATCCCACACCTTGGCCGGCGAAACTGTCACCGCAGACCTGCAGCAGTTCGGTGGTGAACTCCATGAACTCACACAGGTCGGTGGCGCCGATGCCGTAATCCTTGGTCGGCGTGCCGGTTCCGGCGATCGGGCCGATGCGGATCACCTGACCGGGCGGCAGCGGAGGCAGACCGTTGTCCGGGGTGGCCTGCGCCGGCGGCGTCACAACCAGCGCCGAGATCGACGACATGGCGCACACCACTCGCACTTTCGCGCCCCAATGTCGGTTTCGACGCAAGGGGGGCCTACAGCTGGGCTGCGAGCAGCTCGGCGATCTGAATGGTGTTGAGTGCGGCACCTTTACGCAGGTTGTCACCGGAGACGAACAACGCGAGCCCGCGCCCGTCCGGCACGCCGGGATCCTGGCGGATCCGGCCCACCAGGGAGTCGTCGGCGCCGGCGGCTGCCAGCGGCGTCGGCACGTCCACCAGCGTCACGCCGGGGGCGTCGGCCAGCAGTTCACGGGCCCGCTCCGGCGAAAGCGGCTGCGAGAACTCGGCATTGATCGACAGCGAATGCCCGGTGAACACCGGAACCCGCACACAGGTACCCGAGACCAGCAGGTCGGGGATGCCGAGGATCTTGCGGCTTTCGTTGCGCAGCTTCTGGTCTTCGTCGGTCTCGCCGGAGCCGTCGTCGACCAGCGCACCGGCCAACGGCACCACGTTGAACGCGATGGGCGCCACGTACTTCACCGGCGCGGGGTACGCCAGCGCCGACCCGTCGTGCACCAACTGCTCCACGCCGTCGATCACCGCGCGGGCCTGGCCGGCGAGTTCTTCGACACCGGCGAGCCCGCTACCGGAGACCGCCTGATAGCTCGACACGATCAGCCGGGTCAGCCCCGCCTCGTCGTGCAGCACCTTGAGCACCGGCATCGCGGCCATGGTGGTGCAGTTCGGGTTGGCGATGATGCCTTTCGGACGATTACCGGCGTCGCGCTCGAAGTTCACCTCGGAGACCACCAGGGGCACCTCAGCGTCTTTGCGCCACGCCGACGAGTTGTCCACCACCACGGCGCCGGCGGCAGCGAAACGCGGCGCCTGCACCCGCGACATGGTGGCACCGGCGGAGAACAACGCGATGTCGATGCCGGACACATCGGCGGTCTCGCTGTCCTCGACCTCGATCTCCTGGCCGCGGAACGGCAGTTTCTTACCGGCTGAGCGGGCCGAAGCGAAGAACCGCACCGAGTCGGCGGGAAAATCCCGTTCCTCGAGCAGCGCCCGCATCACCTGGCCGACCTGTCCGGTCGCGCCCACTACCGCAATGTTCACCATCAGCGTCCCGTTCCGCCGTAAACGACAGCCTCTTCGTCACCGCCGAGGCCGAATGCCTCATGCAACGCGGCCACGGCCTTGTCCAATTCCGTGTCCTTGACCAGGACCGAGATCCGGATCTCGGAGGTGGAGATCAGATCGATGTTGACGCCCACCTCGGCGAGGGCCTCGCAGAACTTGGCGGTGACGCCCGGATGGCTGCGCATACCGGCGCCGATCAGCGACACCTTGCCAATGTGATCGTCGTAAAGCACTCGGGTGAAACCGATTTCGCTCTGCAACGACGTCAGCTTCTCCACCGCGCCGGGCCCGTTGTCCCGCGCGCAGGTGAACGTGATGTCGGTCTTGCCGTCCTCGATCTTCGAAATGTTCTGCAGCACCATGTCGATGTTCACATCGGCGTCGGCGACCGCACGAAACACCTTGGCGGCGTAGCCCGGAACGTCGGGCAGACCCACCACGGTGACCTTGGCCTCGCTGCGGTCGTGGGCAACTCCGGTCAGGATGGCGTCTTCCATGGCGATGTCCTCGATCGATCCTGTGACGATGGTGCCGGGCTTGTCGGAGTACGACGACCGGACATGGATGGGCAGGTCATAGCGGCGGGCGTACTCGACGCAGCGCAGCATCAGCACCTTGGCGCCGCAGGCCGCCATTTCGAGCATCTCCTCGAAGCTGACGGTGTCGAGCTTGCGCGCATTGGGCACGATCCGCGGGTCAGCGGTGTAGACGCCGTCGACGTCGGTGTAGATCTCGCAGACATCGGCCTTGAGCGCCGCGGCCACCGCGACAGCGGTGGTGTCCGAGCCGCCGCGGCCCAGCGTGGTGACGTCCTTGGTGTCCTGACTGACGCCCTGGAACCCGGCGACCAGCACGATCTGGCCCTCGTCGAGCGCAGCACGCAGTCGGGTAGGGGTGACGTCGATGATCTTGGCGTTGCCGTGGGTGCCGGTGGTGACGACGCCGGCCTGCGATCCGGTGAACGAGCGGGCGTGCGCGCCGAGCGACTCGATGGCCATGGCGACCAGGGCGTTGGAGATCCGCTCACCGGCGGTCAGGAGCATGTCGAGCTCACGTGGGGGCGGCGCCGGGCAGACCTGCTTGGCCAGGTCCATCAGGTCATCGGTGGTGTCGCCCATCGCCGAGACGACCACGACGACGTCGTTGCCGGCCTTCTTGGTTTCGACGATGCGCTCGGCGACGCGTCGGATCCGGTCGGCGTCGGCCACCGAGGATCCGCCGTATTTCTGCACGACGAGCGCCACTGTCTGCCCTTTCACAGGTGCCTGGTGTTTCGACTAAGGATAAGGGAGAGCGCACCCGGATTTTGCCGCCGGTAGCGTGAGCAGGGTGCCGGAGCAGCCCGCCGATCGCTCGGCCAAGTCCCGAGTGTCCCTCCACCCCCCGATCGCCGACCGCTGGAGTCCGCGCGCATTCGACCCTGCTGCCGTCCTCGAGACCCAGGACCTCGTCGCCCTGTTGGAGGCGGCACGCTGGGCTGCGACGTGGGGCGGGCGGCAGCCGGTGCGGTTCGTCGTCGGGGTCCGCGGCGACGCCACCTTCCAGCAGCTCGCCGCGCTGCTCAAGCGCGGCAACAGTTATGCGCACGCTGCCGGCGCGCTGATCCTGGTGTGTGCCGACGAAGGGCCGGACGACAAGACCGCGCTGTACGCGGCGGTGGACGCCGGTGCGGCGATGGCCAACCTGAGCGTCGAGGCGGTGTCGCGTGGTCTGGCGGTGCACCCGATGGCCGGCTTCGACGTCGCCGCCGCCCCGGACGTCTTCGGTCTGGAGGCGGGCGTCCGGCCGTTGGCGGTGGTCGCCGTCGGAACTCTGGGCGACTACGCGGACGTATCCGAGGAGATCGCCGAGCGCGACGGCAGACCCCGCACCCGGCTGCCGCTGGAGCAGGTGGTGCTCAACTGGCCGTTCTGACGGTCAGCGCGGGCAGGCCTTCGACAACTCATCGAACTCCTGGGTGATCCGGGCGTTGAGGAAATTCATCTCGTGGACCAGGTCAGGAGTGGGCGAACCGGCGGTGTGGGCCTCGGATTCGGCGCGCAGACGGGGCAGTTTCGTGACGAACTGCGTCGCCAGATCCGACACCCGCACCGCGGATGCGGCCAGGTCAGGGGCCATCACCTGTTGGGCCCGCTGGGCCAGTCCGTCGGCCCACAGCTGGTAGGCACTGTCGTCGGCGACCGTCGGCACGTCGGCCGACTCATTGGTGTGCTCGCTGATCTGCTGTGCCTGGGCGGCGTTGAAGTCCAGCATGTCCACCACCGGGCGGCACTCCTCGGTGGTGTCGTCGACCATCGTCTCCGAGACCACGAACGCGACGCCGACCACGGCCACGCACGCAATCGCTACCCACCAGCGCCGATCCAAGTTCACTACTGGCACTTTAGCCGGGCCTGCGCGGGGGCCTCAGCCGTAGAGCCCGGCAGCACGCGCGGCCACCTCGGCAGCCAACGTCGGGCCCATGCAGTCCTCTTCGCCGCTCGCGACGTCCACCGCCGGGCGAATCTGCAGGTCATCACCGGTGTCCACCAGAGCGCCGTTGCCCAGGCGGCGCTGCATCGGCGGTCCGACGAACACCAGCGCCGTGCACCGCTGCCGGTCGAGGTACACCTCGGCGCCGTCGGTCTCGACGAGCTCACGGCCCTCGACGCTCACGTCCACCACCCGCGGACGCAACGCCACCGCCATCGGCACCGCCTCAGGATCCGTCGCGCGGGCCACCCCGAACACGCATCGGTAGGGGCTCGATCCCGAGATGTCCCAGAAACCGACCTCCACCAGCGAGAGCACCTCACACGGATCACGCTCGGCCAGCGGGGTGCTGTAGGTCGCCAACCCGTCGCGGACCGGCAGCGCGGAACGGCTCAGATTCTCCGCGATCACCTCCGCCACTCGGGGCACCCCGGCACAGTCGCTTTCGGCGACCATGCTGATCCGCACCTGCGGCTGTGCGGGCCCGGCGAGCGGACGGGCCCCGGGCAACGCCGCCAGATCGAGGGGCGCCAGATACTCACACGATCCGGCGTAGGCCTCCCGCACGGGCACCCCGCCGACGCGCGCCACCTCCGGACCTTCCGGGTGGGCGAGTTCTACCGAGGCACTGATGAAGCGCGCGAATGCCCGCCCGGGCGTCTTGACTTCGACGTTGCATTCGTCGAGCACGAAAAGTGTTCCCAGTGACTGGATTTCACCGACCTTGGCGAGGCGGCCCTGATCCACCAGCCCGCACACGTCGATCCGGCGCAGCGCCTGCAGGTAGGCCAGGCGAACGGCATCGAGCGCAGCGACCGGCTGCCCGTACGTCGGCGCCGGGCTGCCGAAGAAGTACGCGGGGTCACCGTCTCGGGGACCGGGGATGGGGGCCCCGCCGAGGTGCTGGGTGCAGCCGGCGAGCACCAGGGCGGCCCCGACCAACGCCAGGACGCGCCGCATCGGCCGATTGTGGCACATCGATCCACCTCTCCCAGCAGGCCTGACCGGCACGGCATTTTCCCGTGGACCGCATCAGCGGTACAGTGGTCCGCGTGCAGCGGGTGCTCCTTCTCGGACGCCGCGACGGGGTCTGAACAGACTGGCTTCCCGTCGCGGGTGTTTGGCGATGCGCCGGTCTGAAGTTCAATCCCAGACGAATCCGGAGCAATCACCGTGACCACTTTCAGCAAGCCCGATCAGAATTCTGCCGATGCTTTCAGCTCGGTACGCAGCATCAACACCCCTGCCGGTCCCCCGAACCCGGGTCAGCCTGCGTGGAACACCCAGCGCGCGACGTCGATGCCGGTCAGTCGATACCGACCGTTCGCTGCCGAAGTCGAGAACGTCGCACTGCCCGACCGCACCTGGCCGGACAAGATCATCGAGACCGCACCGTCGTGGTGCGCCGTGGACCTGCGTGACGGCAACCAGGCCCTGATCGACCCGATGAGCCCGGCCCGGAAACGCCGCATGTTCGACCTGCTGGTCCGCATGGGCTACAAGGAGATCGAGGTCGGCTTCCCGTCGGCGAGTCAGACCGATTTCGATTTCGTCCGCGACATCATCACTGAAGGCGCGATTCCCGATGATGTCACCATCCAGGTGCTGACGCAGTGCCGGCCCGAGCTGATCACCCGCACTTTCGAGGCCTGCGCCGGCGCTCCGCGCGCCATCGTGCATTTCTACAACTCGACGTCGATCCTGCAGCGCCGCGTGGTGTTCCGCGCCGACCGCGCCGAGGTACAGAAGATCGCCACCGACGGTGCCCGCCTGTGCGTCGACGAAGCCAAGA
>JBEVFK010000080.1:0-32388 GCA_040512325.1 Mycobacterium sp. | reverse complement strand
GCAATCCGTAGGCCAAGGCTTTGGTGAAACTTGTCGCTCCCAGATCTGTGGGCTTGCATTCCGCGCGGAACCGTTGATACACCTTGTGATCGAGCACCGGCTGGGCCCGGGCGACGGCTTCGCGGCGCTGCTGAATCTCGAACAACTCCGCCGGGGTGAAACCGTCGATGGAGAGCCGGTTCATCTGGGCGGTCAGGGTTTCCAGCTGGGACACCGCAGCGAGCATCGCCTCCCTGTCCGCCAACGCCGAAGTCCCCATGACTCGAACATTAGTTCGACCCACCGACAATTCTTGCCGGAATGTGACAGCCGGTGACCAAGTGACAGAAGCGAATTCAGCAAACCCCTAGTCGCGGTCCTCCAGCCGGAAGCCCACCTTGAGTGTCACCTGAAAATGACCGACTTCACCGTCCTCGACATGCCCGCGAACCGAGACCACCTCGAACCACTCGAGGCCGCGCAAGGTCTGCGACGCGCGCGAGATGGCGTTCTTGATCGCTTCGTCGGTGCCATCGGGTGAGCTGCCGACAATCTCGACAACGCGGTAGATGTGCTCGCTCATGGGACGGCCTTTCTGCTGACACGACGGCGGGATGCCACGCTCAACCTTGGCATCCCGCCGTCGTCGTCACACCAGATTCACGCAGACAGATGTAATCGACCCCGAAGGCGTTGCCACGTGCCCAGTTTGGCGCGCTACGCCGACGCAACCTTGTCGTCGTCATCATCCCGGACCCCGGACTCCGCGATGGAGGCCACGTAGTCCGCGGACTCGTGCTCGCGGTCCTTGAAGTACTCCCGCAACGAATACGCAAACGCGCTGATCCATACGATCACAATCACGCCATAGATCGTGTTCTGCACCGTGGTGCTCACCTCGACGAGATCGCTGCGCAGCAGACTGCGGGTGTTGGTGAGGACGATGATGCCGCCGACCGAGGATCCCAGCAGCCGCGGCGGGATGTGGCGAACCAGCCACGCGGCCAACGGCGCCGCGAGCATGCCACCCGCGAGGATGGCCAGCACCCAGGTGAAGTTGACGCCCTGGGACCCGAGTGCCAGCAGGAAGCCCAGGCTGGCCGCGATCGCGATGACGAACTCTCTGGTGTCGATCGAGCCGATCACCTTGCGGGGTTCGATACGACCGCTGGCCAGGATGGCCGGGGTGCCGACCGGTCCCCAGCCGCCGCCACCGGTGGCGTCGACGAAGCCCGCAACGAACCCCAGGGGTGCAAGGAAGCGTTTGCGTAGCGGCTTGCCCAGGTTGTGGCGAGGAATGCCCTGGAAGGTGAACCGCACCAGGATGTAGACACCGAGCGTCAGCAGGATGATCGCCATCACCGGCGCAGCGGCCTCCGTGGACAGGCTGGACAGCACCGTGGCGCCGAGGAAAGCCCCGATGGCGCCCGGGATAGCGATCTTGCGGACCACTCCCCAGTCGACGTTGCCGAACTTCCAATGCGAGACACCTGAGATCAGCGTGGTGCCGATCTCGGCGAGATGCACGGTGGCCGACGCGGCGGCCGGGTTGGTGCCGATCGCCAGCAGCAGGGTGGTTGTCGTGACGCCGTAGGCCATGCCCAGGCTGCCATCGACGAGTTGGGCGGCAAAGCCCACCAATGCGATGAGTACAACGGTTTTCATGGGACAGCTCCAGGTCGTGGATTCTCATGGACGCAGCACGGTGCGCTCAAATGGGAAGGCGAAAGTGGGCAGAAAACCCTGACTCAACGACAGAGTGCCGAGGCGACCCGAAGCAAATCGACAGCACGACGGCTGACGAGTCCTCGGTGCGTAGACATGCAGTAACTCCTACCAGCAGTTTCACGGTTTTGCAATCTCACGATCGGCGCGCACCTAGGCAATAGTGGAATTCGGTTGCACCGCCGACAATTTCAGGTGCCGCTCGATCAGGTGCGCACCATGGCGCATGCCACCGGTGGCGGCGAATCCCGCAGCCACGGCGGCGGCTCCTGACGCCATCGTCATTGCGGTCAGCACACTGTCGCGCAGACGGCTGACGGACAGACGGCGTGCCGGCAGCCGGGTGCCGCAACGGGCCACCTGCACTCGCCTGGCCACCTCGAACTGGTCACGCCCGAACGGCACCGCACACACGGGGATGCCCCGGCTGAGGGCTTTCTGGGTGACACCCATGCCGCCGTGCGTCACCACGCAGACCGCGCGGTCCAGCACCGCCGAATGCGGAACGAAGCCCGCGACCGTCGCATGACGGAACGTGTGCAGGTCGACGTCGATATTTCCCGCCGGCTGGGTGGCCACCACATGAACCGGCTCGCCGTCGAGGGCGAGCAGCGCCGTGCGCACCAGTGCAGCATCGGCCTGCCGAACAGAGGAGGTCGTCACCAGCACGATCGGCAGGTCGATGTCGTCCAGCCAGGCAGGCACGTCCTGTGCGGGCGGTTCGAAGATCGCCGGGCCGATCATGTGCACGGCCCGGCCCCAGTCGGTGTGCCCGTATTCGAATGGTTTGCCGGTCGCCACCAGGACTCCGGGGGCGCGGCGCAACAGGTCATCGGCAGAGCGCACCGGCGGCAGCCCGAGACCTGCGCGCACCGGGTTGAGGCCGGTGCGGAAGGGCCGGTCGAACACCGTGCAGGTCACCGATTTCACCCCGAGGTCCCGGATCCGGCCGACGACGCCGGCGCGTGGCGCATACCCGGGACCGAACGGCGGTGATCCCGGCGCCTCGAGGTAGGGGGTGAAGGGGCTGAACACCAGCCACGGGATGTCCTGCGTCTCCGCGACCGACATCGCACCCCAACAGTTGGCGTCGACCAGCAGCACATCGGGTACGACGGTGTTGATCGCCGCCTGGACATCGTCGGCTTCCAGCGCAGCCCGACGGACCAGGACGTCGACTGTCCTGCCGACGATCCGCAATGAGCTGTCGGTGGTCCAGTCGTCGCTCTGCAGCTGCTCGATCCGGGGGTCGATGCGCTGTGCGGCAAAGCCTGACCGGCGGCACAGCTCGACCCCCGAGTCCAGGGTGCGTACGTGGATCTCATGTCCGCGGGCTTCGAGCTCGGACAGCAGCGCGCAGAAGGGGAAGAGGTGGCCGATCGCCGGCGACATGTAGGCCAGCACTACTGCCATGACGTACCAATCCAACCGGCAGCCGGCGACGAATCAACCACTAGCATTTCGTCCCTTGTCCGTTCGAGTGATATCACGGTGGAACCATGAACTCCCCCAGCCAAGAGCTCGTTGTCCTTCTCGACGATGCCGGCCGCAGCATCGGCACCGCCGTCAAGGCAGAGGTCCATCACGGCTCGACTCCGCTGCATCTTGCCTTTTCCTGCTACGTCTTCGACGACACCGGCCGGGTGTTGTTGACGCGCAGGGCGTTGCACAAGCGCGCGTTCCCCGGCGTCTGGACCAATTCGTTCTGCGGGCATCCCGGGCCGGGTGAATCGCTGACCGGCGCGGTGGTGCGCCGGGCGCGTGACGAGCTGGGGATCGACATCGCGGAATTGCGGTGCGTGCTGCCCGATTTCCGGTACCAGGCGGTCGACGCCTCGGGTGTGGTGGAAAACGAAGTGTGCCCGGTCTTCTGCGGGCGCGCCGTGGGCACGCTGGATCTCGACCCGGCGGAAATCGTCGACTCGGCGTGGGTGCCGTGGGACCAGCTGCGAGTCGCGGCGCAGCTCCCGTGGGCCATCAGCCCCTGGTCTGCCGAGCAGATTCCGCTGCTCGACGCCGCCGGTGTCGGACGACAACCCATTGGACAACCAGGCACCTGACACCGACGCGTTCATCGCGGTTGCCTCTCCGCTCGAGCTGCCAGCCGCCGCAACAGCGGTGACCGGCCGTGGTTGGGCACGGTGTGAACAACGTGTCCGGCCAGACCGAACTCGCCGAGCAACCGATTGGCGGCCGTCCATCCGGTGGTGGCGGCACGTTCCATCAGGGCCACCGGCAGGTCGAGCCGAATGCCGTCGCCTGCCAGCACAATCCGCGAGTCCGGTGTGGCGACGGTGGGGCGGTCGGCGAAATCACCCGGGGCGAATCGAGGGCAGTCTTCCCGGCGGATCAGTCGCTGTTCGACGATGGTCGCTCCGACGGTTTCCGGGTACAGCTCGTGCATCCGCGCGATCAGGGCGCTGCGCACCTGATCGTCGGGCTCGGCGACGGAGTACGCGTGCAGTTCCACCACCGATCCTCCGGTGCGCGCGGCCCATTGGGCCGCCTCTCGCTCGTAGCGCTCCAGGACAGTGACATTGTCCAGCGGCGGGCGCCCACCGGTGCCCACGAACGGTGCACGATCGGCGCGCACCGGGCGGTCCAGCCACAGCCTAAGGACGACAAATGGCGGTGCCGTGTGCAGCGCGTCCACTCGGGCGCGCCAGTCCGCGTCGCCCAGGCTGGGAGATTCGGCCACGATTCGCCGCAATCCGGCGATGTCGGTGGCCAACACCGCGGCATCGGCGGTGAATTCCGTGCCCGTGCCGGCCACCACTCGAACATCGGCGTCTGCGGAGACGGATTGCACCGATAGTCCGGTGTGGAACCGCACGCCGTTGGTCTCGAGATACCTCCGCAACGGATTCCAGAGGGCGACATCAAAATTGGCGTTGGCGACGTCGAACAGCAGCCCTTCATCGGACCCGAGGAAGTAGATGTGGAACATCGTCACCAGCTCGGCCGCCGACAGGTGCTCCGGTCGGGCGAAGAAACTGCGGGCGAACACCTCGAACGCCAGGTGGCGGGCAGCCTCGGGAAAGTTGATGTCCCGCAGAAACGTCTCGGCGTCCTGGTCGTCGAGTTGCCGGTAGGTTCGCGGCACCGAGACCGCAGCCAGCGGCGCCGCCGCCTTCGCGTCCATCCGCACGAGGTCACGCAGCCGGAAGGTGGGGCTGCGCAGGGCGAATGCCAGGGCATTCAGCGGCGGCGTGTGCGGTAGGCCGCGGAACGTGTCACGGCGTCCCAGCCCGTCGATCAACGGGTAGTCCTCGACTGCCGTCAACGCCGACAGATGAGGATCGGCACGGCGCAACAAGTTCCGCAGGTTGTAGTACTGCCGAAAGAAGGCGTGGAATCCGCGGTTCATGGCGGTTTCGGTGCCATCGGACAGGGTGTCCGACCATCCGCCGACCCGCCCGCCGAGGTAGTCACACGCCTCCACGACATCGACAGCCACGCCACGCTCGCTGAGCCCGGCTGCGGCCGCCAGGCCGGCGATGCCGCCGCCCACCACCACTACCCGCGGCACCTTCGACAGTGCACTCGCATGGGCGAGACCCGCTGCAGCGGGCACGGTCTCGCGTAACCGATCAGCCCCTGCCCCGCTCACCGGCTGCCGTACCGCAACCGCGCACCCCACGCCCGTGCGATCCCGCCGCCGGCGACGGCCAGCCTGCGGGCGTTGCCCACGGTGGCACGTTCGCTGAAGATCTGGAAGTCGATGTGCTCGATGCGTTCCAGGATCTGCGAATACAGCGTCAACGCCACCGCAACACAGGGACGCGATTGCGGATCGAGCATGTCGATGCCCAGACGGGCCTGGGCGTAGACCTGCCGTGCCGCGGCGTGCTGCTCCCGCAATGCCCGCCGCACACGAGGGTCGGTGAATCCCCGGGCCTGACACCACAGCAGCAACTCTCGGTCCACACCGTGCGCTGCGAGTTCGTCAGCCGGGAGATAAATCCGTCCCCGATCCAGGTCCTCGTCGACGTCGCGGAGAAAGTTGGTCAGCTGAAATGCCTTGCCCAGTGCGGCGGCATAGGGTTCAGCCTCCTCCCGTGGGCCGACGGTGCCCAGAATGGGCAGCATCTGCAGTCCGATCACCTCGGCCGAGCCGTACATGTAGCGCTCCAACGCGGCCCGGTCCGGGTAGTCGGTGACGGTGAGATCCATCCGCATCGACGCCAGGAAGCCATCGAAGAGATCCCAGGTGATGTCGTACTCACGTGCGGTGTGGACCACCGCCGTCAGCGTGGGATCGTCGAACTGCGGCTGACTCTCCACCAGCCCGTCGTACAGCTGGGCGGACAAGTCCTCCAGTTCCTTCGCGCGGATGTCGTTGCTGCGCACGGTATCGAAGTCGTCGAGGATGTCGTCGGCACGACGGGCGAAGCCGTACAACGCGTGCACAGCGGGGCGCTGCTTCGGCGCCAGCAGCCGGGTGGCCAGAAAGAACGTCTTTCCGTGCCTGGCGTTGACCTCCCGGCATTGCCGGTAGGCCTCGCGCAGTGACGGGTCCAGCACGCCGGCGGCGTCGAGTTCTGATCCGATCATCGTTGGTAAACCTCATGACTCGGGCGCCGCGTCTGTGCGCCGGTGATGCGGTCGGCGGCCAGCCGGCCCGACATGACGGCCGTGGGCACCCCCACCCCCGGCACCGTCGACGAACCGGCCAACACCACGTTGTCCACGCCGCGGACGGTGTTGGCGGGCCGGAACGGACCGGTCTGGCTGAAGGTGTGCGCCAGCGCGAACGGAGTGCCCGCCGCCATGCCCTGCCTGCCCCAGTCGGCCGGTGTCGTCACCTGTAACACTTCGGCTTCGGCACCGAGGGCGGGCAACCGCGCACTCACGGTGGCCAGCATCTCGTCGACGTACGCCGAGGAGGTGGCATCCCAATCCACGGTGCCCACTTCGGTATTGGGCGCCGGGGCCAGGACGTAGAGCAGATCGCGACCGGGCGGGGCCAGACTCGGATCGGTGGCCGTCGGTCTCGTCACCAGCAAAGACGGATCGCCCATCACGCGGCCGTCGTCGATGATGTCGGTGAAGGTCTGTTTCCAGGCCTCGCCGAACAGAATGGTGTGGTGGCCCACGCCGGTGTCCGCCGCGCGGCACCCGACATGAGCCACGACGGCCGACGGGGCCGCGCGGAGCTTGAGCAGTCGACGCGGCGTGCGACGCAGGAGTCGGTAGGTGTCGGGCAGTTCGGTGGTGAGCACCACGGCGTCAGCGGGCACCCGAAGGCCGGCCGTGGTGCACACCGCGGTGACCCGGGATCCGCTCCACTCCAGCTCGGATACCCGGGCGCCGTAAACGAATTCGACGCCGGCGGCCGCTGCGGCAGCAGCCATGGCATCAGGCAGGGCCCGCATCCCACCCCGCGGAAAGTACACTCCGGCGATGGTGTCCATGTAGGCGATCACTGCGTAGACCGCCAGCGCGCTCTGGGGAGGAACCCCGGCGTAGAGCGCCTGGAAGGTGAACACCCGGAGCAACCGCTCGTCTTTCAGGAACCGGCGGATCACGTTCTCCCAACGCCGGAAGCCGCCCATCGCTGCCAGTTTGGCCAGTTGCGGTGTCACCAACGACAGCGGTGAGTCGAAATTGGCACCGATGAAACCGTCGAATTCGGTCTGGTACAGCTTGGTCAGCCACGACCGCATCTGCAGGTAGGCCTCGGCCTCCTGCGGTCCGGCGAACCTCTCGATCTCGGCGAACATGGCCGCCGGATCGGTGTGCACCTGCAGCGAGGCGCCGTCGGCGAACGAGGCCTGGTAAGCCGGGTGCACCGCGTCCAATTGCACTCGGTCGGTGAGGGATTCACCTACTGCCGCGAAGGCGTCGTCGATGATGTCAGGCATGGTCAGCACCGTGGGCCCGGTGTCGATGCGGTAGCCGGCGATGTCGGCACGCCCCACCCGGCCGCCGGGATGCTCCCCCCGTTCGACCACCGTGACGTTGCGGCCCCGGCCGGCCAACTGCAGGGCCGCCGACAATCCGGACAGACCGGCGCCGACGACCACCACCCGGTCAGTTCTTCCCCCGACGGTGTGCATCATGCAGCCCTTTCCGTGCAGACGACGGCCATGTCTTCCAGGGCCGCCTTGATGGTGTGTGGAATGTCTGCGGGCTCCAGGCAGCGCAGCGCGCGATCGAGGCGCTGGTCGATGAGCTCCTCGATGGCCTGGACAGCTCCGCTGGCCAGGATCAGGGCCTGCCAGCGTTCGGCGTCAGGCCGTCCGAGATCGGGGGTGCTCATCAGTTCGGTGAGCTCACGCCGCGTGCCGGGGTCGGCAAGCTGGTGGGCGGCAACCACCACGCTGGTGGCCTTCTGTGCCTCCAGATCGGTGCCGACGGATTTGCCCGTCACGGTGGGCGAACCGGTGACCCCGAGGAGGTCGTCGCGCAGCTGGAATGCCTCACCGATCGCGGTTCCGTAACCACCGAGGGCATCGAGCACCGCCTCGTCGCAGCCCGCCATCGCCGCGCCGATCTCCAGCGGGCGTCGCACGGTGTAGTTGCCCGATTTCCGCCGCAACACGTCGAGCACTTCCTCGAGTGTCGGGAAGGATTGGGCATCATTCACCAGGTCCGCGAACTGACCGATCGCCAGCTCGACGCACATGTCGTCGTAGCGGGGCCGCGCCCGCGCCAGGGCGTCGGCATTGATCCCGCTCTCCCGGAGCATCTTCGTCGCCCACACCAGGCACAGATCGCCGAGCAGGACGGCGGCCGACTCGCCGAACCTGTCCGAGGAACCCGTCAGCCCGCGGTCCCGGTGCCACTGACCGAACAGCACGTGTGCCGACGGCCGGCCCCGTCGCAGCGCTGATTCATCCATCACGTCGTCCTGCATGAGGGCGAACGCGTGCAGCAACTCGAGGCTGGCCGACGCACGCAGGGCCGTGACATCTTCCTGCGCACCGCACAACCAGCCCAGGTACATGAACGTCGATCGCACGTACTTGCCGCCGTCGACAAAACCGCTCAGCACGTCGCCGGCGATGTCGACTCCTCCGTCGCCCAGGGCGGTGCGGCACTGCCCCGACACGTAGTCCAGCAGGTGAGTCCGCACGAGGCTGCGCACCTCGCCGCGCCAGCTGCTGGACATGCCGGGGCGCTCATGGCCTCGGTATTCGTGCCGGTGAAGTGGTGGCGCGAGGAGCGCCCGGGCGGCGCGGTCAGGGGTGCCCATCAGCATCCCGCTTCGCGGCCGCCGTCGGCAGATGTCGAGCTCGCAAGTTCCCCAACTCCTCAGCTATCCGTGCGCGTTCTGCTCGCGTGGCAGACCGGGCGCGTTCAGTTATTCGGAGCCCGGGTGGATTTGGCTGGGTTTCACCGGGAAAAAACTTCTAAACAGGATCTGACCTGTGCTTTTCTGGCGCTAGGTCGCCGGAGGTCGGGCGCTCCTGAGCACGATGTCGACCGCCGCCCCGATGGCGTCATCGTCGGGCAGCGTGCCGAACATGATCGACGGGCAGGCCACCACACCCGACAGCATGGACACCACGGCCTCGAGTTCGAAGCCCTCGAAATGTTCTTCGAGCATGGTCCGCAGCGGGCGCTGACCCTCGGTGTTGATTCTGTCCCTGATCTGTCGCATCTCTTCGACCGAGGCCCATTGGGCCATGCCGGCCAGGATGCGATCCAACCGCATTTCGACGACGGCCTCACGGAAGACCTGCAGCTCGCCGATGAGATCGGCGCGCATGTCACCACTGCGGACATGGTGGGGCAGCTCACCGAGGGCGTCGAGCGCCACCGCGACCAGATCGAACCGCGCCGGCCAATGTGTGTA
Organism: Mycobacterium sp.; assembly: GCA_040512325.1. GTDB lineage: Bacteria > Actinomycetota > Actinomycetes > Mycobacteriales > Mycobacteriaceae > Mycobacterium. Next base: position 22,883 of record JBEVFK010000080.1, on the reverse strand, counting down.
GAGCGTGGTCTTGGAGTAGCCGGCCAGCTCGGCGACCCGAGCGTGGGTCACTGCATCCGAACCCTCCGTCGTCAGGACCTGCAGCGCCGCGCGGGCGACATCTCCCCGGGTGCGGGCGACCCGCGCATCTTCACCGGCCTCGGAGGACTTAGCGCCCGGTCCTGGCGTCATCTGCGCACTTCACCTCGTCTGCCCTGGCCTTTCCTTGGTGGAGCTGTTCGAGAGAAATTAGCTGATGAACTATTCGATCAGTAATAAATATGTCATCCAGTACTGGACGTTTAGACCATTAGTGTACTGGGAAACCGCAAACTCGACGCCAGACGACTCCCCTGCTGGCGTGACGAACATCCGCGATCAACAGAAGGACTACTCATGGCTGCCATCCTGTTCGGCTCGATCAGCACCCTCGTTGACACCTCTGAACTGCAACGGAAAGCGTTCAACAAGTCCTTCGCGGCCCACGACCTGCACTGGAACTGGTCACGCGAGGACTACCGGTCGATGCTCGGCTCCAATGGCGGCGCGCAGCGGATCGCCGACTATGCCCGAGACCGCGGTGACGACGTGGACGCCGACACGGTGCACGCCACCAAATCCGAGATCTTCCAAGAATTGCTTCGCACCGCCGAACTCGATGCCCGTCCCGGCGTGGTCGCGACGATCGAAGAGGCGAAGCGCACCGACCACAAGCTCGGATTCGTCACCACCACGTCGCGGGCCAACATCGACGCCATTCTGGACGCGCTGAAGCCCCACATCAGTGCCAAGATGTTCGACCTGATCGTCAACTCCGATTCCGTGCAGAAGCCGAAGCCCGATCCCGCGGCCTACTCCTTCGCCCTCGAGCAACTGGGCGAAGACCCCGCTCACGCCGTCGCGATCGAAGACAACATCGGCGGCGTCGCAGCAGCATCGGCGGCAGGCGTCCGGTGCATCGCGTTCCCGAACGAGAACACCGTCGGTGGCGACTTCAGCGCCGCGGCAGAGACCGTCGAGACCCTCGACGCAGCCCGGGTCCTCGGACTCGCCACGGCCTGACACACCCCGACACCGAGGAACTCTGATGAGCAATCTGCAAGCGCACGTGACGGCCGGCGACAGGGCCTTTCACGTCGAGGGCTACGAAAAGATCGAATACGACCTGCTGTACGTCGACGGCGTTTTCGCGGTGGATCGACCAGAGTTGGCAGACAGTTATCGCCCCTACGGGCGGGCCTTGATGGTGATCGACGAGACCGTCTACGAGCTGTACGGCACCGACATCCGGACCTACTTCGACCACCACGACATCGCATTGACGGTCGTGTCGGTGCAGATTCGCGAGACCGCGAAGTCGTTGAAGACCTTCGAACGCATCGTCGGTGAGTTCGACGCCTTCGGGCTCGTCCGTACCGAACCGGTGCTGGTAGTGGGTGGCGGGCTCACCACCGATGTCGCGGGCTTCGCCTGTGCAAGTTACCGACGCAACACCCCCTACATCCGCATCCCGACGACGTTGATCGGATTGATCGACGCCAGCGTGTCCATCAAGGTCGCCGTGAACTACGGCAAGCACAAGAACCGGCTGGGCGCCTATCACGCGTCGCAGAAGGTGTTGTTGGACTTCTCTTTTCTGAAGACCCTGCCCGAAGACCAGGTACGCAACGGGATGGCCGAGCTGATCAAGATCTCGGTGGTGGGCAATGCGGAGATCTTCGAGTTGCTCGAAGAGCACGGCGCCGAACTGTTGCGAACACGGTTCGGCCATCTGGACGGGACACCCGAGTTGCGCTCGGCTGGTGATCACCTCACGTACGAGGCCATCGCCACGATGCTCGACCTGGAGGCTCCGAATCTGCACGAGATCGATCTGGATCGGGTGATCGCATTCGGTCATACCTGGAGTCCCACATTGGAATTGACGCCACCAGATCCGTTCTTTCACGGCCATGCCATCAACATCGACATGGCACTGTCGACCACTCTTGCCGAGCAACGGGGCCTTCTCTCGGTCGCCGACCGGGACCGGGTGCTCGGGGTGATGAGTGATCTGGGTCTGGCGCTCGACAGTTCGCACCTGACCGCCGACCTTCTCGCCGAGGCCACCGCCTCGATCCTGAAGACCCGCGACGGCCTGTTGCGCGCGGCGGTTCCGGCACCGATCGGTCGGTGCGTCTTCCTCAACGATGTGACCGTCGAGGAACTCGCCGACACCTTGACGCTGCACAAGAAGATCTGTCTCGACTATCGCAGAAGTGGCGACGGTATCGACATGTTCACCGTCGGATCTCATGAATAGCGCGGCGGCGGTGGGTACCTGGACTCCCCCGAAACCGCGTCCGGTCACTCCCACCACCATCCTCGCGCACGAACTGAGAGCGGTGTTCGACCAGGTGGAGGCGACCGACGGCGTCGACCCCGAGGTACTCACCCAGTTACGGCGGGTTCGCGATCTCGCAGTCGGCTTGGATCCGTATCTCGACGGCTGTACGACGCCGGAGTCGCCGGCGCTGGCCGAGCTGGCCCGCCGAACGCATGAAACCGACTGGGATGACGACGTATTCGGAGGTCGTGTCGAGCAGGAGATGCTGTCGGGCCACGTCGAGGGTCAGTTGTTGAAGTTCCTGGTGCACCTGGCCGGCGCCCGGCGAGTGCTCGAGATCGGCATGTTCACCGGATACTCGGCGCTCGCCATGGCCGAGGAGCTGCCCGACAACGGCCGGCTGATCGCGTGTGAGCTGGACCCGGAGGTCGCCCAGTTCGCCCAGGACTGCTTTGATGCCTCACCGGCCGGCGGCAAGATCACCATCGAGGTCGGTCCGGCCATCGAGACACTTCGTCGGCTGTCGGCAGACCCTGGCGCTGAGTTCGACTTCGTGTTCATCGATGCCGACAAGGCGGGGTACCTCGAGTACGTCGAGTTCCTGCTGGACAGCACATTGCTGTCACCGCGGGCGGTGATCGCGGTGGACAACACCTTGATGCAGGGCCAGCCCTACATAGAAGACACAACGCTGACCGCCAACGGTGTTGCCATCGCGAAATTCAATGCCGCACTGACCTATGACCCGCGGGTCGAACAGGTACTGGTGCCCTTGCGCGACGGAATCACCCTGATCCGGCGCGCGCCACGATGACGGCGGTGCTGCAGACTGCGGCACCGCCGACGCGGGCGGAGACGCACGGGGCCAACGCGGGCAGGACGGTGGCAACGTTCGCAGCACTACTGTTCACCTTGCCGATCGACCTGGCACTGGTGGGGCTGGCCCTGCTGCTGCGCCGGCCCGACCCGGCCGCGCACTCCCCGGCCGACCGACGGCGAACCGTACTGATCAGTGGCGGCAAGATGACCAAGGCACTGCAGTTGGCCCGGTCGTTTCATGCTGACGGTCACCGGGTGGTGCTCGTCGAGTCGGCGAAGTACCGGTTCACCGGTCACCGGTTCTCCCGGGCGGTCGATGCGTTTCACTGTGTGCCCGAGCCGACCACCCCGGGTTACGCGGACGCTGTGCTCGACATCGTGCAGCGCGAATGTGTCGACCTCTTCGTGCCGGTGTCGAGCCCGGCCGCCAGCCTGCCCGACGCCCAGGCCCGCGACCTTCTCGACGGCCTCTGCGAGGTGGTCCATGCCGACGCTCAGATGGTGCGCATGCTCGATGACAAGGCGGCGTTCTCGAAAGCTGCGGTGGCACTGGGCCTACGCGTTCCGGACTGGCGGCGAATCACCGATCCGCGACAGGTCGACGAGTTCGACTTCCCGGTGGGACGCAGTTACATCTTGAAGAGGATCGCCTACAACCCGGTAGGCCGACTCGACCTGACACGGCTGTCGGCTGCGTCACGGGAGCGCAACGCGGCCTTTGTCCGAACACTGTCGATCTCCGAAGCCGACCCGTGGATTCTGCAGGAGTTCATCCCGGGTCGGGAGTACTGCACCCATGGCACCGTCCGGCAGGGGCGAGTACAGGTGTACGGCTGCTGCGAGTCCTCGGCATCCCAGTTGAACTACGCGATGGTGGACAAGCCCGAAATACGCGCGTGGGTAGATCGATTCGTCGACGTCCTGGGCATCACCGGTCAGGTCTCATTCGACTTCATCGAGTCCCCGGACGGACTCGTGTACGCCATCGAATGCAATCCGCGCACCCATTCGGCCATCACCATGTTCCACAACCATCCCCAAGTCGCACCGGCCTACCTCAACGACGGCCACTGCGCGATCACGCCGAAGACCGATGCCCGCCCGACGTACTGGATCTATCACGAGATCTGGCGACTGATCACCCAGCGGGGTCGCCTCCGCCGCCTGGTGACCATGCTGCGCGGCAAGGACGCCATCTTCACGTGGTGGGATCCGCTGCCGTACCTCATGGTTCACCATCTTCAGATCCCTGCGCTGCTGATGGACAACCTACGACACAGACGCGGCTGGACCAAGATCGACTTCAACATCGGCAAACTGGTCGAGATGGGTGGCGACTAGATGCCCACGGTGCTGCATCTTGTCGGTTCGGCAGTCGACGAGTTCCACGCTGAGTTGTCGCGGCTGTATGCCGGCGCTTGTCTGGACGCGCTCGGCGGCAGTCCGCGCCACGACGCCCACCTGGCGTATGTGTCGCCGGACGGCTCGTGGCGGTTCCCCACCGACCTCGGGGCCGACTCGCTGCGCTCGGCCGTGCGGATGTCGTTGGCGGAAGCCATCACTCACCTCGGTTTCCTCGGGATCGACGTGGTGGTGCCGCAGCTGTTCTGCCTGCCCGGGATGACCTCCTACCGGGCCCTGTTCGACGTACTCGGCCTCCCCTACCTCGGCAATCGTCCCGAGGTGATGGCGCTTGGTGCCGACAAGGCGAAAGCCAGGGCGATCGTGGCGGCGGCGGGGGTGGCGGTGCCCACCGGCGAAGTGCTGCGTCGCGGGGAGAAATCAGCGCTGCCGCTGCCGGTCGTGGTCAAACCGGTCAACGCGGACAACTCGGTCGGAGTCTCGCTGGCGCGCACCCCGGCCGAGTATGACACCGCCATGGAGTCGGCGTTGGCACACAGCGGCACTGCGCTGGTTGAGTCCTATGTCGAGCTGGGCCGAGAAGTACGCTGCGGCATCATTGTTCGGGATGGCGAGCTGGTGTGCCTGCCCTTGGAAGAATATGCGGTGCACCCCGACACCAAACCGATCCGAGGTCGCGACGACAAACTGGCGCGCACCGACGACGGCCAACTGCGGCTCGTCGCCAAGGACGACACCCGGGCCTGGATCGTCAGCGACGACGAGGGGCTCACCGAGCGGGTGTGGGCGGCAGCACGCCGCTGCCACGTCGCGCTGGGTTGCCGGCACTACAGCCTGTTCGATTTCCGCATCGACCCACAGGGGCAACCCTGGTTCCTCGAAGCCGGCCTGTACAACTCGTTTGCGCCCACCAGCGTCATCGCCGTCATGGCCGCGGCCGTCGGCTTGGGCGTCGAGGACCTGTTCGAGATCGCCCTGGCAGAACTCGACCACGAAGGCGCAGCATGCTTGATGTCGTCGCGCTGACCCCGGTCGGGACGCGAGTGAATGGACTTCAGGTGGACGCGCTCGACGAACGGGCCGTCGGCGACCTGCAGCTCCTGTTGGCGGAATACGGCGTGGTGATTCTGCCCGGCCAGGAGGTCGGCGATCACGCGTTTCTCGAATTCCTGCGCAGCTTCGGTGAAGTGGTGTTCACCACCGGCGAGACCCCGGTACCGGGATTCCCCGACCTGAATGTCATCAGCAACGTCGGCCGGACCACACCGCCGCGGTCGACCTTTCACACCGACACCAGCTATATCCGTAACCCACCGCATTACACAGCTTTACGGGCGGTCCAGGTCCCCGAGCACGGTGGCCACACCCTGTTCACCAACCAGTACACCGCCTACGACACCTTGCCCACGCGGGTCCGCGAGCAACTCGCCGAGCGGACCATCACCCACGTCGTCACCGGCCTGGACCTCGACGAGGATGCGGAGACCGCGGCCGAGCACCCCATCATCGGTGTTCATCCGATCTCGGGACGAAAGTATCTCTATTTGTCGACGCCCATGCGTTGTGCGCATATCAGCGACATGTCACCGACGCTCGTCGCCGACACCGTCACGTATCTTTTCGAGCACTCCACCCGCGACAGCAATGTCTATCGGCACACCTGGTCAACCGGCGATGTGGTGATGTGGGACAACCGTTGTGTGCTGCACTGCGCCGACCACACCGGTGTCGTCGGCGACCGGGTCATGCATCGCGGCATGGTGGTTGCGTCGCACGACGACGGGCCAGGGGATTGAGTTCGCGGTAGGGATCGCTACTGCGGATTTCCAGCAACTCGCCCAACGTGCGCTCGAGAGCGTCCTGGGTGCGCTGCTTGACGGTGGCCACCCATTTGTCGTTCGCGACCCGTGGGGGTTTGGTGGTATCGATGGGTGCACCAAAGCGCAAGTACATCCGCCGCGGCCGAGGTATCAGCGTGGGCCCGATCCCGCGCAACAGCGGCAGGGCCATATCGGTGCGGCCGGAAAGCTTCTCCGTGAGACCTTGACTCACAGAGCCCCACCAGCTGTCCCGCGTGGTGAGGCTCTGGTAAACATCGTCGCCGCCGATCAAGCCGGCGGGCACGATGGGATACTTGTGTTCCGCCGCCAGTCGCGCGAAGCCGGTGCGGCCCTGCCAGCGCAGGGTGTTCTCCTCACCTCTGAATTTCGGGATCTCGCGGCCGCCGCCGGGAAACACCAGCACCGGTTCGTCGTGGCGCATCAATTCGCGGGCGGTCTCGGGTGCGCCGACCACCGCACCGGCGGCAGCGAGGAGATCAGTGAACGGACCCATGCGCCCCATGTTGCGGTCCATCAGGGGCCGGACTCGGGTGCCGATCTCCTGCCGCACGAAGTAGGGAATCAAGAACGCCTCGTTACCGCCCTGGGTGTGATTGCCCACCAACAGGAATCGCCCATCTCTCGGCAGATTCTGCAGCCCGTCGACGTACGGCAGGGACAGGTCGACGATCGGTGCAGCCCGGTCGGCCAGGGTCTCGGCAACACGGCGCAAGGCGCGGACCCGCCGGGGCTGATTCATGATTGCGTCGATGTTCGCTGCAGCGGTCATGCTTCCGGTGTACACGTCTCTGGCTCTGCGCAGGTCTCACCGATGATCTCGCCTCGAGCACCATCGCCGCGAGCCGGAACAGCAGCCCGCAGGTTCGCGTCACATCGCCTACCCGTACGCGGGATAGCGGTTCTCCCAGATGGCGAGTTGCTCTACGCGATGGTCACGTGCGATTCCGGTCTCGCGGCCGAGCAGCATCGTGGCCCCGCCGACACCGTCGTAGCGTTCCCAGGGCGCTGCCCCACGAACGAACTTCAGCCACAGCTCCTGAACTGCGTCGGACATCTGGCGAGCCGCCTGGTCGTCACCGGCCAGGACAGGCGCAGCGTCCAGGGTGCCGAAGAGCAACGGCAGGCACGAATCGTGGCATGCCCCCAATCCGGCACGCGGCGATGGCCACTGCAGTTCGTAACGAAACACCGGGTTGCCGCGCTCGGCGTGGGCCCGGACGAACTGCTCGGTCGGCGCGGTGAAGTGGTAGTCGGTGACCAGCGCGCCGGCGACATCGCGGAGCGTGTCGTGGTCGGCACGGTACGTCGCCAGCACCGCGTCGGCGTCGTGACCATCGCCGGCCAGTGCCTGCGCCCTGTTCCGCACGTACTGCTCGGTGAAGACGCCGTCCTCCAGCGCTGCGTCGAAGACCCGCCACTCGTCGCGCGTCGTCCCGGCCAGGATGGGGATCGCCGGCAGGCCACGCCTGCGCGCGGCCACCAGCGGATGCTCCTTGATGACGTCGCCGTCGATGCAGGGATGGAAGGGGCCCTGCGGCGGAACGAATCCCGGGGCGATGCCGCGTTGGGCGGCAAGGATTTCCGCCACACCCGGTTCCGGTGTGACAGCACCGACGACTTGCTGCGCCACAGCCGAGGCGGCCGCCTGAGAGCGGACCCGCTCCAAGCCGCCGCTCTGCAGAATCGCGCGGTCGAACAGGTCGCACCCTCCGGCGAGCAGGGCCGATATCGCGACCGCACCGGAGGACTGCCCCGCCACCGTGATGGCGCCGGGGTCGCCACCGAACGCGCCGATCTGCTCGCGCACCCAACCCAGCGCGTGCCGCTGGTCGCGCAGGGTCAGGTTGGTGGAATCGGCCCCGTGCCAGCCAGGCGCGTAGAGCGCACCCAGCACACCGAGCCGGAAGTTCATCGTCACCACCACGATGTCGCCGTGCCGAGCGAGCCGCGAACCGTCAAGCAGTGGGGCGGATCCGTGACCCTGCGTCTGCCCGCCGCCGTGCAGGAAAACCAGGACGGGTCGGCGGTTGTCGTCGACGGCGGGCGTCCAGATGTTGAGCGTGAGACAGTCCTCGCTCATGCTGAGACCACGCTTGGCCAGCCGCTCGAGCGAGATGTCCTGCGGGGCGATCGGCCCGAACGCGACCGCCTCGCGCACGCCTTCCCAGCTCGCCACGGGTTGTGTTGGGCGCCAACGCCGCTCGCCCGTCGGCGCCGCGGCGTACGGTACACCGCGAAAGACGACGACATCCGTACTTGCGTCGCCGCGCAGCGCGCCGTAAGACGTGTGCGCGACTACGCTCACGATCGCTCTGTCAGTGGGTAAGTTGCAGCCATCTCGCCGTCGAGTATCCGGGTCAGGAAGTCGCGGCCCTTGACGCTCACCACCTCGACACGCAGCCCGCTGTGGGGGTCGCGCAGAAACGCGACGCCGGCACCCGTGCGCTCCAATTCCCAACCGTCGTCCTGCAGCCGCGCGACGTCGTCGCGCCAGCGCTGTGCGTAGTAGCCGACGTGATGCATCCCGCCGAGCTTCGGTTCGGCGAAGATCGAGTCCTCGGCGGCGACGACCTCGATGAGCTCCAGGTAGGGCGGGCCGGATGTGGAGAACGCGATGCGTACGGTCTGGTCGTCAGCGGACCCGTCCGGTCGGACGAAGCCGCTACGCATCTCGAACGGTGGCGCCCAGGTGATCTGCATGGCGCCGGCGAGCGTCTGCATGGCACGGGACAGATCGGGGACGAGATGGCCCACGTGGTAGATGTTGTCGAAGGCCGACGCGGCGAGCGTCTCGAGTGTGGGGTCCATGTCAGATCCTGTACCTGCGGCGGATGGCGTCGAAGCGGGCGTGCAGTTGTGCGGCCCGCTCGTCGGGCGTGACGCGGCGGGTGTCGGCCGGCAGGACGGTGTCCAGTTCGGCCCGGGTGACCACCGTGGTGCTGACCTCGGGCAGCTGGCGACTTCCGATGACGCGCATGGTGAGGTAGCCCTCGGTGAAACCTTGGGTGTCGATCCAGTTGTGCACGCCAGGGTCGTTGTGCACCATCACCATTCGCACGCGGCCGTCGGAGTCGACGGCCGATCTGCTGGGCGTGTAGCTCACCGGCCGGTACAGGTAGTCCATGCTGTTCCAGAACGCGCCCATGTTGGTGAGCATCCAGAACTCGCTGTCGTCGGCGAACTCGAAGATCAACGCTTCGTCCAGCCCGAGACGCCATGGCATGGTGACGATGAGCCGGCCGCGGCGCGCATCGCGTTGCTCCGCGGTGCCGGCGAAGCGCGCACCGGGAAACACGTTGGGCTGGGGTTCGCCGAACAGCGAACCGATCTCCAGTTCGCGGTCCGGCCAGTCCGTCATCGCCCCGGTGAGAAAGTCGCCGGCCCACTGCATCGACGCGATGAGATCCTGCGGTGTCGGCACGGGACGCGGCTCAGCCATGTCGATGCGCTCGATGCTGAATTGCGCCGAGCGCTCCGCCCAGGAGTCGAAGCCCTGCCGCATGAAGAGTTTGCGTGAACCCGGTGTGGTGGGCAGCCAATTCGGTTCTCGCCGTGCACCACCGACGTAGAGGACGAAGCTGCCATCGGGCTCGGTAACCAGGTCATCGCCGGTGATGTTCGCCTCGGGGGTATCACCGAAGGGCTCATGCAGGTTCGGGTGATCGGCTCCGTAGTACACGTCTTTCTCGGGTCGCGGCCCTTGGACGGTGAAGTTGATGAAGCGGGCCGTGCCCCGGTCGCCCGCGATCCGGTAGGTCGATGCGCCGTCGATCCACGCCTGCAGATAGACGAAGTCGGCGTTGTCGCCACCGAGTTTGCGGCTCGGCCCGCAGAACGGGTGGATCATCGGATAGCGGGTGTCCTTGGTCTCCAGAGCGAGTTCGTAGGCTTGCCCGAGATTCTGGGTCAGGTAGCGGAAGGCGTCAGCGCGCTGCAGGGCATTCGCCGGTGAGGTGTCCTTGAAGGCGAGATCGCCGGCGGCCTTGAGCCGGTCGCAGAAGTCGTGCCACGCCGCGCGCAGGGCCGCGTCGTCCTCGCAATCACCGTAGGCCATCAGCGCCTCGTCTCGATGTCGAGGCCAAATCGCTCACGGTAGGAGGCGAATTCGTTGCGCAGCTGGTGCACGGGAACCGGCAGGACGTCGGTGGAGTACGTGAATTTGCCGTACCGGTCGCTGCGGTTGGTGGCGAGGTAGTCGCGCATTTTCTTCTCGGCTTCCGCAGGCAAGGGCAGGCCGGCGAAATCGTAGAAGCCGCCGATGGTGGCGACCGGGTCGGTGACGAAGTCGCGGTAGCGGACGTGGTGGATGCGCGGGTCATCAACGAGTGGGTCGGTGAGGTAGGCGTGAAAATTCGCCCGCGAGCCCTCGATCGTGTCTTTGGCGTACTGACTCCAGTCCAGCGTCCCGGCAAGGCTTTCGTTGATCTGCCCGAAGGCCACGATCTGCGACGCGAGCACCTGCACCGGGTCGCGGTGTACCCAGATGATGCGGGCGTCGGGGTAGGTGTCGAAGAGCGCTTGCAGGCGCCGGCCGTGAAATCCCTTGAGCACCCACCGCTTCGGCGGGCGGGTGTATTGAACGTGCTGCAGCATCATGCGGTGCAGGGCGTACTGCGCGTGAGGGTCCTGCGGAAAGTTTTGAATGGTCAACGGAACTCGCCACCAGGCGCTCGGGTTCGTCGCACGGAAGTCGAAAGCCCACGTACGTTCACACTCGGGCAGCCCGTCACCGAGCAGATCGTTGTAGGGGTGGCTGACGATCCACGGCGGGATGCGCTCGAGGATCTCCCGCCAGTCGGCATCGGCCCGCGCCCGGCGGGGGTCGTCGACGACGGCCGGGCCGGGTGGCGGCGACGGGTACATGACCTCCCAGAACCGCAGCGCGCGCGAATCCTCGTCTTCGGCGAGCAGGGCATGCAACAGCGTGGTTCCCGACCGCGGCTCGCCGGTGGCGAAGAGCGGGGCGGTGATCCGTTCTGCCGCAAGCGAATGACGGGTGTGGTCGGCGACGAAGTGCAGGCGGCTGGTCAACAGTCCGTGGATGGTGCCTGCGGCTGCCCGCGAACCGGTGTCGTCGAGTGCGGCGCTGCTGAGCCTGTCGACGACCAGGGACACGCGCGCCGGCAGGGTGTCATCACCGAAGTCAATGAGCCCGGTCGATTCCTGCGCGTCGGCAATGAGGACGTCCGCGTCCAAGTTCGTCATGGCGTGCTTCCTGTGAGCTGTAGCAGTGCGTCCTCGACCTCGCGAATCTTGAGTGCCGACGCGGCGGCGTAGGCCTGCCCGGCCATGCCGCTGTAATCGAGCACCGACACGACCCGGGCACCCACGTCGCCGAATTCGGCGATCTGCTCGGCGACCTGTTTCGGCGTGCCATGCGGAACGACGGACAGGATCGCGGCCGGGTCGACCTGCTCGAAGAGTTGGAGCAGTCGGTCGCGGGTCAGCACGCGTGGGTCGATGTCCTGGATGCCGCGCCAGTGCTCCCCCATCGGATGGCGGTGACCCGTGGCGGCCAGTGCGTCCGCCGTCAGTTGCAGCACCAGGGATTTCACCAGCGGGCGTTGCACAATCTCGCTCAGTTCGTCGGGCTCGCCGATGAGGCACACCACCATCTTCGCCGGCGTGATCGCCTCCGGGTCGCGTCCGGCCTGTTCGGCTGCCTCCCGGATGGACGCCAGTTGATTGCCGTACGTCTCGGGCCCGGCGCTACCTGTCGGCCACCAGCCGTCGCCGAGTTCGCCGACCAGTCGCAGCATGCGGGGGCCGTTGGCCCCGATCCAGATCGGTGGCGGGCCGGAGTGGTGCAGCTCGGCGTCCAGTCGGGCGTGCTCCAGCGTGAAGTACTGTCCGGCGAAGTCGATCGGCCCGTCGGTGCTCCAGAGCAGCCGGATCAGCCGGACCGCCTCGGCGAACCGGCTGACCGTGCCACCGTCGTCGAAGCCGTACGGTGCCAGGTTCTCGCGTTCGCCGGCACCGAGTCCCAGGATGAACCGGCCGTTCGAGAGATGGCTCAGGGTCAGCGCCGACTGGGCCAGCATCACCGGGTGGCGGCGGACGGTGTCGAGAACGCTCGTGGCGAGCCGGGTGCGGGTGGTGCGAGCTGCGACGGCACCGGCGAGTGCGACCGTGTCCAGATAGCGGTGCGGCGACGGCGACGCCTGCGCGAGGTCGGTGAACTCGGTTGTCCAGATCGAGTCCGGCCAGAAGCTCACCAGGTGATCGGGCAGCCAGAATGAGTGGTAGCGGCCATCATCGAGAGCGTCCAGCCCGCCGAGGTCCAGCGGCAGAGTCGTCCGAAAGAACGAGGCCAGCTCCAAGGGCATGCAGCGGAAGCTACCCGAGGACGGCGGCTACGTCAGCGGAATGCTGTGCATCTGCTCAGCAGGGTCGAAGCCGCTGAACTTCGTCACAGTCCGTCCACGTACGGCTTGGAGAGATCGACGATCGGTGCCGCACGGTCTGCCGGGATCTCCGCCACCCGCCGCAGCGGCCCTGTTCTGCACCCGCCGCGCCGGAAGGCCGGGTATCAACGTTGCTCGAGCTGGCGTCAGATTACCCGGGCGAAGTGCAGACAGCATTGACGGGCCACACCTCTTGGGCCATGGTCAGAGCGATACCGTCGATCGCCTGGCGCAGACGAGTCGGCGCGACCAACCGGTTCTCTGCGGGCTTGATCCCCGCGTCGCTACTCTGCGGAGCGAAAGAAGGGTTCGACCGTTCCGCTGAGCTTCATCACCATGGGATTTCCGCGACGATCTTTCGCGGTGGGCACTTCGACACGCAGCCAACCCTCGGCCACGTCGTATTCGAGAACATTGTTCTTCTCGACGCCATTGAAGCGAATACCCACGCCGCGGATGAGCACCTCTTCGTTGTACAGAGGGCTGCTGGGATCAATGGAGAGTCGATTGGGTGGAACGTCGGTGATCTGGTCCTCGGACATGATGGCTTCCGTTCAGTGCTGCGTCGGTCTCGGGGTTGAATTGCGGAGAACCCACGCGACCCCGATCGGCGCGGCCGATTCTCTGAACTGCCGTTTACAAGGGTGGAGCTAAGGGGATTCGAACCCCTGACCCCCACACTGCCAGTGTGGTGCGCTACCAACTGCGCCATAGCCCCTTGTCGTGCTGTACGAAACTACACCACGGTGAACCACGACCCCAAAATTGCAGGTCAGGGCAGCTCTCCGCACCCTTCCGGGCCCAGTGGCCGGGCGGGTGTGTGCTTGGCTTCCGGTTCGGGCCGGGTCTCCGGCGCGAAGAACCACCCGACAGCCGCGATCAACAGGATCACCCCGCTGATCAGGAACGCCCACCCGAACGAGAAATACTGGGCGATCATCCCGACCAGCAGTGAACCGCCGATGGATCCGACGTCGGCCATCATCTGGAACGTCGCCACCGCGGTACCGCCACTGGACCTGTTGCCGATGATGTCGGCCACCGCGGCCTGCTGCGGCGAGGAGAACATGCCGGTGGCAAAGCCGGCGACGAAGCCACTGAGCAGAAACAGCGGCAGATCGTCGGTGAGGCCCACCACCATGGTCGAGAGCCCGGCCACGGTCAGCCCGACGATCAGCAGATGTCGCCGCCCCACCCGGTCGGACAGCCGGCCGCTGGGAATCACGGCCGTCACGTTGCCGATGGCAAAGGTGGCCAGCGCCAGCCCGGCGATGCCGGTACCCCGATCCAGAACTTCGGTGACGAACAACGGCACCAGCGCCACCCGCAGCCCCCACGCCGACCAACCCATCGAGAAGTTCGACAGCAGCGCCGCGCGATAGGCCCGGTTCTCCCAGGCCACCCGCAGCGTGATCGGCTCCCCCGAAGCGGGCGCAGGTGAGGCCAACGACGAATGCCGCAGGCTGATGAACACCACCGCCGCCGCCACCAGCAGCGCCGCCCCGTAGATCAGGAACGGCGCCGAGAGCCCCAGCCCTGCGGTCACGCTGCCCAGCACCGGCCCGCCGACCGAGCCGATCAGGAACGCCGACGAGAACATGCCCGCGACCCGCCCGCGGGCATCGGGCGGACTCACCCGGATCATCAGACCCAGGGCCGAGATGAAGAACATCGTCGAGCCGATACCACCGAGCGATCGGAACAGCAGCAGCTGCCAATAGGTCTGCGCGAACGCGCACGCGCCGGTGGACACCGCCACGATCACCAGACCGCTGACATAGATCCGCCGCTCCCCCAGCTTCTGCAGCAGCAAACCGGTGGGTGGCGCGAAGGCCAGCCGCATCAACGCGAACGCCGTGATGACGAACGTCGCCGCGCTGATGCTGACGCCGAAGTGCCGGGCATACTCCGGCAGCACCGGCGCCACCACCCCGTAGCCCAGCGCAATCACCGCATTGGAGACGATCAGGACCCAGACTTCACCGGGGAGCTTTGGCTTGGGCGGTTCTGATCCAGTGCCGGTCGTACAGTCACCCTCCGAAACAGAACTCACGAGATGACTGTATTCACCACCTCGCGGGCGGCCTCCTGCACCTGGGCCAGATGCTCGGGTCCCTTGAAGGACTCGGCGTAGATCTTGTACACGTCCTCGGTGCCCGACGGCCGCGCGGCGAACCACGCGTTCTCGGTGGTGACCTTCAGCCCGCCGATCGCCGCGCCGTTGCCCGGAGCGGTGGTCAGTTTGGCGGTGATCGCCTCACCGGCCAGTTCGGTAGCGGTCACCTGCTCCGGCGACAGCTTGGCCAGCTTGGCTTTCTGCTCCCGATTGGCCGGCGCATCGATACGCGCATACGTGGGTGCGCCGTAGGTCTCGGCGAGCTCGGCGTAGCGCTGCGACGGCGTTTTCCCGGTGACGGCCAGGATCTCCGAGGCCAGCAGGGCCAGGATGATGCCGTCCTTGTCGGTGGTCCACACCGACCCGTCGGTGCGCAGGAATGATGCGCCCGCCGACTCTTCACCACCGAATCCGATGGTGCCGCTGATCAATCCGTCGACGAACCACTTGAAGCCGACGGGCACCTCGACGAGCTTGCGGCCGATCCCGGCGACCACCCGGTCGATGATGGAGCTGCTGACGGCGGTCTTGCCGACGGCGACGTCCCCGGGCCAGTTGGGCCGGTGGGTGTAGAGGTAGTCGATGGCGACGGCCAGATAGTGGTTCGGGTTCATCAGGCCACCGTCGGGGGTGACGATGCCGTGGCGGTCGGAGTCGGCGTCGTTGCCGGTGGCGATCTGGTAGTCGCCGATCTTGCCGATCAGCGAGGCCATCGCGTTCGGTGAGCTGCAGTCCATCCGGATCTTGCCGTCGGTGTCCAGGGTCATGAACCGCCACGTCGCGTCCACCAGCGGATTGACGACGGTCAGTTCCAACCGGTGCCGTTCGGCGATCGCGCCCCAGTAGTCGACGCTGGCTCCGCCCAGCGGGTCGGCCCCGATGCGGATCCCTTCGGCACGGATGGCGTGGATGTCCACCACGTTGGGCAGGTCGGCGACGTAGGCGTCCATGTAGTCGTGGCGCTCATGGGTGTGCAGCGCCCGCGCCAGTGGGACCCGTTTCACATCCTGCAGGCCGTTGCGCAGGATCTCGTTGGCACGCTTGGCGATCACGCTGGTGGCATCGGTGTCGGCCGGACCGCCGTTGGGTGGGTTGTACTTGAACCCGCCGTCGCGAGGCGGATTGTGCGACGGGGTGACGACGATGCCGTCGGAGAGTCCGTTGTCGCGGCCTCGGTTGAACGCGAGGATCGCGTGGCTGACGGCAGGTGTCGGGGTGTAGCGGTCGGCGGAGTCGATCATGGCCACCACGTCATTGGCGGCCAGGACCTCCAGCGCCGACACCCACGCCGGCTCGCTCAACCCGTGGGTGTCGCGGCCGATGAACAGTGGGCCCGTAGTGCCCTGGGCCTTCCGATACTCGACGATCGCCTGCGTCGTCGCCAGGATGTGCGCCTCGTTGAAGGCGCCGTCGAGCGCCGAACCGCGGTGCCCCGACGTGCCGAAGACCACCTGCTGGGCGACGTCATCCGGGTCGGGTTGCACCGTGTAATACGCGGTGACGAGATGTGGGAGATCGATCAGGTCTTCTGGTTGCGCCGGTTGCCCGGCGCGAGGATTGGCAGCCACCCGGTCAATTCTTCCCCTATCGGGCAGCCGTGTCTGGTCGTCGGCCCGGATGTTCACAATCAGTTCGGCGGGCCGGAAGCTCCAGACCCGCCAGATCACGTCAGACTGTGGCAATTGCGCACCGCGGCGGTCGGTGCCGGGCGGAGAGGGCACCGGGTGTTCGGTCACGACAACCGCGAGCTGGCCGCGGTGTTCGTCGGGGGTGCGTTGGGCACCCTGGCGCGCGCGGTGTTGGCGACCGTCGCCGCCCCGCACCCGGATCAATGGCCGTGGGCCACCTTCGTGGTGAACATCGTCGGCGCGTTCCTGCTGGGCTACTTCACCACCCGGCTGCTGGAACGCCTGCCGTTGTCGAGTTACCGACGACCGCTCCTGGGCACCGGGTTGTGCGGCGGGTTGACCACGTTCTCGACGATGCAGGTCGAGACCCTGCGGATGCTCGAACACCACCACTACGGCCTGGCGCTCGGCTACACCGTGGTCAGCATCGTGGTCGGGCTGGCGGCGGTCTACCTGGCCACGGCGCTGGTGCGACGAGCGCGGGTGCGCGGATGAGTGCCTGGGTCTGGGCCGGCGTCTGCGTCCTGGGCGGGTTCGGTGCGGTCGCGCGTTTCCTGCTCGATCGCGCGGTGTCGCGCCGCGTCGGGCGGCCGTTCCCGTTCGGGACGTTGGCGGTGAACCTCAGCGGCGCCGTGTTGCTCGGTTTCGTCAGCGGGCTGGCGCTCAGCCACGAGATCGCGCTGCTGGCCGGCACCGCGTTTGTCGGCGCCTATACGACGTTCTCCACCTGGATGCTGGAAACTCATCGGCTCGCCGAGGAGCGGCAACTCTGGCCGGCGGTCGCCAATATCGTGGTCAGCGTGGTGCTCGGCATCGGGGCGGCGCTGCTGGGCCAGTGGGTCGCGGGGTTCCTGTGACCGACATTCTCACGCTGACGGCGTATTTCGCCGAACGGGAACGCACCGGCGGCCGGTTCCTGGCCGAGGAACTGCTGAACTTGTTCGGCGAACGACAGATCACCTCCAGCGTGATGCGGCGCGGCATCTCCAGCTTCGGGCCCACCAACGTCTTGCGCAGTGACCGCTCCCTGAGCCTGTCCGAGGACCCGCCGGTGACGATCACCGCCGTGGACACCCCCGACCGCATCAGTGCGCTGACCGACAACGTGGCCGCGTTGACCGGGCGCGGTCTGATCACCGTGCAGCGCGGGCGCATTGCGCCCCTGACCGCCGCCGGCCCCAACGTGGAGTCCGTGCGGCTGACGGTTCATCTCGGCCGTCGTCACCGCATCGCGGGGGTAGCCGGCTACGTGGCGCTGTGTGAGGTGATGCACCGTCTCGGCTTCGCCGGTGCGCAAGCGTTCCTGGGGGTCGACGGCACGGCGGACGGGCAGCGCCGACGAGCCCGCTTCTTCAGCCGCAACACCGACGTCCCGTTGCTCGTCACCGGGGTGGGCACCGCCACCCAAGTGGCCGCGGCGGCCGCGGAGATACGCGGGCTGCTGCCGGACCCGCTCCTGACTGTCGAACCGGTCCGGGTCTGCAAGCGCGAGGGCACGACGCTGGCGGACTTCCGGCAATCCGGCGCGCAGTGCCAGCAATTGACGGTCTACACCGCCGAGAACAGTCTCCACGACGGCCGGGCGATTCACCGGTCGTTGATCCAGCGGCTGAAGAAGTCCGAGGCCGCCAGCGGGGCCACCGTGCTGCGCGGAATCTGGGGTTTTCACGGTGACCACCGCCCGCACGGCGACCGGTTCCTGCAACTCGCGCGGCAGGTGCCGGTGAGTACCGTGATCATCGATACCCCGGAGCGCATCGCCGCGACGTACCCGATCGTGGACGCGCTCACCGAGCGCGTGGGTCTGGTCATCAGTGAGGTGCTGCCGGCGATGCTGGCCCTGCACGATGGGCAACGTCTGGGCAGCCTCCGGATCGACTGATGGCCCACCCGGGTAAGCCACGTCTAGGTAAGCGTAGCCTCACTTAACTCAGCGGTGTAACGTCCCACGCCATGGAGACGTCAACCCCGGAGGCCGTCAGTGCCGCCCTCGAGGAAATCCTGCGCGAAGACCTGAATGTCGATACCAGTCGCCTCACACGCGATTCACGGCTGATCGATGACGCGGGCCTGGACTCGGTCGCCTTCGCCGTCGGCATGGTGGCCATCGAGGACAAGCTCGGCGTGGCACTCACCGAGGAAGATCTGCTGACCTGCGACACCGTCGGCGACCTCGAAGCCGCCATTCTGGCAAAGGTTCCGGCCGCACAATGACCGAACTCGCGACCGCACTGTCGCGGGCGATGACGGCGTCCACCCGAGACCTCGTGGTGCTCGACCGCACCAGCGGCCAATGGACCCGCCACCCCTGGCAAGAAGTGCATGCACGGGCCGAGAACATCGCTGACCGCATCGTCGACGGCCCGTCCGGCGCCGTCGGTCTCGTCGGCGAACCCACGATCGAATTCGTCGCAGGCATCCAAGGTGCCTGGCTGGCCGGGCGAGCGTTGTCGATCCTGCCGGGCCCGGTCCGCGGCGCGGACGCCCGGCAGTGGGCACTGGCGACGACGCGACGGTTCACCGGAATCGGCGTCACCACCGTGTTCAGCCACGGCGACCAGCTGGAGCTGTTGTCCGCCAACGACTCCGGATTGACCGTGCACGATGTCGTCGCGGTCGGCCACCCCCGGCGATCGACGACATTCGCCCAGCAGGTCAGTCCGGCGGGCACGCCTGCGGTGCTGCAGGGCACTGCCGGTTCGACCGGCACACCCCGCACTGCCATGCTCTCGCCCGAGGCGGTGCTGACCAACGTCACCGGCATGCTGCGAAAGACCCGGGCGGACCCGGCGGTCGATGTCGGCTGCACGTGGCTGCCGCTCTACCACGACATGGGTCTGACCTTCCTGCTCACCGCATTCGTCACCGGCGGCGAGATGTGGATGGCACCCACGGCGGCCTTTGCCGCATCACCGTTCCGCTGGCTGAGCTGGCTCTCGGAAAGTCGCGCAAGCCTCACCGCCGCACCGAATTTCGCGTACTCCGTCATCGGCAAGTACACCCGGCGAGTCCCGGACGTCGACCTGGGACGGCTGCGGTGCGCGCTCAACGGTGGCGAACCGATCGACTGCGAGGGTTTCGACCGCTTCATGACCGAACTGGGCCGCTTCGGTCTCGACCCGCACGCTGCCGCGCCGGCCTACGGCTTGGCAGAAGCGACCTGCACCGTGACCGCCCCGGCACCGGGTACCGGCCTGCAGTTCGACGAGATCATCGATTCGGAAACCGGCTCCATCCGCCGGCACGCCGTCCTCGGTACCCCCATCGACGGAATGGAGTTGCGCGTCACCGAGTCCGAACATTCCGCGCACACCTTTCCCGGGAACCGCGGCATCGGCGAGGTCGAGGTTCGCGGAACGTCGATGATGTCGGGTTATCTCGGTCAGACCCCCTTGGTTCCCGGCGAGTGGTTCCCCACCGGCGATCTCGGCTACCAGACCGACAACGGACTGGTGGTGTGCGGGCGCATCAAGGAACTGATCACCGTGGCCGGCCGCAACATCTTCCCCAACGAAGTCGAACGCATCGCCGCGGAGGTCCGAGGGGTACGTGAAGGTGCGGTCGTCGCGACGGGTTCCAACAACGACTCCGCGCGGCAAGGTCTGATCATCACCGCGGAATTCCGTGGGCCCGATGAGGCAGGCGCACGAAGCGATCTCGTGCAACGGGTGGCATCCCAGATCGGGGTCGTGCCCGCCGATGTGGTGTTCGTGACGCCCGGATCGCTGCCCCGCACCTCCTCGGGCAAGCTCAGGCGACTGGAAGTCAAACAGAACTTGGAGACCGCGCGCGCATGACGGCTCCTGCCGAAGTCGGCATCGAGGCCTACCGGGAGCTGCTCAAAGAGGTCTTCGATGAGAAGGTGGTCACCTGGACCTCCGAAGCCGAAGCCGCCGAAAGCTTTCCGCGCAAACTCATCGAACACCTGGGCGCCAGCGGTGTTTTCCGCAGCAAGTGGGGCCCGGCCGGTGGTCAGCACCCGGACGTGGCGAAACTCAATGAACTGGCCTTCAGCCTCGGCCGCCTCGGATCTGCCGGCATCGGTGTCGGCGTCAGCCTGCACGACTCGGCGATCGCGCTGCTGCGCCGGTTCGGCAAATCCGATCATCTCAAGGCCATCTGCGAGCAGGCCATCGACGGCCAAGCGGTGTTGTGCATCGGGGCCTCGGAGGAGTCGGGTGGTTCGGACCTCCAGATCGTGGAGACCGAAGTCCGTTCCGCCCGTGATGGTTTCGAAATTCGCGGCATCAAGAAGTATGTGTCACTGTCCCCTGTCGCCGATCACATCATGGTGGTGGCCCGCGGCGTCGACAACGACCCGGGCAGCAGGCACGGCAATGTCCTGGTGATCGCCGTACCCACCACGCAGGTCGACGTACAGGCCCCGTACCGCAAGGTCGGTGCCGGACCGCTGGACACCGCCGCAGTGCACATCGACACCTGGGTGCCGGCCGACCATCTGGTCGCCAGGGCCGGCACCGGCCTGGCGGCGATCTCCTGGGGTCTGGCCCACGAGCGGATGTCGATCGCCGGTCAGGTCGCGTCCTCATGCCAGCGGGTGCTCGGTGTCACCCACGCCCGCATGGTCCAGCGCCGCCAGTTCGGCGCCACCCTGTTCGAGCATCAGGCACTGCGGCTGCGGATGGCTGACCTGCAGGCCCGCGTGGACCTGCTTCGGCACGGCCTCAATGGCATTGCCGCACAAGGCAAGCTGGATCTGAGGGCGGCGGCTGCGGTGAAAGTGACGGCCGCGCGATTAGGCGAGGAAGTGCTCTCGGAGTGCATGCACATCTTCGGCGGTTCGGGCTACCTGGTGGAGGAGACACCGCTGGGCCGCTGGTGGCGGGACATGAAGCTGGCCCGGGTGGGCGGTGGCACGGACGAAGTGTTGTGGGAACTCGTGGCCGCGGCCATGAAGCCCGACTTCGATGGCTACGAAGAGATGATCGGCCCGCGGCCGGCGCTCTAGGCGGGGCGGTTCATCGCGTACAGCGCCATCCGGCGGTTCGCCATCTGATGCTCACCCAGGAAGTCGCACTTGGCGAACTCGCACAACCGTCGTGCGCCGGTGTTGCGGTGATCGGGGTCGAACATGATGCGCCGGCATTGCGGCTCGATCTTGAACAGACCGGCTGCCAAGCGGGGCAACAGAATCGGGCCGAAACCACGGTTGACGATGTTCTGGTCGGCAATGGCGGCGTGCAGGCCCAGATCGAACGGGTGGGCGTCGTAGCGGGGGCCGATCGAATCCTTGGCCGCCCGGTAGACCTCGACATAGCCGTGATCCTCGCCTTTGAAACTGCCGACGAGAGGCCGTGAATACGTCCCGGCGAGCTGCGCGCTGAGATAACCGTGCCACCACGACGCAGGGCGATCGTATTCCCACGCTTCGGCCAGGTGCGGACGGTTCATCCACTCGGCGATCATTTCGGCATCCGCGTCGGGGTTCACCACCCGAATGGCATACGGCGCAGGCAGTTCGGGGATCGGTGGTGGCGGCACGGCCCGAACGTCGTCGGTGAGCTCGGTGAGCTCACGGGGCAGGATCGGCAGTGCGTCAGTCATCGAGCGCTGAGCCTACCGGAGCAGGTGGGGCCAGGTTTCGCTACCCATTCAGAGCCTTACCGATCGGCGAGCACCGTGAGCAGCACCGCGGAATCCTCGATTGCCGACAAGGCATGCCGGGCCGGCGGGATCACCAGATAGTCACCGGCCGAGCCCTCGCAGGAGTCTTCGCCCACCGTGAGCCGGACGTGGCCGCGCAACACCTGCAGGGTGGCCTCACCGGGGCTCTGATGCTCGCCCAGTTCATGACCGGCGATCAGCGCGATCACCGTCTGGCGCAGGAAGTGGCCCTGGCCGCCGTGCACGGTGTGGGCCGCGCGGCCGCTGTGCGCACTACGGGCCGCGGCGAGCTGGTCGTCGACCACCGTGCCCAGTGAAATAGTGCCAAGGGATATCGACTCCATCGGTTTCTCCTATGCGTCATTGGTTCAGTAGCAGGAAGCCGGTGGCGGCCAGCGCCACGACCTTGACGGCCTCGAACCCAACGTAGGCGAAATGCGCACGCGACCGCGAGGAACCGGCTTCTTGGCCGGTCAACACCGCGTCGGACCGTCGGGTCAGTGCCGGCCGCACCACGGTCACCTGCAGCGCCAGCATCGCCGCGGCCACGAGGAACGCCGCCAGCGCAGACCCCGGACGGCCGCCCGCCAGGAGCCCCACCAGGACCACCGCAGCCAGCGCGGCCTCACACCCGTTGAGCGCCCGGAACACCAGACGTCCGATGCCCAGCCCCAACGCGAGTGTCACCCCTGGGGCCCGGAACTTCAGCGGGGCCTCGAGGAACGAGATGCCGACCACCATGCCCAACCACACGAAGACCGCCGCGATCGTGATCGACCAGCC
>JBEVFK010000079.1:0-17890 GCA_040512325.1 Mycobacterium sp. | reverse complement strand
GGGTCACCTAGAGGTCGCGCATGTCGACTACTACCTACCGGATGGGCGGCTGCTCCTGGCCGACGCCAGCTTCCGGGTCGAGCAAGGCTCGGCGGTGGCGTTGGTCGGGCCGAACGGAGCCGGAAAGTCCACGCTGATGCGCCTCATCGCCGGGGAGCTACAGCCCGACGAAGGCACCATCACCACCAGCGGCGGCCTCGGCGTGATGCCCCAATTCATCGGCTCGGTCCGCGACGACCGGACGGTCCGCGACCTACTCGTCGCGGTCGCTCGGCCGGCCGTCACCAAGGCGGCGAGGGCGGTCGACGCGGGCGAGCTGGCGATCATGGAACGCGATGACGAGGCCGCGCAGATGACCTACGCGCAGGCGTTGAGCGACTGGGGCGATGCGGGCGGGTACGAGGCGGAGATCCTCTGGGACAAGTGCACGATGGCCGCCCTCGGCGTGCCTTTCGACAAGTGCCAATGGCGGGATGTGCGGACCCTGTCCGGCGGGGAGCAGAAGCGCCTGGTTCTAGAGGCGCTGCTGCGCGGTCCTGACGACGTGCTGCTGCTCGATGAACCGGACAACTACCTGGATGTACCGGGCAAGCGTTGGCTGGAGGACCAGCTGAGGAACACCGCAAAGACCGTACTGTTCGTGTCGCACGACCGAGAGCTGTTGTCGGTGGCCGCCGACATGATCGCCAGTGTCGAGCCCACGCCCAGCGGCTCGGACGTGTGGGTGCACGGCGGCGGGTTCGCGTCCTTCCACGAGGCCCGCGCGCGACGGTTCGAGCGGTTCGACGAACTACGTCGGCGCTGGGACGAGAAGCACGCCCAGCTCAAGAAGCTCGTCCTGGACATGCGCGGGTACGCCGGCCGCAGCGACGCGATGGCGTCCCGGTACGCGGCGGCTCAGACGCGGCTGCGGATGTTCGAGGAGGCCGGGCCTCCGCCGGAACCGCCCCGCAAGCAGGACATCACAATGCGGCTCCGTGGCGGCCGTACCGGCCTACGCGCCGTCACCTGCCAGGACCTGGAACTGACCGGGCTGATGCACCCGTTCAGCTTGGAGGTCTTCTACGGCGAGCGGGTCGCGGTGCTCGGCTCCAACGGCTCAGGGAAATCGCATTTCCTGCGACTGCTGGCGGGCCAGGACGTCCCCCACACCGGTACCTGGAAGCTCGGGGCACGGGTTGTCCCCGGGTTCTTCGCCCAGACGCACGCCCACCCGGAACTCGAAGAACGGACCTTGGTCGACACCCTGTGGGAGGTACACGCGAAAGACCGCGGTAAGGCGATGGGCGTGCTGCGCCGTTACGAGTTGGAACGACAGGGCGACCAGCCGTTCGGAAAGCTCTCGGGTGGCCAGCAGGCCCGCTTTCAGATCCTGCTACTGGAGCTCGAAGGCGCGACTGCGTTGCTGCTCGACGAGCCCACCGACAATCTTGACCTGGAATCCGCCGAGGCCCTGCAGGAGGGACTGGAATTCTACGAAGGCACCGTGCTGGCCGTCACCCACGACCGCTGGTTCGCCCGCACCTTCGATCGCTTCCTAGTCTTCGGCGCCGACGGCACTGTCCGGGAGACCACCGAACCCGTCTGGGACGAGGCTCGCGTCAAACGCGCCCGCTGAGCGATTGAAATCGTCGATGCTCACAGAACGTCTCCGCCGGTCATGCCGTCAGGATTGGGCGGCTCTTGGGTCAGCTTCACTTTTCGTATGCCGCCCTGACGCTTACGCGGCGCCGCAGAACGGGGCGGCCGAGAACGCATGTGGTCGCGGGCGTTTTCCATGATGTCCCCCAGGACCCGCACATCGTTGTGATCCAGGGAATCGAACAGTAGCTCCCGCACGACTTGGATGTGGCCGGGTAACACCGTGGCGACTCGGGCGCGACCCGCTTCGGTGATATCGACGACCGTGGAGCGCTGGTCGTCGGGGGACGGCGTGCGGGTGATGAGGCCCTGCTGTTCCAGCAGTCCGGCCTGGTGGGTCAGCCCGGAGCGGCTGTACACGACGCCGTCGGCCAGATCGGTCATGGTCAACGGATGGTCGGTGTGGTCGAGTTTGGCCAGGATCTCGAACTGTACGTAACTCAAACCGCCCTCGGCCTGCAGCTGTTGACGGACCTCGTACTGCAAGAGGCTGACCGCCTCCATCAGCGCGAAGTAGGCGCGCAATTGGCCGGGATCGAGGGCAGCGGGCATGCGCCCAGTGTAGTGCTTCGAGTTCGAAGTGCTTTGATCCGCTGGAATCGACCTCCGCCGTCGTGATGGAGCTCCCACCCAACGTCAGGGTATGCCGGGAGGCGCTGCGCGCTGCTCGATGCCCATCGTGCCTGCTCCTCAGATTGTGCGCTCACGCAACGTCGTTGGCGTTGGCGCACCGATGGTGTGATCGAATTGGTGAACATGTCCTGGGTGCCGTAGCGGGCTGCCCGGCGTCTCGGAGAGCGACGGTTTTCGACGCATCCCGTCCAGCCGCGGGGCGGAAGCCGTGCTGCCCCAACGGAAATAGGGGGTATCGGCGGAGCAGCACGGCGGCGCGGGGTCGGTTATCCGGTGAGGGTCGGGTAGTCGGTGTAGCCGTGGTGATCGCCGCCGTAGAAGGTGGCGTGGTCGGGGGTGTTGAACGGGCCGCCGGCGGCCAGGCGTGTCGGCAGGTCGGGGTTGGCCAAAAAGAGTGCCCCGAAGGTGATCACGTCGGCGGTGTTGTCCTCGATCAGTTCCAGCGCCGAGGTCCCGGTGTACTCCGGGTAGGTCGACGGGTTGAGGACGAACACCCCGGGCCAGTTCTTGCGCAGCCGCCGGGTCAGGTCGCGGTCGGAGGTTTCCAGCAGGTGCAGGTAGGCCAGGTTCAGTGGCGCCAGCGCGGCGACCAAGGCGGTGTAGGTCTGCTCCACATCAACGGGATCGTTCTCGGCGATGTCGTTGAGCGGGTTCCCTGGTGAGATGCGGATCCCGGTCCGTTGAGCCCCGATGGCCTCGGCAACCGCCGTGGCGACCTCGACGGCGAACCGGATCCGGTCGGCGACTGAGCCGCCCCACCGGTCGGTGCGCTGATTGGAATTGGGCGCCAGGAACTGGTGCACGAGATATCCGTTGGCGCCGTGGATCTCGACCCCATCGAATCCCGCGGCAATGGCATTGCGCGCGGCCGCTGCGAAGTCATCGACGGTCGCTTCGATCTCGCTGTCACTCAACGCCTTCGGAGTGACGAACTCCTGCGGGCCCTCCTGGGTGTACACGTGACCCTCTGCGCGCACCGCGGACGGACCGACGGGGATCAACCCATCGGGCAGCAGGCTGGGATGTCCGATGCGGCCGGTGTGCATCAGTTGGGCGAAGATCGTGCCGCCGGCGGCGTGCACGGCGTCGGTCACCTGCTGCCAGGCGGCGACCTGCTCTTCCGAATGCAAGCCAGGCGTGTTGGGGTAACCCTGTCCGATCACCGAGGGTTGGGTGCCCTCGGTGACGATCAGGCCCGCGCTGGCGCGCTGGGCGTAGTACGTCGCGGTCAGCTCAGTCACGGTGGCGCCGGGACCGTAGGCACGGCTGCGGGTCATCGGTGACATCGCGATGCGATTGGTCAGCCGGCGATCCCCGAGTTTGATGGGGTCGAATGCGGTGGTCATGGCAGTGCTCTCTTTCAAAGATCGGAATGGGTTGCGGCAAAGGGGGTTTTACTGGTCAGCCGGGATGAGGATGGTCTTGCCGTGCAGGCGGCCGGCGTCGGAGTCGGCGTGCACCGCCGCCGAGTCGGCCAGTGGGAGGCGGTTGGCCACCGTGATGCGCAGCTGGCCGGCGTCGACGCGGCTGACCAGCCCGGCCAGTTGCGCGGCGTCGCTGCGCACGAAGACCCGCTGCGTGCGGACCTGGCGCTCGGGGTTCTTCGGCCCGAAGACCATCGTGCCGACGTGAAAGCCGCCGTCGGCCACGACGCCGATCAAGGCTTCGGTCTGCTCGTCGGTGGTGCTGATCAGGTTGAGCACCACGTCGAAGGGTGCTCCCTCGACGGTGAGCGGCGACTGTGTGAAATCGAGGTAGTCGACGATCCGGTCGGCGCCGTAGTCGCGCAGCCGGTCGGCGTCGCGTTCCTTGGCGGTCGCGGTGACGACGGCTCCGGCCTGCTTGGCCAACTGAATGGCGTACCCACCCACCGCGCCCGATGCTCCGTTGATCAGGACCGACTGGCCACCGGTGAGTCTGGCGATCTCGAACAGCGACTGCCAGGCTGTGAGCCCGGCTTCGGGCAGGGCGGCGGCATCGGCGAGTGCCACCGACGTCGGGGCGGCGGCCAGTGACTCCGCCGGGGCGAGCGCGTATTCCGCGGCAGCTCCATCAGCGTCCAGCGGCAAGAAGGCGACCACGGCGTCGCCGATCTTCCATCCCGCCACGCCCGCACCGATCTCGGCGATGGTTCCGGCGACGTCAACCCCGGGAGTGTGCGGGAAGCTGATCCGGTACACCTCGGCCAAGTAGCCGCCGCGGATGCCGGCGTCCACCGGGTTGAACGAGGTGGCGGCCACTTTGATCAGTACCTGCCGGGGGCCCGGAACCGGTCGAGGGGCGTCCTCGTATGCGAGCACGTGGCTGTCTCCGTAGCTGTGGTGGCGTACTGCCTTCATGATGTCCTCCTCTTTATTTGCTTCGATTGTGAAGCAGTTCCAGGTCGTGTAACTCGCTTCGACAGTGAAGCAATTCCGGTGTGTCGAGTGACGGTGGTCACACGTTCAGGGCGGGCGATCGTGGGTGGCCCGGTGGTGCCTCGCCCAACCTGCTGGTGCGAACCGCCCTTCTGCCCCTGGTCAGGTGCGCGTCGGGCGCTCATCCCAGAAGTCGTGACCGGTGGATGCGGCCAGCCGGGTCTACCGCGTCTGCGATGGACCGGGCGCGCTTGCGGATGTCGTCAGGGAGAGCGGAGGGCAAGTAGTGCGACGGCGAAAGCTGCCACAGGCAAAGCCGTGAGATGAACTCCTCGTTCAGGCCAAGCCATTCCTTTGGGGCGAGTGTCCCGTCTAGACCGTGCCGAACCAGGGAGCGTATTCGCACCCGGGTGGGCCCGCAAATAGCTCGGTGGTGGGCGGCGCGGTCACGGACGAGCCGACAATATGTCGTCCAATGCGGCGGCCAAGGCGGCCGGAGCCTGGATGTGCATATCGTGCGGCGCGCCCGGCAACGTACGAACGTCCCACCCGAAAGAACGGAACTTCTGCGCGGCCCGCCGTGGCACGACGAAGCTGGGGTCAGCCAGCACTATCGTCGATGGAACCGCCGGTGGCTGAGGCCGGAACGCCGTGCTGCGTCCTTCGCGTGCCAGGTAGGGAAGCATTCGGGTGTCCCAGGCGTCCCAATTGGCCATTTGGCGATCAATGGATTCGGGTCCCGTACGACGAATTCCTATGGCGCGGAGCGTTTTTCGCGGCAGCTTCGACTGAATTACGGCCATAACCCGCATTGTTGCGCCGTAGCCGAACGGCAGCGTGAATGCTGGATCGACGCCGATGAAGTGAGCGGGTTTGACGGCTTCAGCCGCCAACGCTCCTGACCGCCCGCCCAGAGATTGCCCCACCAAGAAGTCGAGACCCGGCGGCAGCGTCTCGACGAGGTCATCGACAAAGTCGGCGATGTGGTACGAGGACCCGCGGGGGCTCCGCCCGTGACCGCGCTGATCCACCAGGATCAACCGCAGATCGTAACGATCAACCAGTATGTCTGCGAAATCTGACCAGGCAGTTGAGCTTTCGGACGCGCCGTGCACGAGTGCTGCTGTCCGCGGGCCATCGCCGCGGCTGTAGGTGGCAAGCTCCACATCGGTCCAATCGAGGTGGCCGTGAAAGTCAACGGCAAGGAGACGGCCCTAGCCTATCCATCTCGGGCACAGGGGTGCGGCCCCGTCACGGTCATGAGGTCGCCTGCGACGGCAACGGACTGCGAAGTCAGCCGGCCTCGGTGGCGTCACCCGGATGGGGCACGTTGTCGTCGTCGACGTAGGCGGCGCGGTCGGTATCGACGCCTTCGTGGTCGCGAGGACCTTCGTTGGCGCCGTTGGCCTGGTCGGCGTCCGTAGCGTCACTCGGCATCGTCATGGCATGTCCTCCTGATCAACCCGGCGGGTTTCTCCCGCCGGCATGTGCGTCGGTATGCGGGTGCCCCGTCTGCGGTGCTTGAATCGGAAAGAGTTTTCGGACACACAAGATCCGGCAGCGAGACGAGTTCGGCCGGACTGAACAGATCGCCGCGGCAAAGACCGGTGGTGGGAGGTGGCCTCAGGCTGTGGCGTCGATCGCGCTGATGGTGAGCTCGAAGGGGCCCTGCTGTTTGTCGAGGATGTAGAGCGATACCTCGTCGATGGTTGACGGGTCCAGAATCGGCGGCGCATCAGGTGCCGGATCGAGGCGCATGCCGACCGGCTGGAAGCCCGTGATAGGCAGTTCGTAGGTTCGCTGGACAGCCGCCTCGGTGGGGAAACGCTGGATGTAGGACCATGGCTGCCCTGCAGTGCCCACCTTCAATACGTAGGTCTTACCGTCGCCTACAGCGCGCACGTGGATCGATCTCGCGCCTGTCGCTCTTCGACCGATATCGGGGTCCTGCCGACTGCGGGCCGAGGCGAACCCGCCGTTGTTCTCCAGCGAGACGGTGCCCGAGAACACCAGGCCACCATCGCCGAACGTGATCCTCGAGGTGGACAGGCCGCCCATGACGGGGTCGTTGACCGTCGTCCACGCGGCCGCCTCGCCGGCATCGTCGAGGTCGACGAGAGCGACGTCGGGAGCTTCAGGCACGACTGCCGCCTGGGCGGACGAGCGAGGGGTCTCCGGCGCCTCCTCTGCGTTGGCGGTTTGCCAGGTGCTTCCGCACGACGCGACCAGAAGCGCCACGCAGGCGAACAAGATGCCGACTACCCCGCGCTGTAACCGCTGGCCTCTGGACGTGACGGGCCGACAACTTCCCATGAGGTCAATGTATTGGCGTCGGCCGCCTTGTCAACAAACAGCCGGCCCCCCGCTTCTTGTCGCACTGAGAGCCGATGGTTCACCGAATCACCGGCCCGGATGGGCCTGTCAAGACCACCAGGCAGTGCCGAAATCACGGATGCAGATTCCACTGGCCGCAATCCAGCGCCAGGACGTCGTTGACGTCGACTTCGAAGCCCCCGACCAGCGGGCCCGGATTCGACTTGGTGGCCACGATGCGCTGATAGAGAACGGCGTTGGGATGAACCCGCTTGCCTGACCAGGCCCGGGTCTGCCACGCCCATACGCGTCCGGGCGTGCGGGAATTCCCGATGACGCCATCGACAGCAGCCCAATGGCACACGTCGATGCCGCCGTACACGCCGGTACGCTGCACGCCCAGCACCGAGTTGATTCCGTAAAACCATTGCAGCGCAGTGCTATTCCATGTCTCGCGGTTGATGTCCTCGTCGATGGAGAAGAAGATCGGAGCGTTGCGGGTACCACCGGCCGCGGTGTGCAGCTGCCAGGCGGCCCGGGCGTCGGTGACACCCCCGGCGTACCCGCGGGTGAAGTCCGACGGTGCGCTGCCGTCCGGCTTGCCATACTGGTAGTTGCTGATGATCACCAGCCCGGCTCTGGCCAGCGACTCGGCGTAGGGCCGAGTGATGGGCTTGGCGCCGAAGTTCGTGCCGGGCCGCGACAGCGACACATAATTCACCACCCCGGCGTACCCCGCCGCTTTGATGTGCTCGGCGGGAATCTGGTGTGCGGCGTAGTCAATCAGTAACGGAGTGGCGGCCGCTGCCGCCGTGGGACCGCCGACACTTGTTGACGCGGCACCCAGCCCCGCCAGGGCAGACGCAGCGGCGGCGTATCGCAGCGCGTCACGCCGGGATACCGGGCGCAACGGTCGAAGGCCGAGAGTCTCCGGCGAGTCCTGCACGGCCCCGATGTTAACGATGAAACAGATGTCAATTGTGAAGCCTCGCCGAAGCGCCCATACCGGCATTGAATCTCCGCCGGCTGAACTGATGTGCGCCGGCGACGCGTCCGTCGGCCCTCCCGACGCTCGTCCGCCGTCAGCTGTGCGAACTGCGCCAGAAGTCGTCCCACTCGGACTTGCTGCGGTAGTCACTGTCGAGGTCGGCGCTGGGAAACGGCGCCATCTGATCCAGAAAGTCCTTCACGTTGGACGGGTCACCCGGTGCGGGCACCTGGGAATTCGTGGACGGCTTGCCATCGGCAAGCTGCAGGGCGAAGCCCTCCTCGGTCAGCATGTAGTGGATGTAGAGCTTGGCGGCATTGGGGCTATCGGTCTTCGCCGCATACGCGATACCCGACGGGAACGACTGCAGCGCCCATGGTTTCATGCCGTCGCACAGAGCCAAGTGGTAGCCCTTCTGCGCGATGTTGCGGAACTTCGCCATGGACATCGGGCCGAAGCTCGGCTCCTGCTGGCCGGGTGCGCCGACGGCTTCGGAGACCTCTTCGTCGGTCTGGGTGAGCTTGGGATTGTTCTGCGCGAAGCGTTTGACCCATTCATGGGCCGCGTCGGGCTGGTCGGTGGTCAGGTCCGTCCCGTACTGCTGCTTGTAAAGGCTCCGTAGCGCGGCGTCGTCGTTGAGCGCCATCGTGTTGAACCAGTACGGGTACTTGGGATTACTCAAGGGGTCGGCCATGGCGACGCGTCCCGTGAACTCGTCGTCGGTGAGCTGCCAGATGTTCGACACCGGGCAGCTCGAGTAGGTCTGGTTGTTGTACACCCAGCCCATCGGGCCGTAGTGCACCTTCAGGGGGTACTGATCCTCGGGTTTGATCGTCTCTTTGAGATCCCCGGGCACCCAGTTGATGAGCACGCCCTGATCCAGCAGTTCCACCGCATACGTCGGGAGGTCTTCGTTGATGACCACGTCACCGATGATGTTGCCGGACTGGTTCTCCCGTAGCACCTTGTCGATGGCTCCGAGCTCGACCTTCACGCCGGTGGCCTCGAGCCCGTACTCGGCGGCGAAGGCCTTGGCGGTGTCGACGACCTTGCCGGTCTGGTCGTAGACGGTGATACCAGGTTCGGTGCGTGCCGCGGCGATCAGGTTGTCGAGATCGAAACCCGCCGGATCCTCATCGGGCTGGGTCGACTCCTGCACCAGCGGGGGCGACGTGGCCTCGGTATCGGTCGGGCTGGGAGGCGCGCAAGCCGTCACCAGGAGTGTGAGGGCCGCGCTGGCAACCGTGGCGTGCCGAATGCGGGATGTGTTCCTGTGCATGAATTCTCCTTCGTTGGTGAGCGATCAGGGGGCGGGCCGGGTTGAGCGCAATCGGGATCCTTCGTCCATGGTTCGGCTGATGAGGGGGAAGTCCGCGCCGGCGACATGGGCGTAGTAGTCGGGGGCGAGGAAGTCGCCGAGCTCCGGCTGCTCATGGCCGTCGACATAGGCGCGGTACTTGCCGCCGGCCAGTTTCACCAGGTAGCTACCCGCGGCGACGTCCCACGGGTTGGTGCCGAAGTTGAAGGTGGCGTCGGCCCAGCCCGCAGCCACGTGTGCCAAACAGAGTGCACCGCTACTGGTGTTGCGCA
Organism: Mycobacterium sp.; assembly: GCA_040512325.1. Lineage (GTDB taxonomy): Bacteria > Actinomycetota > Actinomycetes > Mycobacteriales > Mycobacteriaceae > Mycobacterium. The sequence continues at coordinate 8,368 of JBEVFK010000079.1, read as the reverse complement.
CCGCGGAGAAGCTCTGCACCAGTGCGCTGTAACGCCGCAGGCTGAAGTCCTCGTCTGCCGCGAGGTCCGCGGGCATGGGGTAGTGCGCCAGCACGGTGGCTTGACTGGACGAGGTGAATCCGCGAGCGCCGATCGGCTCGCCGTTGAGTCGGGCACCGGTGTTGTCCGCGGTGAACAGATTGGCCCCGACGGGGTCGTAGATGACGCCTGCGATGACCGCGCCGTCGACGACCGCGGCGATCGACACGCACCAGAAGGCGATACCGCGGGCGAAGTTGGAGGTTCCGTCGATCGGGTCGACGTACCACGTCGGGTTTCCGGCGCCCTGCGGGCCGCCCTCCTCACCCACTACGGTGGACCCGGGGAAGTCCTGTTCGATGATGTCTCGGATGCGAGCCTCGGCGGCCCGGTCGTACTCGGTCACGACGTCATGGATGTCGGCCTTGAGGTCGACGCGCATGTCGCGCCGAAACCCGTTGAGCAACAATGGGGCGACGTCCAACGCGGCGCGGCGCGCGGTGGCGCAGCATCGGGTGGACAGCGAGGCCGTGTCCTCAGCTCGCGTCGACACGATCGCCCTGGGTATCGAACACGTGAACATGGTTGGCGGCGACGCGCATTCGGATGGCGTCACCTGGATGGCACGTCGGAGCCACCGATGTGGTCGCGAACAGGTGACGGCCGTCGGCGACGACTTCGACGGTCCAGCTGCCGCCGGTTGCGAGGACGGCGGACACGGTGCCGTCGATGGCCAGTCCCTCGAAGTCGGCAGGCTCGCTGCGGGATTCAATCCGGATGGATTCCGGACGAAACCCCACTGATCCCGGCACGGTTCCGGTGCCCTGCGGCCTTGCGTGGGCGAATTCGTACGCGGCTGCCACGTGCGGTGCGGACTCGGCATCGACGATCTCGACGACGTTGATGGGAGGATTGCCGAGGAACTCGGCGACAAAGCGGTTTCGGGGGCGGTCGTAGATGTCGGCCGGTCTTCCGATCTGTTGGAGTCGGCCCTCGAACATCACCGCAATCCGGGTGGCCAGGGTCATTGCCTCCCATTGGTCGTGAGTCACGAACACGATGGTGGAGCCGAAATCATGGTGGATGCGCTTGAGCTCTGCTCGCATCTCGAGGCGCAGTCGTGAGTCGAGGTTCGAGAGTGGCTCGTCGAGTAGCATGACGCCGGGGTTGACGGCCAGCATCCGGGCCAGCGCCACCCGTTGCTGCTGTCCGCCCGACAGCTGTGAGGGGTAGCGGTCGGCATATCGGTCGATGCCCATCACCACCATCACCTCGTCAGCGCGCCGTCCTCGTTCGCCTCGGGCGTCCTTGCGCAGACGAAGGCCGTACTCGGTGTTCTGGCGGACCGTCATGTGCGGCCACAACGCATAGCTCTGGAAGACCATGCCCATCCCGCGGCGCTCGGGTGGGATGAACACCCCGCTGTCGACCGAGTCCAGGAGTCGGTCGTCGACGGAAATGGAACCGGCCGTTGGCTGTTCGAGGCCGGCGATCATCCGCAGCGTCGTGGTCTTGCCGCAGCCGGACGGACCGAGCATGCACATGAAGTCACCATGGGCGATCGTCATGCTCAGGTCATCGACTGCACTGGCCGCCTCCCCGAGGTATCGCTTGGTGATCCGGTTGAGCACAATCGTGGGCATCGGTCATCCATCCAATCCCCGACCGAGGTCGGTCTTGAAGGTTTTCTGGATTGCGTAGGTACCGCCGAACGCGACGGCCGACACGATGAGGACGACGCCGTTGGCGGCCTGGGTGTACCCGAACTCGACCAACTTGATCGCGAACGTGGTCAGAACGTCCATACCCGGCACGGCCAAGATCACCACGAGACTCAGGCTGCGGACACCGGCGATGAACGGCATGAGCACACCGATTGCGAGGGCACGCTTTTGGATGGGGAGGATGATCCCCGCCATGCGGCGCCACCAGCCGGCACCCGCGACCTGTGCTGCCTCTTCGGGGTCGGGGCCGAGCTGCATCATCGACGAGATACCGGCCCGCGATGCGAACGGCATCTGCTCGGCCAGGTAGATCAGCACCAGGATGGTGGCCGTGCCGTAGAGGGCCGGAATGGGCCCGCGTGACACGGCGAACAGCGACAGGTAGGCGACCGCGAAGGCGATGCCCGGTACCAAATACGGAAGGAAAGTCAACTGGCGCAACGTGGTTGCGAGCAGACGGCCGGGAGAGCGGACGACGACGTAACCGACGAGCTGGCCAAGGGCGCCCGCGGACACCGCGGCCACGCCGACGATCCAGAACGTGTTCCATGCCGCCGACCACACCGCGCTGCTCACCAGGACGCCGTCGGTGAACCCCGGAGTGCCGAGGTCGTGGCCGAACCAATAGGACAGGGTGAAGTTGTCCGGTGAGAAGTCGGCTGGACGGCGCATCAGGGTCGACAGCAGCAGAACTCCGATGGGAACGATCACACTGAGAAGGAACGCGAATCCGCAGAGTGCGGTGGCCGGAATCCGCAATCTGCCGAGCGGACGGGTCCGGTCCGTCGAACCCTTGCCCCCGAGGGTGACATAGCGTCGCGCCTCCCTGACGAAGTGCACATCCACCCACAGGGAGAGCAGTCCGATCACGATGACGGCGCCGGCGATGACGGCCGCGGCCCCGCTTTCCCGGGTCGAGATGTTGCGGTACAGCGAGGTCGCCAGGACGTTGAAGTCGGTAGGCAGTCCGAGGATGTAGGTCACCCCGAATTCGCCGAGGACCTTCGCCAGGATCAAGGTGGCAGCCGAGACGATGGCCGGCAGCATCAGCGGCACCAGGATGGTGCGGACGACAGTCCCGTAGCCGGCCCCGAGTAACCGCGCCGAATCCTCCAGCTGCGAGTCGAAGCGTTTGAGGGCGTTGCCGAGCAACAGGATGACCAGCGGTGAGAAATACAGCGTGAAGATGATGATGATCGGAACGCCGCCATAGGCCAGCCAGTCCGGCGGCGTGAACCCGACGGACTCGAGCCAGCCGGGTTGGCCACCGGCCGTGCGGTTCTTGAAGATCGTGCTCCAGGCGAGCGCGAACGCCCATGTCGGCAGCATGTAGGGGACGATCAACGCGGTGCTGAACCACCGGCGGCCGAACAGGTCTGTGCGGGTCAACAGCCCCGCGAACACCCCGCCGACCAGCAACGACAAGACGACAGAGCACGCGCTGACGATCACGGTGTGCAGCAACGGCCGCCAGAACAGCTCACCAGAGACCGGGGACAGGAACACCCGCCAGAGGTAGTACGACGTCAGCGAGCCTGCGGGCTGCTGCACGATCAACGTGTCCTTCGGACTGACCGTTGCGCTCTGGATCAACATCGCCACGATCGGCACCACGATCAGGTAGCCGAACAGCACCAGCCCGAGCAGGCCGAGGACTGTCGTGGGACGCCGACGGGCGACCCTGAACCGGTACCGCAGGGCCCGCCGGCGTGGTGTCGAAGGGCTGACGTGTGCAGACTCGGCGGCCAGCGGATGGTCCGGCGCCGCTGCCCGTCTCTTCACGCGGAGTCCTCGGGTTGGCTGCGGCTTGTCGGACCTACCGTTTGAGTATGTCCGGACAGTACCCAGCCCGGTGCAGCGTGTCAGGCATTACAGCAAACGCGGGCCTCGACGGTAGTGGAGGTGCCGCCAGACCACTGGGGCCCGACGCAGTCGGACCACTGAATTCCCGGGTGCTGACGCTGACGGTCCCGGTTATCCGGTCGAGGCGAGATCGGCTGGGTCGCTGATGATTCCGAGCTCACGGCCCAGGTACCGGTAGAACTGCCACAACGGGCGCTCCAGGTGGGACAGCCGACCCGTTGCGGTCACTCCGGAGCGAACGGCCTTCTGCACCGCCGCACAGGCGTCGAGGTCCTCACGGTGGATATCGCAGATCGACTTGACCAGTTGGCTTTTCCGCTCGTCGAGTTCTGGGGCGGCCAGCGCCGCCGGTGACATCGCGATGTCCAGGTGGATCTCGACCTTGCCTGCGCCGACCGGCAGAGTTTTGAGCCAGTACATGAAGCCGGGGCCGAGTGAGACCTGCAGCAGCGGGTAGGCGATGAAGATCAGATTCTTGCGGAAATGCTCAGGGGCCAAGGTGTCGGCCCCGGGCTTGAGCCACGGCTCGGTGGCCGGATAACCCGGCGCCTGGTTGGCCCACATCGTGGTGAAGTACTGACCGACCTCACCGGTGGTGCTGAGTGCGGCAGGCCATTCGCCTTCCAGTGAACCCCGGTGCGGTCCGATGTGGTGGTAGCACTCCATGAAGTTGTCGACCATGATCTTCCAGTCCCAGTCGCACACCCCCCAGTCGGTTGTTTCGATGATCTGGTAGTTCTCGAAGTCATACGGGTCGACGATCGGCGCGAGATCGGCCAACTGTTCGGCCACCGGAGCGGCCTGACCGTCAATGTTGACGAAGACGAACCCCTTCCACACCTCGTGTCGGAAGGGCTTGAGCCCCCAGTCTTTTCGATCAAATCCTGGTGACTTCATCATCTCCGGTGCGCCGGCCAGGTGACCGTCCATACCGAATGACCACAGGTGGTAGGGGCACTGCAGCACATTGGCCTCGCCGGCGCCGCTGCACACTTCCATCCAGCGGTGCGTGCAGTTGCGCGACAGTACCCGGATGTCGTTCTTGCGGTCGCGGGTGACGACCAGCGGCATGCCCAGGATGTCGATGCTGTAATACGATCCGGGAGTGGCGATCTGCTCGACGCGGCACAGCGGAATCCAGCCACGTTTGAAGATCTGGTCCACCTCGGCGGCGTAGAGCTCGTCGCTGCCGTACGCCTCCGGCGGCAATGTAATCGCCTGCTCGGGTGACTCGACGGCGCAGGTGGCGGTCAAGCGGGAGTAGTCGAAGGCCATGGCGTGCTCCTTGGTTCGGACGGGGCTCGACTCGGGTCAGATCCTCCGGCTCAGGTCGAGGTGTCCGGTTGATCTGGTGGTGGGCGAACGTGGGTGGCCACAGACGGCGTGCACGTCCGAACCTAGGAGTGCTCTGTTGCGCCGCTGTTTCGCACCAGTGAATGGCCTATTGAGCCGTGCGCGCAGCTGGTAGCCAGTTTTAACGGGGCATCGTGTGTTCTGCTCGCCGTCGGCACCTGGCAGTGCTCCCGCTGCCCGGTTCCTGCGAAACCTCTACGTCGCAGGTAATCCAAGAGTGCCACTGGCACTACACATCTCGACGGTCCCGCAGATGCTCACAGATCAGCAGCGGAATTTCACGGTCGGTGTTGCGCTGATATCCGGCGTATCCCTGGTAGGCCTTGACCACCTTCGGCCACAACTCGGCCCGCTCCGCGGCCGTCGCGGTCCGGGCATGCATCGGCACCGTCTGGCCGTCTACGGTCACGGTGACATCGGGGTTCGCCAGCGCGTTCTTGTACCAGTCGGGGTGGTCCTGATGGCCGCCCTTCGACGCCACCACGACGATGCGGTCGTCGTCATGGACCGGACTGGTCAACAGGTTTGCGTAGGGCTTGCCGGACTTGCGCCCGACGGTGTGCAGCTCGACGGTCAGCATGCCCATGACGGTGCGGGGATATCGGCCACCGGTGAGCGTGAGGAGAACGCGGTGGCCGCTCTCGAGGAGCCAGGCGGCGGCTTCGGTGACGCGGTCCGGTCTGTGCATGTCGGTCCTTGCGGGTGCGTTTCGAAGAATGCTAGCCAATGCGGGGCGACCCGAGGTCGTCAAGAGCCGATCCCGACTCGGCAGCAGTGGTGACTCGGCGTATGCCGGAGTTTGTCCTTGGTGTACGCCCATCGCCGGTAGGTTTTCAGTGGTGAGCGAAGACAGAGTCCGCGTGCAGACGAGCGCCGGTGGCGTGGCGACGGTGACCATGGTGCGCACCGACAAGCACAATGCGCTGGACCAAGCCATGTTCGAAGGCTTGGTGAACGCCGCCGAGCAGCTGGCAGGCGACGCCTCGGTCCGTGCGGTGGTGCTGCACGGCGACGGGAAGAGCTTCTGTTCCGGGTTGGACGTCGCCAGCTTCATGTCCGGGCAGGGTGGCACCGGTGCGCTGTTGCAGCGCGACAGCGACCGGGTGGCGAACTTCGCTCAGCGGGTGACCTACGACTGGTCTCTGGTGCCGGCGCCGGTGATCGCCGCGATTCACGGGAACTGCTTCGGCGGCGGAATGCAGATCGCGCTGGGCGCCGACATCCGGATCGCCGCCCCGGACGCGAGGTTGTCCATCATGGAGATCAAGTGGGGCCTCGTTCCGGACATGGGCATCACGCAGGTCTTGCCGCGACTACTCCCCATCGACGTCGCCAAGGAGCTGACGTTCAGCGGCCGTATCCTCTCGGGGAGTGAGGCTTTGGCGCTCGGGTTGGTCACTCGGACCAGTGACGATCCGCTGGCTTCGGCGATGGCTCTCGCCGAGGAGATCGCGCAGAAGTCTCCCGAGGCCGTCCAGGCGGCCAAGCGCCTCTACGACCAGACGTGGGTCAGTGACGACGCCGCAGCAGCTCTGAAACTCGAATCGGAGTTGCAAACCGGGCTCCTCGGCTCGCCCAACCAGATCACTGCGGTGATGGCCGGAATGTCAGGCGAGAAACCGGTATTCGCCGACCCCGCACGGGGCTAGGCGATGGGCGCGCTGGATGGTCGCGTCGCGTTCGTCACCGGCGGAGCACGCGGGCAGGGGCGTGCCCACGCGCTGGCGTTGGCTGCCGAAGGGGCGAACGTCGTGATCGCCGACGCACCCCGTCCGATGAATCTGACATATCCGCTCGGCACCGAGGACGATCTGCGGGCCACGGCCGAAGAGGTCGAGGGGCTCGGCGGTCGCTGTCTCCCGATGGTGGTGGATGTGCGCGACGCCGCCGCGGTGAACACCGCCGTGAAGGACACCGTGAGCAGCCTGGGAAGTCTCGACATTCTGGTGGCCAACGCCGGAGTGGTGAGCACCGGCCCGCTGGACGAGGTGACCGACGAGATCTGGCACCAGCTGATGGACACCAACCTCACCGGCGTATTTCACACGCTGCGGGCCGCCCTCCCGGTGATGCGGCGGCAGCGCTTCGGCCGCATCGTCGTCACCTCGTCGATGGGCGGCCGGATGGGGATCCCCGACTTGGGCGCCTACAACGCGACCAAGTGGGGAGTCATCGGGTTGGCGAAGTCCGTGGCGTTGGAGGTGGCCAAGGAGGGCATCACCGTCAACGTCATCTGCCCGACCACGGTGCACACGCCGATGGTCCAGCCGGTGGGCACCGACGGCGTCCCCGACGACCTGGTCAGGAGGATGATGAGGGCGAATCCGATTCCGCAGCCGTGGATCGAGCCCGAAGATGTCAGCCGCGGGCTTCTCTACCTGGTGACCGACCCCGGCGTCGTGACCGGCAGCGTCCTCGAGATCAGCTTGGGCGGCAGCGCTCGCAGTCACTGACGCCTGTGGGCGGCAATCCACGACGTCGAGTAGACATCGCCGGTGTCAGTTCGTAGCCTTGCCCGGGACATCGACCGTCGGGCCTAGATCGGTCCTCGAGCCAAGGACCGTGACAATCCACGTGACCCGGATGCGCCACTTTCTTCGGCGAACGGTGTGCGGTTTGTCCACGGCCGCCCTGGTGCTGGTCATGGCGATGGGCGACGTTCAGGCGGACCCGGCGGCCGACGCATTGTCGAAGCTCACGGAGTTGTCCCAGCAGGCAGTGCAGAGCCGCGAGGCCGTCACCGCCGCCCAGCGCGATGCCGACGCCAAAACGGCTGAGCAGGCCGCGGCCGTCGACCGCCACCGCGGTGACCTGACGGCCCTGCAGGCCGCGAACGCCCAGCTGGAGCCCTATCAGGCCGCGGTCAACCGCATCGCGGCGATGACCTACATGAGTGGGCGCGACGGTCAGTTCGCGGCGGTACTGACCGCGGATTCCCCGCAACAGCTGATCGATCAGCTGTCGCTGCAGCGCACGGTCGCCGCTGGGATTGCCGATCAGATGAAGGCCTTTCAATCAGCACGCGAGCGCGCGGCGGCCGCTGCGCAGGCATCGGAGAAATCGGCCGCGGCCGCCGGCGCCGCGGTCGAGTCGGCTGCGGCAGTGCGTGCCGAACTGCAGGCCAAGTTGAGCGAACTGCTGCGCCAGATCGCCGCTGCGGAGGCGCAGTACGCAGCGCTGACCCCGCAACAGCAAGCGATCGTCGATGCTGTACCTCCGCCGCCGAGCGCGCCCCCTCCATCAGACCCGGCGATCGTCGCGATGCCCGGCCTGCCACTCGGCGACGTTGCCCCACCCCCTGCCGCCGCAGTCCCGGTTCTCCCGGAGGCGTTGCCCGTCGGCGTCGCTTCAGAGGCGGGGTTGCAGCCCAACGCCGTCATGGCCGCCAGAGCCGTCAGCATGCAGTTCCC
>JBEVFK010000078.1:0-35327 GCA_040512325.1 Mycobacterium sp. | reverse complement strand
AAGCACCACGGCGCCAAGCCCGGTGCGGTAGTGGGACAGTCGCTCGGTGAGGCGGCCGCCGCCTACTTCGCCGGCGGGCTGTCACTGGCCGATGCCACCCGCACCATCTGCTCCCGCTCCCATCTGATGGGTGAGGGCGAGGCGATGCTGTTCGGTGAGTACATCCGGTTGATGGCTCTGGTGGAGTACTCCGCCGACGAGATCCGAACCGTGTACTCCGATTACCCCGATCTGGAGGTGTGCGTCTACGCGGCGCCCACGCAGACGGTCATCGGCGGACCCCCCGACCAGGTGGACGCGATCATCGCCCGCGCCGAGGCCGAGGGGAAGTTCGCCCGCAAGTTCCAGACCAAGGGCGCCAGCCACACTCAGCAGATGGACCCGCTGCTCGGCGAACTGGCCGCCGAACTGCAGGGTATCGAGGCCAAACCGCTGACCACGGCTTACTTCTCGACGGTGCACGAAGGCAAGTTGATCCGGGCCGGCGCCGAGCCCATCCACGATGTGGACTACTGGCGCAAGGGTCTGCGGCACAGCGTCTACTTCACCCACGGCGTCCGCAACGCCGTCGACAACGGTCACACCACGTTCTTGGAGCTCGCACCGAATCCGGTGGCGCTCATGCAGGTCGGTCTGACCACCGCTGCGGCGGGTCTGCATGACGCGCAGCTGGTGGCGACCTTGGCGCGCAAGCAGGACGAGGTCGACTCGATGACCTCGGCGATGGCGAACCTGTTCGTCCACGGCCACGATCTGGATTTCCGCACGCTGTTCGATCAGGGTGATTTCGCGGACGTGCCGCCGACGCGGTTCCGCCGCAAGCCGCACTGGCTCGAGGTGCGGTTCTCGGGTGACAACTCCGGTGTGGTGCCCGGATCGCATGTGTCGCTGCCCGACGGCAAGCATGTCTGGGAGTACGCGCCGCGCGGCGGTACCGACCTCGCTGCGCTGGTGAAAGCCGCTGCGGTCCAAGTTCTTCCGGACGCAGCGCTGACGGCGGCCGAGCAGCGGGCCATCCCCGGTGACGGTGCGCGGTTGGTGACGACGTTGACCCGGCATCCGGGCGGAGCCTCGGTGCAGGTGCATGCGCGGATCGACGAGTCCTTCACCTTGGTCTACGACGCCATCGTCAGCCGCGGCGGAGCGCAGGCGCAGTTGCCCATCGCCACCGGCCTCGTCACCACTGCGATCTCGGCGCCCGTCGCCGAGCCCGAGGTCGTCGAGGACGCCGAGTATGTCTCCGACAGCCTGACCGCCGGCGCCAATCTCGGTGCGGGCTTTGCCAAGTGGTCGCCGGATTCCGGCGAGTCCATCTCCGATCGGCTGGGCACCATCGTCGGCAGCGCCATGGGTTACGAACCCGAGGATCTGCCCTGGGAGGTTCCGCTCATCGAGCTGGGCCTGGATTCGCTGATGGCGGTCCGGATCAAGAACCGGGTCGAGTACGACTTCGACCTGCCGCCGATCCAGTTGACGGCGGTCCGCGACGCGAACCTCTACAACGTCGAGAAGCTGATCGCCTACGCGATCGACCATCGCGACGAGGTGGCGCAGCTGCACGAGTTCCAGAGCACCGCCAGCGACGAGGATGTCGCCAAGGCGCAGGCCGAGCTGCTCGGTGGCGCGTCGACGGCAGCCGAGATCGAACAGCGGCTGGCCGGCTTGTCGGACACCGACACTGTCACCGAGGAAGCCACTGTCACCGAGGCAGCCGAGCCCGGGATCGCCGCCGAGGCGGCGGACCTCAACGAGAAGGCCGTGCAGACGGCGGCCACCACCCCGGCAATGCCGCCCCCGCCCACCGATCCGCACGGGCCCACCGGCGCACCCGTCCCGCCGCCACCGTCCAACCCGCTGGGGCCCGTCGCCAAGCAACCGGACCTGGCCGCGGCCGCCGCCGCCCTGAATCAGCAGGCGATCGCCGAGGCCCTGAATTCCGACGTGCCGCCGCGGGACGCCGCCGAGCGGCTGACGTTCGCCGCGTGGGCGATCGTGACGGGGAAGAGCCCGGGCGGCATCTTCAACACGCTGCCGACGCTCGACGACGAGGTGGCGGCCAAGCTGGCGCAGCGGCTCTCCGAACGCGCCGAAGGCACCATCACCGCCGAGGACGTCACCGGCGCGCCCACCATCGAGGCGCTGGCGACGACGGTCCGCGAGTTCCTCGAGGCCGGGGAGCTCGACGGGTTCGTGCGCACCATCCGGAAGGCGGACTCGGACGACCAGGTGCCGGTGTATGTCTTCCACGCCGCAGGCGGATCGACCGTGGTCTATGAGCCGCTGCTCAACCGGCTGCCCGCGGGCACACCGATGATCGGCCTCGAACGGGTCGAGGGCACCATCGCCGAGCGGGCCGCGGTGTATGTGCCGAAGCTGTTGGAGCTCAACGGAAGCAAGCCGTTCATCCTGGCGGGCTGGTCATTGGGCGGCGCGCTGTCCTACGCGTGCGCCATCGGGTTGAAGCAAGCCGGCGCCGACGTCCGCTTCGTCGGGCTGATCGACTGTGTGCGCCCCGGCGTTCCGATCGACACGTCCAAGGAAGGCACCCGGGCCCGGTGGGACCGGTACGCCCAGTTCGCCCAGAAGACGTTCAACGTGCACATCCCGGAGATCCCGTACGAGGAGCTGGAGAAGCTCGACGACGCCGGCCAGATCGAGTTCGTCCTGAACGCGGTCAAGGATGCGGGAGTCCAGATCCCGGGCGGCATCATCGAACACCAGCGCACGTCCTACCTGGACAACCGTGCGCTCGATGTCGTGGAGCTGCGGCCCTACGACGGGCACGTGACGCTGTACATGGCCGACCGCTACCACGATGATGCGATCACCTTCGAGCCCGCGTACGCCACCCGGCAGCCCGATGGCGGCTGGGGTGAGTTCGCCTCCGACCTCGAGGTGGTCAACATCGGTGGCGAGCACATCCAGGCCATCGACGAGCCGTACATCGCCAAGGTCGGGGCGCATATGAGCCAGGCGATCAACGAGATCAACGCCAACAAGGGAAAGTGAGCGCCGCCGAAGTGACTGTCGACAATCTCCCGCCCGCCAAAGCCGCCACCACCGCCGAAAAGCTGGCCGAGCTCAAAGAGAAGCTCGAGCTGGCCCAGGAGCCGGGTGGCCCCAAGGCCGTCGCCAAGCGGGAGAAGAAGGGCATCCCGAGTGCGCGGGCCCGCATTCACGCGCTGGTCGATCCCGGCAGTTTCTTCGAGATCGGCGCCCTGGCCAAAACGCCGGGTGATCCCGCGGCGCTCTTCGGCGACGGCGTGGTGACCGGCCATGCCACCATCAACGGCCGGCCGGTCGGGGTGTTCAGCCACGATCAGACCGTCTTCCAGGGCACCGTCGGCGAGATGTTCGGCCGCAAGGTCGCCCGGCTGATGGAGTGGGTGGCGATGGTGGGCTGCCCGATCATCGGCATCAACGATTCCGGTGGCGCCCGCATCCAGGATGCGGCGACCTCGCTGGCCTGGTACGCCGAACTCGGCCGCCGCCACGAGCTGCTGTCCGGCCTGGTGCCGCAGGTGTCGATCATCCTGGGCAAGTGCGCCGGCGGCGCCGTCTACTCACCCATCCAGACCGACCTGATCGTCGCCGTGCGCGACCAGGGCTACATGTTCGTCACCGGCCCCGACGTGATCAAGGACGTCACCGGCGAGGACGTCTCGCTCGACGAACTCGGCGGCGCCGACTACCAGGCCAAGTACGGCAACATCCACCAGGTCGTCGAAGACGAGAAAGCGGCCTTCGACTACGTCCGGGAGTACCTGACGTTCCTGCCGGGGAACACCTTCGACGACGCGCCGGTGGTCAATCCCGGCCTGGAGCCGGAGATCACGCCGCACGATCTGGAACTCGACACCATCGTGCCGGATGCCGACAACATGGGCTACGACATGCAGGAGATCCTGCTGCGGATCTTCGACGACGGTGACTTCCTCGAAGTTGCCGCGCAGGCGGGTCAGGCCATCATCACCGGCTACGCCCGCGTCGACGGCCGCACGGTCGCTGTGATCGCCAACCAGCCGATGTACAACGCGGGTGCCATCGACAACGAAGAGTCCGACAAGGCCGCCCGCTTCGTCCGGTTCAACGACTCGTTCAACATCCCGTTGGTGTTCGTCGTGGACACCCCGGGATTCATGCCCGGTGTGCAGCAGGAGAAGAACGGAATCATCAAGCGCGGCGGCCGCTTCCTGTATTCGGTCGTCGAGGCCGACGTCCCCAAGGTCACCATCACCATCCGCAAGTCCTACGGCGGCGCCTACGCGGTGATGGGCAGCAAGCAGCTGACCGCCGATATGAACTTCGTCTGGCCGACGGCGCGCATCGCGGTGATCGGTGCCGACGGCGCGGCGCAATTGCTGGTCAAGCGGTTCCCTGATCCGACTGCGCCCGAGGTGCAGAAGATCAAGGCCGAGTTCATCGAGGGTTACAACCTGAACCTGGCGACTCCGTACATCGCGGCCGAGCGTGGTTACGTCGACGCGGTGATCGAGCCGCACCAGACCCGGCTGCACCTGCGCAGCGCGATGAGGTTGCTACGGGACAAACAGATTCAGCGCGTGCAGCGCAAGCACGGCCTGATCCCGATCTAAGCCCCTGGGACGCGTCAGGGCCGTCTCGCCGATCCCAATCCGTTCGCCGGATTCGACGAGCTCGCTGACCATGCGGCCGAGTCAGTTTGCTGGGTCCAGTGCCATCTCCGGGCGATCCCACTATGATTCGGTACACAGCCGACCCCGCAGTGGTGCATCAGTGTGGCTCCACACGGGACGAGCTCGATTGTGCTCAAGAATCCAGGCGGGGTGGAAGTCTGCGTGCTTGTCTCACCAGGGACAGATGGGGAACCGGCCATCGCGCTGTCGGTAGCCGGTGCGCTGGGGCGTGCCGCGGCTTACGACGAACAAATGGTGCTCGTGGTCGACGACGACGCGCGCCTGCGTGACCTGCTGTGCACCGTGTTGACCCCGTTGAAGTGCGAGATCGTCCAGGCAGGGTCCGGCGAAGAGGCTCTGACGATATTGCTGCAGCGCAAGGTCGCGGTGATCGTGCTCGACATCAACATGCCCGGGATGGACGGGTTCGAGACCGCGCAACTGATCAGAGACGCCGAAGAACTGGCCTCCTTGCCGATCATCTTCCTCACCGGTCAGTCCGAAGCCAGCGACCTGCACCGAGGCTACGACCTGGGCGCGGTCGACTTCCTGGTCAAGCCCGTCCCCAGGCAGGTGCTCTACGCCAAGGTCAAAGCGCTACTCGAGCTCGATCAGTCCTTCGCCCGGCTACGCAGGGAAGCGACCAAGCTCCACGAACAGCAGCTGCAGGCGTCACGCGCCGCCGAAATCCGGCAACGCGACGAGTTGGCCTTCACCCGGCGTCGGGAGCGGCTCACCAACATCTTCGCCGAAGCCAGCATCGACCTGGCCTCGCTGGAGCAGGCCATCGTCACCGAGCTGAGCCAGCTGTTCGACGCCGACTGCATGCTCCGCCTGCCGATTCCCGGCGAGGGCTGGCATGACTCGATGTCGCACACGGAATCGACGGGAACCTCGGAGCTGCTCCAGGCGTGGCTGATCGATCACCTGACCGGTCAGGAGCAGAATCCGGCATCGTACGGCGCGGTGTTGGTCGAGGAGTTGACCGCCCGCACCCAGCCCGTCGGTGTGCTCTGCATCGGCCGGGCCGATGGCCCGGAGTTCTCGGAGGCGGAAGCCGCGTTGTTCCGTGGGGCGTCGGCGGCCGCCGCCCTGGCGATCTCCAATGCCACCCTCTACCGGGTGCAGGCCGAGTACGCCGCCGTCATGCAGGCCACCGGCGACGCGATCCTGGCCGTCGATGTGTCCGGCAGAATCCGCAGCTGCAACCGGGCGGCGACGGCACTGTTCAGCGGCGACCACGACTCCTTGATGGGCCGGTCCATCGTGGAGCTGGCGATCGACGCTCACCAGCAGCGGCTGGAAGACCAGTTGGGCGTGACCCTGGCCACGCACCAGGAGGTCTCCTTGGAGATGACGCTGGCCTCCGACGACGGCCGCCTGGTCGACGTCCTGGTCACGCTATCGCCCATCGGCGAGCCCGTCGACCTGCATGTCGCCGTGGTGGTCCATGACCTGACGGAGATCAAGCATGCCCAGACCGAGATCGAGCATCTGGCGACGCATGACCCGCTGACCGATCTGGCGAACAGGCGGCAGCTTCATGAGCGGCTCGCCCTCCTCGCTGACCAGCGAGATGGCGCCGACGAGCTGGTCGCGCTGCTGTACGTGGACGTCAACGAGTTCAAGGTCGTCAACGACACCTACGGCCACGACACCGGTGATGAACTGCTGCTGGAAGTGGCGAGTCGACTCCGGTCGGCGGTCAGCGACGACGCGCTGGTCTGTCGGGTCGGCGGCGACGAGTTCAACATCCTGTTCGAGAACGTGCTGTCCACCGCCGCCGCCGTCGCGGCCGGGAACAACATCCTGGAGCAGGTGCAGGCGCAACCCGTGCACTGCAAGAACGCGACCATCCGCCCGTCCATCAGCATGGGCATTTCCTGTCTGGGCGCCAGCGCGCACACCACCGAGGATCTGCTGTCCCAAGCCGACATGGCGATGTTCGAGGCGAAAAAGAACAAAGCGGACGTCTGTGTGCTCTACACCGATCTGATCGGGTCGCAGCAGCAGGACAAGGCATTGCTGCGGGCCCAAGTGGCGGGCGCGATCGCCCGGTCGGATTTCCGCATGGTCTACCAGCCGATCGTGAATTCGGAGACGGGTGCTCTTTTCGGCCTGGAAGCCCTGGTGCGCTGGCGGGTCGGGGAGGACGAGATAGCGGCGAGCGAGATCATTTCGCTGGCCGAGGCCGCCGGACAGGCCGGGCCGCTCGGGGAATGGATCCTGAGGCGCAGCTTCGCCGACTATGCGAATCTGGACCGAAGCGACCTGCAACTGCATGTGAACCTCTCGCCCGACCAGGTGCTCGACAGCAACTTCTTGAGCTATCTGCTCAGCGCTCAGCAAGACCACCAGATAGCTCCGGCCAGCGTCTGCCTGGAACTCAGCGAGCGTGGGTTCAATTCGGATCCCGCCCCGGCGCACGCCGCCCTGTGTCTGGCTCGCGACCACGGATTCAGCTTGGCCATCGACGATTTCGGTGTGGACCACTCCAGCATGACCAATCTGCTGCACGTTCCCGTCGACTGGTTGAAGATCGACCGTTCGTTCATCTCCTCGGTCCACGAAGTCGAACGGGTGCAGAGGCTGGTGCGCAGCCAGATCGCGGTGGCGGCCTGCATGGAAGTTGATCTGATCGCCGAGGGCGTCGAGAACCAGGAGCAGGCCGACTGGCTCCGCGAGGCGGGATGCGTTCTGCAGCAAGGCTTCTTGTACGCACGACCGATCGAGATGACGGACTTGAGTGGGCACGTGGCGAACTGGACCACCACGTGGGCCGATCACGGCATCGGCGAAAGTAGGGTGAATGACCGGTAGCGAGCACGAGACGAAGCTGTCGCTTCGACAGCTGATCTGGACGTGTCTGGGCATGATCACCATCGTGTTCGTCGTCTCGATGGCGTGCACGATCGCCGGACGCATCACCGTGGCGCGCGCCGTCGGTGAGCTCAGCGAGCGGATGCTGCCTGCGCAGGACGATGTCTCGTCGTTGAGTACGGCATATGTGGACCAGGAGACCGGCCAACGCGGGTTCCTGCTCACCGCGGACCCGTCGTTTCTCGAGCCGTACGAAGACGGCGAGGCCATCGGGGATCGTCTCGTGGCCGAGCTCCGCGGCAACCTGGCCGGCGACGAGGTGGGGCTTCAGCGGCTGGATGCGGTGGTCGCGGCCGCCGCGGACTGGACCGCCCAGGCCGGCGAACCCCAGATCGCGGCCCGTCGCGCCGGTCCCCTGACACAGGATCAGCTCGAAACGATGACCCAGCAGGGCAAGCGGCTGTTCGACACGCTGCGGGGGCGGCTGGCCGACCTGCAGGACCGCACCGGTGAGCTGATCGCCACGCAGCTGGATCGGGTGAGTACCGCGCAGCGATTCTCGAACATCGCTCAAGCAGTGGCGGCGGTCCTGCTGCTGGGCGTCGTGAGCACCGCCGTCTGGGTGTCGCGCCGGCTGCTGACCCGGCCGGTCAACAGCGTGCTGGAGGACGTCACCGCGGTGGCCAACGGTGCCTACGACCGGCCGATCCGCCGCAACGGTCCACGTGAGATCGCGGTGCTCGCCGACGCGGCGGAAACCATGCGCGCCAATCTGCACGTCACGAACGGGCGGCTTGCCGACGAGGCCGCCCTGAGCGAAAAGGCGCGGCTGTCCAAGGCGATTCAGGCGAGCCTGATGGTCGAGGTTCAGGGTGTCGGCGACATGGCGGCCGCCGGCGCGATCATCATCTCGCGCACCGCCCAGGCACTCGATGCCCAACACGGAGCCCTCTATCTGCATCAGCCCGATGATCCGGGCCGCTTCGCGCTGACCGCGTCGTATGCCTTCCATCGCCGCAAGGGTCTGCCCAACTCCTACGGACTCGGCGACGGTCTGGTGGGTCAATGTGCCTTGGAGGGCAACCGGATCGAGGTGACCGGAGCTCCCGGCGACTACGTCGAGATCGTGTCCGGGCTCGGCAAGACCGCGCCGGTGTCGTTGATCCTGATTCCCATCAAGTTCGAGTCCGAGGTGCTCGGTGTACTCGAACTGGCCGGCCTTCGGTTGTTCTCCGCCGACGACATCGAACTCCTGGAGAGCATCGCCCTGGGCGCCGGCGTCGCGCTCAGTGCCATCGAGTCCGCACAGCGGACACGTGCCCTGCTGCAGGTGTCGCAGGCGCAGACGGAAGAACTCCAGACCCAGGAAGAGGAGCTCCGCGCGGCCAACGAGCAGTTGGCCCAGCGTGAGGACATGCTGTCGGCACAGAACGCCGAACTCGAGGAGACCACCGAGGAGCTGCGTTCCCAGCAGGAAGAGCTCAGGGCCGGTGCCGAGCGGCTCGAGGCGCAAACCCTGTCACTGGAACAGAAGAACGAAGAACTGCAGCGGCTCAGCGGGTCGCTCGAAGTGAAGGCCGAGGAGCTGGCGGTCTCGTCGCGGTACAAGTCAGAGTTCCTGGCGAACATGTCGCACGAATTGCGCACGCCGCTCAACAGCATCTTGATCCTGTCGGGACTCCTGACCGACTCGGACGACCCGATCACCGAGAAACAGCACGAGTTCGCGGAGACGATTCAACAGTCGGGCAAGGACCTGCTCAACCTCATCGACGAGGTGCTGGACCTCGCCAAGGTCGAATCGGGATCGATGCGCCTGGAGAAGGAATCGATCCAGGTGGCCGAGTTGGTGAGCTTCCTGGAACGCTCGTTCGGGCCGATAGCGCAGGACAAGGGAGTCGACTTCCGCGTGGTGGTCGAAGACACGGCCCCGCAGGGACTCACGAGTGATTACACGCGGGTCAAACAGATCGCCAAGAATCTGGTGGCCAACGCGATCAAGTTCACCGACGAAGGATCGGTGACCGTGCAGCTGTTCGGGACACGCGACATGGCAGGCAACCCCGGCGACGGATATCTGGGCCTGGCCGTCGTGGACAGTGGAATCGGCATCGACGCAAAGGATCACAACCTGGTCTTCGAGTCCTTCCAGCAGGCAGCCCGGGGCTCCACCAGGCAGTACGGCGGTACCGGCCTCGGCTTGGCCATCAGCCGCGAACTCGCTCGACAGCTCGGGGGCGACATCGCCTTGCGCAGCGCCCTCGGACAGGGATCGACGTTCACCTGCTATCTGCCCGTCGAGGCCACCGAGGCTCTGGACAGTCCGGCGGCCCCGAACCGCGCGGTGGCCTCGTCGAGGCCGGTCAGGACCAACGGCGCGGTGCCGAGAGTGCAGCCCGCCGCCGTACCGGCGTCGCCGGAAATCGGCGCAGACGGTGACGTCGGCGAAGACGCACGCTTTGGCGCCGTGGACATTTCAGAGGTCAACTGGCCGCCCGGAAGCAAACCCGTCCTGTTGATCGTGGAGGACGACCCGACCTTCGCGAGAATGCTGGCCGAGCTCGCGATGGAAGCCGGGTTCGCCACGGTGATCACCCCGAGCGGCCGCATGGCCTTGGCTCTGGCCAAGGAACGGCAGCCGGCCGCCATCACGTTGGACATCGGTCTGCCGGACATGGCCGGCTGGGTGGTGCTCGACGTCCTCAAGCATGATCTGGCGACGCGGCACATCCCGGTCAATGTCGTTTCCGGCACCAACGACGACGGCCGGGGTCGCCGGATGGGTGCCATCCAGACCTTGAGTAAACCGGCCGACCTCACAGAACTCCGGTCGATGTTCTCCGGCATCGCCGATTTCCTGAAACCGGGACCGCGTCACGTCCTGGTCGCCGAGGATGATGCCAATCAGCGTCAGGTCGTCAAGCACATGATCGAAAGTGACGATATTGCGATCACCTGCGTCAGCAACGGGGAACAGGTGCTGGCGGAACTGGCAGGCGCCACGCACTACGACTGCCTCGTCCTCGACCTCGGGCTCCCCGATATCGACGGGATCGACCTCATCGAACGTATCCAGGATCAGCTCAAACAGAAGAGCCTGCCGGTGATCGTGCACACCGGCCGGGAGTTGACGTCGCTGGAAACGGAGCGCCTGGAGGCGTTGGCCGCCGCCATCGTGCTGAAGAACGCCAAATCGCCGGAACGCCTGCTCGACGAGACGGCGCTGTTCCTGCATCGGGTCACCAATGACATGCCGGACTCGGCCCGCAAGATCCTGTCCAATCCCCGGCGTGTCGACGAGTCCCTGGAAGGGCACACAGTCCTGCTCGTCGACGACGACGTCCGCAACGTCTTCTCCCTCGGCAGCGCGCTGAAGCGCTACGGCATCACGGTGCTGCCGGCCCGCAACGGCCAGGCAGGTCTCGACGCCCTCGCCGAGCATCCAGAGATCGGGCTGGTGCTGATGGACATCATGATGCCGGTCATGGACGGTTATGAGGCGATGCGCCGGATCCGGGCCGAGGCGCGCTGGCGCAGCCTGCCCATCGTGGCCCTGACCGCCAAGGCCATGAAGGGCGACCGCCAGAAGTGCCTGGATGCGGGCGCCTCGGATTACGTCACCAAACCCGTCGACATGGATCAGCTGACCTCGGTGCTCAGAGTGTGGCTGGCCAGCCGGCCGCGGGGACAGCAGGAACTGTCAGGGACTTGATGAGTGCGTCCGGGCAGATGCCTGAGTCCGCCGGCTCGAGGGAGCTGGCGCTGGTCGAGGCGGACGCCTTCTTCTATGCGGTGTTCGAATATCTCGGATACGACTTTCGCCACTACAGTGACGCCTCGCGGAACCGGCGACTGGCCGTGTTCGTCGACCGGCACTCGCTGGGCACCATCTCACAGGCCTTGAGCCAGGTGCTGCGTGACCCGGCGCTGCTGGCCGAGTTCCTCTCGGCGATGACGGTGAATGTCACCGAAATGTTTCGGGATCCGTTGGTATTCGCCAAGATTCGCACCGAGCTGGTGCCAAGGCTGGCCACCTATCCGCGCATCCGGATCTGGATCGCCGGCTGCGCGACGGGTGAAGAGGCCTACTCGGTGGCGATCCTGCTCGATGAGGCTGGGCTGTTGGAGCGGACCACCATCTACGCCACCGATATCGACAGCGAATCGCTGCGGGTCGCAACGTCGGCGATCTACCCGGCCGACGCGATCGTGCGGGCCACCCGCAACTACCAGGCCAGCGGCGGTGAACGGCCGTTCTCCGATTGGTACATCGCCAAGTTCAACCGGTGCATCCTGAGCCCGCACCTGCGCTCACGGATCGAGTTCTTCTCGCACAATCTGGCTACCGACAGTGCTTTTGGTGAGTTCAACCTGATCATGTGCAGGAACGTGTTCATCTATTTCGAGGCCACCCTCCAGCGCCGGGTGGAACGCATCTTCCGGGAGAGTCTGGCGCCGTTCGGCAATCTGGTGATCGGTCCGCGCGAGGGTCTCACCGGGGACGGCACCACACTCTTCGCGCCGGTGGACCGGCGGCTGGGTGTCTACGTCACGAACCTGAGCAAATATGCCCGGCCCTGATGTCATCGTCATCGGCGGCAGTGCCGGCGGTCTGAAGGCACTGCAGGGGGTCTTTCAGACCCTGCTCGATGTCCGCACTCGGGTGGTCTGTGTGGTGCTGCACCGCCCACCCGAGTCGTCACCGCTGACCCAGGTGTTGCAGGGCTACACCGCGATTCCGGTTCAGGAACCGACCACCAGTCCGTGGGTCTGTCCACCGGGCGCGGTGACGGTGGCCCCGCCCGGCTACCACCTCCTGGTGGGCGCCAGTCGCAGTCTGGCAAGGGAGCCGCAGACTCCCCTCTCGCTGTATGAGAGCGGCGCCGATGTGCGTGCGCACCTGACCCTGGACGCACCGGTGGCCTACTCGCGGCCGTCGATCGATGTGACCTTCACCAGCGCAGCCCAACTCGTCAATTCGGTGACGGCGGTCCTGCTTTCGTGTGCGAACGAAGACGGCGCCGCTGGTTGTGCGACGGTGAAAGCCGCCGGGGGTCGGGTGGTGCTCCAGGACCCGGCGACCTGTGAAGCTGCCGCGGCGGTCAATGCTGCACTGCGCCGGGTGGAACCCGATCTCGTCGCTGACCCGCAAGGCATCGGAACGTGGCTGTCGGCGTCGCTCGGATGACAGCCGGCGGCCCTCAGATCGCGCTGAAATCCAGCCAGCGGTCGACGGCGAAGCGGTCGCCGCGAGCCACCAGGGTTGCCCCACCGTGGCCGGGATAGTGCGCGGGCAGCACCGCGGCGCGCCGGCGTGACGCCTCGGTGAACACCCGGCGACGAGTGGCCGCGGCCTGGCCGGGATCGACATCGAACGCACACGGATCACCCGGGCGGGCGATCTGGATGGGACAGTGGGTGAGATCGCCGACGAACACGGCGGGCACGCCGGCGTCCAGCCACAGCACCGACGAGCCCGGGGTGTGGCCCGCGGCGGGCCGTAGCCACAGCGACGGGCTCAGCTGGTGGTCGCCGGAGTACAGCTGGGTCTGCGGCTCAACCGGAGTGATGCTGTCGGAGAACACGATCCGCATGCCGTCGTTGGTGGTGGGTGAATCGGGGGCGAAGAAGCGGTGATCGGCGTCGGGCATGAGATAGCGGGCATTGGGGAAGGTGGGTGCCCAGGCGTCGCCGACGAGCCGGGTGTTCCACCCGACATGATCGGTATGGAGGTGGGTGTTCACCACCACGTCGACGTCTTCGGGCGCGAAGCCGGCTCGCTGGAGGGTGCCCAGGAAGTCGGTGCTCAGGTGATGCAGCGGCGGCATGTGCGGGCGGTCGCGGTCATTGCCGACCCCGGTGTCCACCAGCACGGTCAGCCCGTCGACCTCGATCACCCAGGACTGCATGGCGATTCGCCACTGGTCGGTCTCGGTGTTCCAGAACGTCGGCACCAGCAGCTCGGCATTGTCGAACCAGGCTGGCGGCGGGGTCTGCGCGAACAGGCCGGTGCGCATCTCGATCTGCAGTTCGAGCACCCGCGTCACGGTGGCGGTGCCCAGCTGGATCCGGTTGGCCGTCACGCGATCAGCTCCCGAATGTCCTCCGCGGTCAACGCCGAACCGAAGGCACCACCGTCGTCGATGACGCTGGCGAACAACTCGGCTTTGCGTGCGTTGAGTCTCAGCACCTTGTCTTCGATGGTGTCGCGGGCGATCAGCCGGTACGCCATGACATTTCGCAGTTGCCCGATGCGGTGGATGCGGTCGATGGCCTGGGCCTCGACGGCGGGATTCCACCACGGGTCGAGCAGGAAGCAGTAGTCCGCCTCGGTGAGGTTCAGTCCGAACCCACCTGCTTTGAGGCTGATCAGGAAGACCGGTGCGGCGCCGTTCTTGAACTGATCGATGACGTGCGTGCGATTGCGCGTCCGCCCGTCCAGATAGCAGT
Source organism: Mycobacterium sp. (assembly GCA_040512325.1). GTDB lineage: Bacteria > Actinomycetota > Actinomycetes > Mycobacteriales > Mycobacteriaceae > Mycobacterium. Next base: position 21,402 of record JBEVFK010000078.1, on the reverse strand, counting down.
AGTCGATACCGTCGGCGTCGAGCCGGTCGCGGACCTGTCCGAGGAATCGGGTGAACTGACTGAACACCAACGCTCGGTGGCCACCGGCGGCCACTTCCTGCAGGTGGCTGCTCAGCGAGTCGATCTTCGCGCTCGGCACAGCGCTGTGTGCCGGGTCGACGAGCCCGGGATGCAGGGCCAGCTGGCGCAGCACGGTCAGCGATTTCAGGATGGCGAACCGGTTGCGGTCGGCGTCGTCGAGGAGGCCGAGGATCAGCTGGCGCTCACGGTGCAGCCGCTTGTCATAGATGCGTCGATGGCGAGGAGTGAGGTCGATGTCGAGGATCTGGTCCTGCTTCGCCGGCAGGTCCGGGGCCACCAGTTCTTTGGTGCGGCGCTTGACCAGTGGCTTGATGCGGCGCCGGAACAGGGCCAATAGGTCTGTGTTGCGGTCCTTTTCGATCGGTTTGGCGTAGTAGGCGGCGAATCGCGACGGGCTGGGAAACAAGCCGGGCGCGGTGATGGACAGCAGCGACCACAGTTCCATGAGGTTGTTCTCCATCGGCGTACCCGTGATGGCGATCTTGACCGGCGCAACCAATCGGCGCGCGCACTGGTAGGTCCTGGTCTGTCTGTTCTTGACGTTCTGCGCCTCATCGAGGATCAACCCCGACCACGGCTGGGCGGCGTGAGCGTCGAAGTCGAGCCGGAACAAGGTGTAGGAGGTGACGACGAGATCGGCGCCGGCCACCAGTTCATCCAGGTCTTTGCGGGCCCGGCCCAGGGTGTCGCTGAGCGTGACCACCCGCAGGTCGGGAGTGAAGCGTGCCGCCTCGGCTGCCCAGTTGCCCACCACGCTGGCCGGCGCCACCACCAGGAACGGCGGCACTCCCGGATTGGTCTGCCGCACATGGGAGATCAGGGCCAATGTCTGGAGCGTCTTGCCCAGACCCATGTCGTCGGCGAGGATGCCGCCGAGCCCGTGCGCGTACAGCGTGGCCAGCCACGAGAACCCCTCCCGCTGGTACGCCCGTAGTTCGGCTCGAACGCCGGTGGGCACCGCGACCGGCTCGAGCGTCTGCAGCGCCCGTAGCCCGGCCGCCTGGCGCCGCCATTCGTCGGCCTGCCGAACGATCACGCCCAGCGCGGCGAGTTCGTCGAACAAGTCGGCCTGGAAGCGGGTGATCCGGGGCGATCCGTCGGTGTCGGTGTCGGTGAGGGTGCGGGCCTCCTCGATGAGGATGCGCAGCTGCACCAATTCCGGCCTGTCGAGGGAGAAGTAGGCGCCGTCGGGCAGCAGCAGATGATCCTGCCCGACGGCCAGCGCCGTGAAGACGGTGCGAAACGGCACCTCCTGGTCGGCCACGCTGATGGTGATGCCGAGGTCGAACCAGTCCGTCTCGCCCGCAACGGCATCGGCGCTGACACCGATGACCAGGGATCCGTCCGAGTCCCGGTAGTCCGCCGGCTCGCCGGTGACCTCGACGAGGACACCCGGCAGCGCGGCCAGCCGCGGTGCGAGTTCGGAGGTGAAGCGCACGGTGTCCATCCCACCGAGAAGCGTCCGCGGCACCAGCGCGCCGCCGGTGCAGCGAAGCCGGAAGTCTTCCAGCGGTGCGTCGAGGCTCGACAGCAGCAGACGCTCGGCATCGATATCGGTGAAGCTGACGACAGCAGGTGCGTCGACCCGGTTGCGGAAATCTCTGCCGTCCAACCCATATGACCAGTACCAGGTGAGTTCCAGCTGATGCTCGTCGCGGTAGTCGGCGTGTAACACCAGTGTGGGGCCTGAGATCTCCGGCGGGGTGTACGAGCCGTCGGTGGATATCAGTGCCGCGACGCTGCGCAAGCGTGGGTAGTACTCGGTGGCGAACCGCGGAAGCTCGGCGGCAGGTATCACCAGTGGTTCCCGGCGAAAGGTGAGGTGCTGCAGCGCCATCGGTACCGATCCGGCGAGCTGCGCCAGGTGCAGCCCGCCGTCGATGTACACCACGCCGTGGCCGGGGGATCCGAGGAATGCCGCCGGTGCCACCGACGCGCCGTCGACCAGCACGGTGGGGGTGATGGTGAGCGCCCCCGAGGCATCAGCGGTGACATTCAGACGCATGGTGGCGGTGGCGTCGGACCGCACACCGTCGTCGTTCCGCACACCGTCGTCGGTGTCGTCCTGGATCAGCTTTACCCCGGCCTGCCGGGCCGTCGACAGCAGCGGCCACAACAGCGCAGAATCGAACCGGGCCAGGTTGATCGTCGAGACGCTGCTGTACGAATAGCCTTGGTAGACAGGTTTGTTGGGTGCCTGATAGAGCGAGTAGAGGTCCTGTAGCGCGGCTACCTGAGCCGGCTGAAACGGGCGTTTGTGGTGCGTCAGACCCAGGGAACTCCACGTGAGCTCGCCGTGGACCCAGCCGCCCCGCTTTCCCTGGTGCACCAGGGCGGCGTCCAGCGTGGTGGTCTGTCCGACCGTGGACAACGCCAGGTGAATCGCCAGCGGCGTGGTGGTCGTGGTGCTGCCTGGAGCCGCAGGCAGGAGCTTGTCCAACGACTGCTGCCAGGTGGGTGCCGGTGCGGCGCGGGGCGGGTTGACGGTGATGAGCAGCGCTGCGACGTGCTTGCAATCGATCTGCATCGGACAGCTGCACCGGCCCTGCTGGATGCGCCAGGTGCCGGCAGGGCCGCGGGCCAGGCGCACCGTGGTGGCGTAGGTGCGGCCGTGGTTGCCGCGGATGGACCCCACCAGGCTGCCTGCTCCCGGATTCCACAGGCACTGCAACACCCGGCCTTCCTTGACGTAGCCGGCACCGCGGCGGAAGGTGTCGTCACCGAACCGCGAGGCGACGTCCGCCGGCGCGATCGAGGGGTAGGTGAGCGAGTGCACGAGTCCGAGACTAGGCCGAGGCTGTGACATTTCTGGTCCAAACGCCGAGTCTAGAATCTGGACAAAAGTATAGAATCGTGATCATGGCGCTGAGCATCAAAGATCCCGAGGCGGATCGGTTGGCCCGAGAACTGTCAGCTCGCACAGGGGAGACCCTGACCGAGGTCGTCGTGGTGGCGTTACGTGAGCGTCTCGCCCGCGAAACCGGACGTACGCAGGGCATCACGCTGGAAGCGGAACTCGCTGAAATCCGCCACCGTTGTGCAGCGCTCCCGATCAGGGACACGCGCCCGGCGGACGAGATCCTCGGCTATGACGACCGCGGGCTGCCCAACTGATGGTCATCGACACATCCGCCATTGTTGCCATGCTCGGTGACGAACCGGAGGCCGAGTCGTTCGAAGCGAGCCTGGTGGCCGACCCTGTTCGGCTGTTCTCGGTTGCTTCGTATGTGGAGGCCTCGATCGTGATCGAGAGTCGGTACGGGGAGGCCGGCGGTCGCGAACTGGATCTGTGGCTACACCGCGCCACGGTGGATCTGGTCGCGGTCGACGTAGATCAAGCGACGGCGGCTCGCGCGGCCTACCGCCGGTACGGCAAGGGCCGACATCGCGCGGGCCTGAACTACGGCGACTGCTTCTCCTATGCATTGGCGAAGGTCAGCGGTCAGCCGTTGCTGTTCAAGGGAGACGATTTCGGGCATACCGATATCGTTGCCGTGCAACCGATCTAGAGAGCGCCCTACGGCCCGATCCGGATCTTGCCCGGACTGTAGAGGCCCGAGTGGGTGGTGGTGCCGAAGTCCAGCGTCGCCACGTCGGCGTCGACGATGGTGTCGAACTTGCGCAGCGAGCCCCAGTCGCGGCCCCAGTCCCGCGACAGGTAGGTCGACATCACCTGCGCCCTCAGCAGCAGATCGGTGATGCCCAGCAGGCCGCCGTTCATCCCGTCCTCCCAGCTGTCGGTGTCGTTGCGTTTGGCGTTGTAGTCGGGGGTGATGCGGAACTTCGGCACCTCGGTGACGCCGTGGGCGTGCAGCATCGGCTGCTGGCACGGGAACGCCAAGCCCACCGCCCAGTCCATCAGGACCGGTTGCTCGGAACCCACGTACTCCTGGACCGAGCGTAGTTCGGGGACCCGCGGCGGCGTGACGGCCACCCAGTCGCCCCGCGTCAGCGACAGATCCTCGGCGATGATCCGCACCGACGTCGCGTCGGCGGGCATCTGCGCCCGGTCGAACCGCAGGTTGCGCCACGACGGGGTGGGGCCGAGGTCGTAGGGCTCGATGCGGCCCGCAGGCACCGGCTTACCGTCGGGACCCGTTGTCGCATATTCCAATTCGACGGTCTGGCCCTCGGTGCGCCCGTTGAACAGGCTGTTGCCGGTGATGGTGCCCGCGGCGGTCACGACGAGCAGCGGGTGGGCGTCGTCGGGCGGGGGCAGCTGGTACCACGCCGAATTCAGGATGCTCTGCTGCTGCGGTCCGGTGGTGTAGGTGCCGGCCATCGGAACCTGCGCCGGGTCCAGCCCGTAGGGCAGTGGGATCTTCGACCCGTTGACTCCCGGTGAGTCCAGCTCGGTGGGTGAGTCCCAGTCGTAGTCGGTGCCCGGCATCGGGAAGGGCTGCCGGAGTGCTTGGGCCACAATGTCTTCGGGCATCCCGTCGGGGGAGAAGCCCACCGGGTCGACGCCGCCGAGCGGTCCCAGCGCGCCGTAGTCACCCGGCAGCGGCGCCAGGAAGCCGTCATTGGAGTCCGGTTCCACCAGTACGTCGTCGGCCAGGCCGCAGCCGCCGCTGAAGGTGCGCAGATTGGCCCAGGCGTTGGAGTAGGTGGGGTATTGGCGCACCACGCCGATCACCATCGACCCGACGAAGACCACGACCATGAAACCGGCGACCACCGGAATGGGAGCCTTGGTGACCGCCAGCGCGAACCGGCCGTTGCCGCGGTCCCGCGGCGCGAAATGCAGCCACAACGCGTACAGCGCGGTCACGGCGAACAGTGCGAAGAAGATCGTGCTGATCGACACGCTGCCGATCGTGGGCGTCGAATTGTTGAACGGCACACCGTAACTCGAGACATACCACCAGCCGTTGGTGGTGGCCCAGCACAGCGCGAGGATGAACAGCAGCGCGGCCAGGAACGCCATCCGATTGCGGGCCCAGCGCAGCACCAGTGGCGACACCAGCACGGTGGCCAGGGCGGCCATGGCCGCGCCCACCGCGGCGAACAGCCCCATGTGGTGCACCCACTTGGTGGGGGTGAACATCAGGCAGAACACGGTGGCGAAGATGATGCCCATCAGCCGCCACGCGGGTCCGCGGGCCACGCCGGGAACCCGCTTGCGCCGCAACATGATGAACATGGCGGCGAACAGGCTCACCGCGGTGATCAGGAACCCGAACCGCCGGGACAGCGAGCCGTCGACCGTCGGCAGGATCATGTAGAAGTACCGCAGATTCTCGGTGTACCACTCCTGGCTGGGCCCGATCTCGGTGCGAATCCTGGTGGCTTCCAACACCGTGGCGAACGTCTGGTCGGCGAACACCACCGGCAGGATCACCGTGCCCGCCGCCAGCAGCGGCAGCAGCAGCGGCCAGGTACCCACCAGCTGGCGGCGCTGGGTCACGATCGCCAGGATGGGCCGGCCACCGGCGAGCAGCGCGGCCACGGCGATCAGCCCGGTCGGCTGGATACCGAGAGTGAACGCGGCGGTGATGATCGCCAACGCCGCCGGGAGCAGGCGGCGCGCGGTGACGGCGCGCTCGATCAGGACGTAGGTGATCAGGGCGCCGGTGGCGATCTGGCCTTCCGGGCGCAGCCCGTTGTTGAACGGCATCCAGGCTGCCAGCAGGACCAGCCCGGCGGCCCACAGGGCGGCCCGGCTACCCGACACCGCGGGGCCGAGGCGCGGCAACACTTCCCGGGACAGCAGCAGCCAGCACACCAGCGCGCACACCAGATCCGGCAGCCGCATCCAGATGCTGGACGTGCTGACCTGGGTCATCAGCGCAAGCAGGTTGTAGTACCAGCCGAAGGGGTCCTCGGGGCTGCCGAACCAGCGGAAGTAGTTCGACATGTAGCCGGCGTGGTCGGCGACGCGGGCCATCTGCAGGATGTAACCGTCGTCGGAGGAGTTGGCGCCGCCGACGTACCAGACCAGGAACGCGCCGATCACGGTCGTGTCCACCAGGGTGAAGGTCTTCCACCGGGTGGGGATCAGCCGCTGCATCCGGTGGCCGTCGATGCGGTCCAGGCGCCAGAGGGCCACCAGCGCAATCACGGTCGAGACGATCGCCAGCAGGATCGCGATCAACTTCAACGGGGTCGGCGCGGTGGTGAATCGGGTGTCGATGGTCGCGGACACCGACAGGCCCGGCGGCGCGGGACCGGTCAGGTCGGTGAACATCCCGACGATCGCTGGGCGCAGGTTCGGGTCGGCGAAGCCGGTGAGCTGCGGATCACCCTTGTCCGGGCCGGTCACCTTGTCGAGCCCGACGAACTCGGCGAACGTGCCGTCCTCCGACGACGTGATCTCGATGGCCTGGCACGCAGGTGATTCCACCCGTTCGCGCGCCACGCTGGCCACCACGACGTTGCGGTCGGTGACGTCGACGCGTTCCTCGGTGACGTTGACGAACAACCCGTTGAGTGCGGCCTGCTTGCCCTCGGCGGGCGCGGTGCCCAGCACCATGCCACCGTCGGCGGGCAGTCCCCGGATCACCTCACACGGCACCGTCGCCGTCATCGACACCGGAACCTGCGAGATCAGCGGGGCGGTGACGTTGGTCATCTGCCCGTTCTGCGGCCAGTTCAACGTCGCGGTCGTCTGGGTCACCGGCAACAGCGGTGTCGCCACGGCGAACAGGAAGCCCAGCAGGCCGGCGACCATCGCCACCCACCGGGCCGTCTTCACGTCGTGAGCCACGTTTATTCCGCCAGGCCGGCGCTTCAAAGCCTCGGTCATGGGAGCGCCCTGACCGGTCCGGGGCGGCTCCAGCCGAACACCCGCATGGAACCCTGCTCGACGGTGGCGTCCGGAGCATCGGCCACCGGCACCACCCGGTCGTAGCGTTCGATGGAACCCCAGTCGCGGTACCAGTCGTCACGCAGATAGGTCGGGATGGTCGACGTGCGAAGCAGTGCCTGGATGAACAGGAACGGGCCGCCGTCTTCGGCGCTCTGCCACAGGTTCGACGACGCCAGTACCTGGTCGAAGTTGGGGAGGATGCGGTACTCCGGGAGTTCGGCCACGCCGAGACGCTCCGCGAACGGGCGCTGGCACGGGAAGTTGGCGGCTACTGCGACATCCATCAGCACCGGTGTCTGGTCGCCCAGGAACTCCTGCGCGGTCTCCAGCACCGGGACGCGCGGCGGGGTGAACGCGAACCACTGGTCTTCACTGAGGTTGGGATCGTCGGCGACGACGCGCACCACGTTGGCTTCCGGCGGCGCCCACGTCAGGGGGAACCGCAGATCGCGCCAGGCTCGCTGCGGGGCGATGTCGATGGGCTGGACCTGGGCCAGTTCGGTGAACTCGCCATCCGGGCCCCGTACCCCCCACTGCAGTTGCAGGTTCTGGCCGTAGCTGAACTCGCCCTCTTCGTTGAAACTCCAGATGGCGCCTGCCGCCGCCATGGTGACCAGCGGGCGGTCCTCGGTGCGGGGCGGCAGTTCGTACCAGGCGGACGTCGCCTCGGCGGCCACGGTATTTTCGTCGAAACTGCCCATCACCGGGGTGGTTTCGGGGTCGAGGCCGAACGGCAGGAACACCCGGGAGCCGTTGACACCTTCGGGTCCGTAGCCGCCGCCGGTACCGGCCTGGTAACCGCCGCCGATATTGGGTTTGTTCGGGGAGCCGTCGGAGTTGGGGGTGCCCGGTTTGATGGACACGGGTTCGGTGGGGTCCAGCGAGTCGCTGACACCGTTGGGGTTGAAGCCCACGGGATCTTCGCCGCCGAGCGGGCCGTACTCGCCGAACTGCTGGCCGGGCACCGGGATGAGCATGCCGGCATTGGTGTCGTTCTCCACCAGCACGTTGTCGGCCAGCGAGCAGCTCGCACCCGAGGTCAGCGCGGCGATGTTGGCCGAGGCATTGGTGTAGGCGGGGTAGCGCTGGGCCGCGCCCTTGAGCATGGAGCCGACTTCCAGGACCACCATGATGACCGCGACCACCAACAGTGGGCTCGAGGCGAGCACCCGGTTGCGGGCGCTGTTCTTGACCTCGGTGTGGCCGGCGTAGTCGATCCGGAAGTGCAGCCAGCCGGCCACCACGGCGGTGACGATGGCCAGCGCCAGGAACATCGACGTGACGGGCTGGCCTGCGATCACCGGCGGCCGGTCGAACCAGGGCACCCCGTAGTTGCCGACGTCGAACCAGGAGTTCCAGCCCGAGGTCGACCAGGCCAGCACGAACAGCAGCGCGGTGACGTAGAGCGCGAGGTTGCGGCGGCTGTGCAGTCCCACGCGGGAGAACGCGAACGCGGTGACAGCGGCCAGCGCGCCGGTGAGCCCGGCGAAAACGCCGTACTGGATGGCCCACTTGGTAGGGGTGAACGTCAACAGCAGCAGGCCCACCAGGGTCGAGCCGAGCAGCCGCCACACCGGACCGTTGGCGGCGCTGGGCACCCCGCCGCGCCGCAACAACACGGCCAGCACCCCGAAGATGCACAGCAGCAGCACGAAGAACGCGAAGCGACGGGTCAGGGACCCGTCGATGCTGTCTTCGACGGTCAGGAAATAGGGCCGCAGGAAGTCCTGGTACCACGCGATGGTGGGGCCAACCACGTACTTGATGCGCGCGGATTCGGCGACGGTGGCCAGCGTCTGGTCGCGGAACACCACGACGAAGATCAGCGACAGCGCGCCGACGAGCGGGGCCAGCTGGGCCAGCAGTCCGTGGGTGGCGCGGCGGGCGGTGATGGTGCGGGCGATGGCCCGCGCGCCGACCAGCAGCGGCGCGATCGCGACCAGGCCCTGCGGCGCCAGGGTCACGCAGAACACCGCGAGCACCACCGCCACCGCGGCCGGCCAGAGCCTGCGGGTGCCGATGCTGTTCTCGATGAGCATCCAGACCACTACCGCGCCGAAGGCGATCAACGGTTCGGGCCGCAACCCGTTGTTGAAGGCCAGCCAGCACGCCAGGAACACCGCGGCACTGGTCAGCACGGTCACCCGGTTGCGGGCCAGCGCCAGGCCCAGCCGCGGGATCACCCAGCGGCTCAACACCAGCCAGGTCCCGATCCCGGCCAGCAGCGCAGGCAGCCGCATCCAGACGCCGGTGGTGCTGATGGCGGCCAGGTGGGCGAGCACCGACTGGTACCAGTCGAACGGGGCTTCGCTGGCGCCGAAGAAGCGGTAGTAGTTGGCGGAGTAACCGGCCTCCGACGAGATCCGCGCAATGGTGAGGTTGTAGCCGTCGTCATTGGAGGTGGGGCCGATGACGTGCCACAGCCCGAGCGTCGCGATCACCCCGATGTCGGCGACCCAGGTGGTCACACCCACCCGCAGGAAACCGGCCGGTCCCTTGACGCGTGGCACCCGGCGGTCCAGCAGCACCAGCGCCACGAACGAGGCGAGCACGCACAGGACCCCGAGCACCATGACCGCCAGCTTCAGCGGCGTCGGCGTGGTGATGAAGCGGGTGTCGATGTCGACCCGGGCGCTCAACCCGTCCTGTGGGGCCACCTCCAGATCGGTGAAGATACCGGCGACCTGGGGTTTCTTCTCGACTCCGCCGGTGCCCACCGCGTCGGGGATGCCGACGAAGTCCGCACCCACCCCGCCGGCGTTGGCCCAGATGTGCAGCACGCTGCACGCGCCGCTCTCGACGGCGTCCCGCGGTGCGACGGCGGCCACGGTGTCCCGGAAGACGACGACCACGGTCCTGGCGTTGGCGCGGACGAACAGACCGTTACGGCCGGCGTCGATGCCGTCGGCGGGGATGGTCGAGACCACCACACCGCCTTCGGGCGGCAGCGTGGCGACGGTCCGGCAGGGCACGGAGATGTCGAGGGCCAGTGGAGCTCCGGACACCAGCGGCGCACTGACGTCGGTGACGAGGCCGTCCGGTCCGGGAGCCTGCGGCCAGACGACGGCGGCGGTGGTCTGGTTCACCGGCAGGAGCGGCACCAGGCCGCACAGCAGCACCCCGGTTATGCCCGCCAGGACAGCAACCAGACGGGCGATGCGGTGGGATGGCACGAGGCTCGATGTTAGGCGACGTAGTTGTGTGGTCCACGCCGCCAGGCCGCCCACCCCCGGTTTAGTGCCTCAGCGGCCCGGGATCCCACAACCCGCTGCGGGTCTGCGTACCGAGCTCGAGCTGGGCGGGCCGGGCGTTCGGATAGAACTCGACCAGCCGCTGCAGCGCACCCCAGTCCCGGAACCAGTCGTCCTGGAGATAGGTGGGCACCGTCGTCGCCCGGAACAGCAGTTCGCTGATGCCCAGTGGGCCGCCGCCCAGGTTGTCCATCACCGGGGAGTTGGCTTCCGCGCCGAAGCGGTCGGGCAGGATCCGCCACTTCGGCACCTCGGTGACACCGTACTGGTGGCCGAAGGGGCGCTGGCACGGGAACGCCAGGCCCACGAGCCAGTCCAGCAGCACCGGGTCCGTCGAGCCGACCACGTCCTGGAGGCTCTGCAGCTCGGGGATGCGCGGCGGCGTCACGGCGATCCAGGTGTCCGGCGCCAGGTCGTCTTCGGTGGAGACCAGCCGGATCTGCGTCGCATCGTCGGGGATGGCGCTCAGCGGCGCGCGCAGATTGCGCCACGCGGGGGCGGCGCCTACGTCGGCGAAGCCGATTCCGCCCGCGGGGTCACCGTCGTCGCCGGCCCATTGGACCTGCAGATCGCTGGGGTCGAACCGGCCGGCGGCCGAGACCACCAGCAGTGGCCCGGCCTCGTCGCGGGCCGGCAGCCGGTACCAGGCCGACCGCAGGAAGGCGGGCTGCTGCACGCCGGAGCGCCAGCTGCCGAGCACCGGTGTGGTGGCCGGGTTCAGGCCGTAGGGCAGCCGCGCCCGCGAGCCGTTGACGCCGGTGGTCGCGGTGGTGCCACCCTCGGTGCCGGCTTCGGTGGTCTCCTCGCTGCTGCTGTCGGAATCGGCGAAATTGCCACCCTGGTTGTCCATCACCCGATCAGGGGAGACGTCGGTGGGAATTCCGTTGGGAGAGAACCCGATAGCCATGGCAGCGCCCAGCGCGTCGCCCACCGGTTCGTCAACAGGAGCCAGCACGCCCTCGTTGGGGTCCTGCTCGACCATCACGTCGGTGGCCAGTCCGCAGGTCTTGCCGGTCAGCGCCTGCAGGTTCGATCTGCCCACCGACCAGGCCGGGTACTGCGAAACCATGCCGATGGTCAGCGAGACCACCTGGAACAGCACCAGGGCCCACGCCGCAATCGCCAAGGGAGAGTGCAGGAGTGGGCCGAGGCGGGTGGGTTTCCAGGGGTTTTCCCCGCGGGGTGAGAAATGTACCCAGGTGGCGAACAGCAGGGCGAGCACCGAGAGTCCCAGCAGGATCGTGGTGAAGCCGAACTTGTACTCCGGGAATTGATTCGACCACGGCACCCCGAAACTGGAGACGTACCACCAGCCGTTCACACTGGCGAACGTCAGCGCCACCATGAACAGCACGATCGCGCCGAACACCGTGCGGTTGCGCCGCGACTTCATGGCGTACGCGGTGACGGCGACGGCGGCCAGCGCCCCGAGCGAGCCGGCCAGCCCCGCGAAGACGCCGAAGTGGTGGGTCCATTTGGTGGGGGTGAACATCATCGCCAGGAACGAGATGACCGTGATGCCGATGATGCGCCGACTCGGCCCGCCCGCCGTCCCGGGGATCCGGCCCTTGCGCAACGTCATCGCCACCGAGACCGCCAGCGCCACCAGGATGGACAGCACCGCGAACCGGCGGGCGATCGAGCCGTCCGGGGTGGCCATGAACAGCCGCTCGTAGCGGGTGTGCTCGTCGAACCAGGCCAGGCTCGGCCCCACCGCGGACTTGAACGTGCTGGCCTGGATCTCGGCGGCGAACGACTGGTCGCGGAAGATCAGGATGGCCGTCACGGTGATGGCGGCCAGGATCGGGGCCAGCAGTGGCGCCGGGCCGAACTGGCGCCAGCGGCGGTGCAGGATCGTCCGCAGCGGCCCCACCGCGACCAGCAGCGCACCGATGGACGCGATGCCCGTCGGCCCGGAGAACAAGGTCAGCGCGCCGATGATGATGGCGATCGCGACGGGCAGCAGTCGGCTGGTGGCCACGGCGCGTTCCACCGAGCACCAGGTCAGCAGGATGCCCAGGGCAATGATCGGCTCGGGCCGCAGTCCGTTGTTCAGCGGCAGCCAGACCGCCAGGAACATGCCCGCGGCTGTCCAGGCCGCCGCGCGGCTGCCCTTGACCGCCGCACCGAGGCGGGGGATCACCTCACGGCTGATGATCCACCAGCAGGCCAGGGCCATCAACAGGGTCGGCAGTCGCATCCAGACACTGGCCGTCGACACATGGGCCCACAGCGCCAGCAGGTCGTAGTACCAGCCGAAAGGGGCTTCGGGGGTGCCGAACCAGCGGAAGTAGTTGGCCATGTAGCCGGCGTTCTCGGAGACGCGGGCCATGGTCAGGATGTAGCCGTCGTCGGCGGTGTTGGCGCCCACGAAATGCCACCACACCAGCACCGCCGCCACCAGCGCGTCCAGGCCGCTGAACGACCACCACCGCGACGGCAGGAACCGGCGGTGCCGGACGCCGTCGGCGGTGTCGAGGCGGTGCAGCGCCACCAGCGACGCGATGGTCAGGAGCACGCCGAGCACCATCACGATGAGTTTCAGCACGGTGGGCGAGGTGCTGTACCGCGTGTCGACGGTGGCGGAGAACTCCAGGCCCGGCGGCGCGGGGCCGGTGAGATCGGTGAACACCCCGACGATCTGAGGCCGGAAGTCGTACCCGCTGCGTTCGCCGCGCAGCGGGTCGTCGGGATCTTCGGAGGTGCTGGCGGGGTTGTCCGCCTGGGTGAGGCCGACGAACTCGGCGGTCACCCGGTCGGCCTGGGCGGTGAAGACCAGCTCTTCGCAATCCGGGCCCAGCACCGCGCGCATAGGCGCGACCACCACGGGGGTGTTGCGGACCACGACGACGAGGTTGTTGTTGGCCCGTTCGATCAGCAGGCCGCGGTCGACGGCCTGCGGGGCCTGTTTCGGCACGGTGGACAGCAGGACCGTGCGGCCGGTGTTGGCCGGCCCGGCCAGGCCTGCGGCCACCTGGCACGGCACCGTGATGGTCAGGTCGGTGGCGACGTAGCCGATCAGGGGCGCGGTGACGCTGCCGAGGGTGTTGTTCTGCGGCCAGTTCAGGTCCGCGGTGGTCTGCGTGACAGGCAGGAAGGGCGTGGCCATGGCCATCAGCGCGCCCAGGAGGCCGGCGACGACGGCGACGAGCTTGGCCGTCCGATAGGTGGGCCGAGTCACGGAGGTAGATGGTAACGGCGCGCCCATCACGAGGACTTCCTGATCGCCAGAACGAACGGGCCGACGGTCTCGACGGTGAACTCCGGGCTGTCGAACAGCGCCGAGTCGAGCTCGACGGCGTAGCGCCGGACGTTGGGCTGGTTGGGATAGACGTCTTCGGCCAGCCGCAGTGTGTAGGTGGAGCCGGAGCCCGAGCCGGATCCGGTGCGCATCAGGAACACCGTCGGCGGTTCCCACGGCAGCGCGTCGAGGGTGTCGAGGAATTCGTCGCTGCTCTCCAGGTCGGCCCAGCTCTGGATCTCGGCGGCGCGGGCGTCGAACTGTGCCAGCGGATTCGCGTAGTGCGAGGTCAACCCCTGGAAACCGAGGTAGGGATAAAACGACAGGAAGCTGTAGTCGGCGGTCAGGACCACTGTCTCGTTGCGGGGCCGGCCGGTCTGCTCGGCGATGATGGCGTCGATCTCGCGGTAGTACTGTTCGGCGCCCGGGGGTCTGCGGTCACCGCGCAGGCCGTCGCCGTCGGTGTCGGTGTAGGCCACCGTGAGGTCGGGCCGCAGGGTGTCGGGGATGTCCTGGCTGAACGCCATCGCGCCGGCCAGGCCGATCGTGGCGGCCACCGGGATCAGCTTGCGTCCCCAGCGGGTCGCTGCCAGCAGGCTCACCTCGAGGAAGCCGAAGACGCCTGCGGCGGCGAGCAGAACGGTCAGTGTCGGCTGCAGCCGGAAGCTCAGCAGGGTGGTGCCCGCGAGCGTCATCAGCATCGACAGCAGTGACCACAGGTAGACGGTCAGCACGCCGATCGCCAGCGCACCGGCGCGCACCGAAGTGCGGGCCCGCACGATCAGCCAGATGGTGCCGAGTAGGCACAGCGCACCCAGCAGCGAGAACTGCAGCATCGGGAAGGTCAGCACGGCACCGTCATTGGGCAGGTAGTGCATGGCGCTGCCGGTGTCCGACAGCGGCTCCCTGACGGTACGCAGCAGGAACGGTGTCCAGGTGATCAGCGCGATGACGATCGCGATCACCCCGGCCACCAACAGCCTGACGAGTGGTTCCAGGCTGCGCCGGGAGACGGCGACGCCGACGGCCATCACCGTCACCGTCAGTGCGGACAGGCCGAGCAGCAGCGTGTAGAACGTCGCGGTCACGCCGAGGAAGATCCCGGTGCCCACGACGGCGGCCCAGCCGCCAGTGCGCTGGCCGGCGCGGATCCCTGACCACGCCAGCACCAGCACCGGCGGCAGCAGCACGGTGATGATCGCGCTGTAGGGCTCCGGGGAGGCGTACACCAGCGTCACCGCGGCCGTCGCCGTCGTCACGATCAGGGCGTAGGTGAAGCGGATCAGCTTGGTCCACAACACGAATGCCAGCGCCACCGCGATCGCGATCGAGGTGATGGCCCAGGGCTTGTAGATCTCCCAGCCGGGGATGCCGGTGAGGTCGGCGGCCCGGCCACCGATCCAGAACCAGCCGGGCGGGTAGAACGGCGGCAGGTTCGCGTACGTCATATCGCGCAGTGCCGGGCTGTCGGCCAGTCGGGTCACGTACTCGGTGCGGAACTGTTGATCAACCGAGATGCCGAACAGGTAGAGCTTGGTCGCCCCCAGTGGCATGCCCAGCGTGGCGACCACGAACGCAGGCAGAAACACCCACGCGGTACCGAGGGCCAATCGTTGCCTGCCCCGGCGCCAGCCCCAACCGGCCGCGAACAACCCTGACAGACACACGAACTGGCCGACGGTGGTCAGCGCGTGTAACTGATTGCTCGACGGGAACGCGGGCCACTGCACCCGCGAGATGGCGGCCAGCGAGAACACCGAGACGATGGCAGCCACCAGCGCCGCCAGCACCATGTGGCCGGCTGTTCTGCTGGACGAGGCCAGCGCGGTTCTCATGTCAGATGGGCAGCTTGCGGAAGATGGGGCGCGGAATGTGCCGCAACACCGACATCAGCACGCGTACCTGTCCGGGTGCCCAGACCAGGTCCTTACCTTTGGCCGCCGAGGTCACGGCCAGGTCTGCGACGTACTCCTTGTCGACCGTGAACGGAGCCTCCTTGGCGCCGGTGGCCTTCCAATGCTCCAGCGTGGTGGTGGTGCGCACCTGGCCGGGCCGGATCACCAGCACATGAACACCGAACTCGCGCAACGCCTCTCCCAGCCCGAGGTAGAACCCGTCCAGTCCGGCCTTGGTGGACCCGTAGACGAAGTTGGAGCGGCGCACCCGTTCGCCGGCCACCGACGACATGGCGATGATCTGTCCCGAGCCCTGTGCGCGCAGTTTCTCGCCGATCAGCACGCCCACCGACACCGCTGCGACGTAGTTGATCTGGGCGGTCAGCACGGCCTTGGCCTGGTTCTGCCAGAGCTGCTCGGCGTCGCCGAGCACCCCGAAGGCCACCACCGCGACGTCGACATCACCCTTTGCCCAAGCGGATTCGATGACAGCGGGGTGGGAGGCGGTATCGAGTGCATCGAACTCGAGGTAGTCGACCGACTTGGCGCCCGCGGCTTCCAGTTGAGCGATGGCGGCGTCGCGCTTCGGCGCGTTGGGCAGGTCGGCCAGGATGATCCGGGCCTTCCCGTTGCGCAGGTAGCGCTCGGCGATGGCCAGCGCGATCTCGGACGTTCCGCCCAACAGCAGAACGGTCTGCGGGTTACCGGTGGCGTCGAACACCATTTACAACAGCTCCAAACGTCGGGCCATATCGGAGGCGAAGACGCCGTCGGGATCGACGTTGCGGCGCACCGCGATCCATTCGTCGATCCGCGGATACATGGCATGGAAGGTCTCCGCGGTGGTCCGGGAGTCCTTGGCGGTGTAGAGCCGGCCGCCGAATTGCAGGACGCGGCGGTCGAGCTCCATCACGAAATCGTTGAGCCCGGCCTTGATCGGGAAGTCCACGCAAACATTCCAGCCGGGAATCGGAAAGCTCAGCGGCGCTTCGTTTCCCGGACCGAACAGCTTGAACACGTTCAAGAAGGAGTAGTGCCCGGAACGCTGGATGTCGACGATGATCGCCTTGAACTCGTCGACGGCTTCTACCGGCACCACGAACTGGTACTGCAGGAAACCGGCCGATCCGTAAGCCCGGTTCCACTCCCCGAACATGTCAAGGGGGTGGTAGAACTGCGTCAGGTTCTGCACCTTGCCGCGGTAGGTCCCCGACTTGCGGTACCAGAGTTCGCCGATCGGTCCGAACGTGTACTTGTTGGCCAGGCCGTTGGGAAACACATCGGGCAACGTGAGTAGTTGCGGCGCATCGAATTTCAGCGGGTTCTTCTGCAGCTTCTCGGGCAGCTGGTCCAGCCTGGCCAGCGATCCGCGGGAGATCGCCGCCCGGCCCAGCTTGGGCGGCGCGGCGATGGCGTCGAACCAGGCACTGGAGTACGTGTAGTTGGCTTCGCTGCCGTCGCTGTGGAAGGCGACGGTCTCGTCCAGACTGGCGGTCACGTCACCGTCGGCGATGAAGTAGGCCGTCTCGGTGCGGGTCATGGCGATGGTCGCGCGCAGGATGATGCCGGTCAGCCCGTTGCCGCCGACCGTCGCCCAGAACAGCTGGGAGTTCTCGCCTGCGGGCGTGAGGTGGCGCACCTGCCCGTCGGCGGTCAGCAGTTCCATCGAGCGCACGTGATTGCCGAAGCTGCCCGCACTGTGGTGGTTCTTGCCGTGGATATCGCAGGCGATCGCGCCGCCGATGGTCACCTGGCGGGTGCCCGGCAGCACCGGTACCCACAATCCGAGGGGCAGCGCGGCCTTCATCAGCTGGTCGAGATTGACACCACCGTCGACGTCGACGGTGGCCTCGTCGGCGCTGATGGCGTGGATGCGGTTCAGGGCCGGCATGTCGATGACCAGGCCGCCACCGTTCTGCGCGTTGTCACCGTAGGAGCGGCCGAGGCCACGGGCGATGACGCCACGGGGTCCGGCCTGGCTGACGGCTTTGACGATCTCTTCGGCGTCGGGGGTCGACAGCATTCGGGCGACCGAGGGCGCCGTGCGTCCCCAGCCGCTCAGCTGGCGTGTGGTGGTCTCAAACATCGCATCGAGGGTACCGCCCTTACTTGAGACGGAAGATCACCGCGCGCTGGACGATGAAGTTGATCACCGTCGCTGTGCCCTGCGCAATCACGAATGCCACCGGCACCCGCCAGCTCTTTTCGTCCCACGCCATGTAGAAGACGTAGTTGATGCCCACCTGCACGGCGAACGTCACCGCATAGAGCGCCATGACTGCGATGAACCGGGACCGGCTCGGTTCGGCCTGGAAGGTCCAGCGGCGGTTGATCAGGTAGGCCGTCGTGGTGCCGGCGATGAAGCTGAGCGTCTTGGCGACGTTGACGTGCCAGTCCAGCTCCAGGAACAGCAGGTAGAGACCGAAGTCGACGATTGCCGACAAGCCTCCGGTCACCAGGAATCGCCACACCTGCGTCCCGAGGCTGAGGTTGGGGGGCATCGGGGGCTCGGCCATCGCCGGGAAGCTTAGTCGAGTCGACCGATCCGCCCGAGGGACGAGGGAGGTGAGGAGCGAGACGATCGGATAGTCGAGTCGAGTCGACCGATCCGCCCGTGGGGGTTCCCCCAGCGCAGCGACGGGGCGGACGAGGGAGGTGAGGAGCGAGACGATCGAGTCAAGCCCTCGTCACCCGGTGCGAGAATGAGTGCGTGCACGATCTGCAGCAGCAGTGGGACGCCGTCCTCGCTCGGCATACGGCCTCGCCCGACGCACCCGCGACCGGGCGGGTGTTGCTGGCGTGCTGGGCCGAGCCGCATCGGCGGTATCACGACCTGTCCCATCTGCGCGGTGTGCTCGACAGCGTGGAAGAACTCGCGGCCTACGCAGACGATGTGGACGCGGTGCGACTCGGCGCCTGGTATCACGACGCGGTGTACGCAGGTCGGCCCGACGACGAAGAGCGCAGCGCCCAGCTGGCCGAGGCCGATCTCACCGCCCTGGCCGTCCCGGCCGCCCTCGTCGCGGAGGTGGCCCGGCTGGTCCGGATGACCATCGGGCACGACCCCGCACCCGGCGACCGCAATGCCGAGGTGCTCTCCGATGCCGACCTCGCCGTGCTGGCGCTGCCGCCGGAGCAGTACCGCCGCAACTCTGGGCTGATTCGTCAGGAGTACGGCCACGTTCCCGAAGACGCCTTTCGGGCCGGCCGCGCCAAGGTGATCGAGAGTTTGTTGGCCGGGCCGGATCTGTTTCGAACGCCGGTGGGCCGCGAGCAGTGGGAGGCCGCGGCCAGGGCGAACATGAACGCCGAGCTGGCCAGTCTGATTTAACGCACCGTATCGGCCACCACCGCGCACAGCGCGTCGACCGCCTGCGGAAACGCGTGCTCGCCGGGGGTCCCGAAGTTGACGATGACACCGTCCGGCTGCGGAATGTCGTTGCCTGCCAAAGGATGCCGCAGTCGGGCCAGTCCGGCGACACCTACTCCCGCTTCGCCGGCACGACGCAGCAGTTCGGGCTCGGCGCCCTCGGGCAGTGTCAGCAACAGGTGCAGCCCGGCGCAGAGCCCGTGGACGGTGACAGCCGGAGCGAACGGTGCGAGCCGGTGCACCAGAGTGTCCCGTCGGCGGCGATAGGTGTTGCGCATCCGGCGAATATGCTTGTCGTAGTTGCCCGTTGTGATGAAGTCGGCCATGGTCAGCTGGGTGATGCCGTCGACGAACCACTGGTGAACGCCGGCGGCGGCCACCACCGCGTCGGCCAGATCTGTCGGCAGGACCATCCACCCGAGGCGCAGCACCGGGCTCAGGCTCTTGCTCGCCGACCCCAGGTAGAGCACCCGGTCGGGGTCCAGGCTCTGCAGAGCGCCCACCGGCTGGCGGTCGTAGCGGAACTCGCCGTCGTAATCATCTTCGAGCACATAGGCATTCGCCTGTTCGGCCCAGTCGACGATCCCGCTGCGCCGGCTCGGGTGCAGGGGGACACCCTGCGGGTAGTGGTGAACCGGGGTGACGAGCACCCCCGGGGTGTCCAGGCCGTGGAGATCGCTGACCGCGGCGCCCATGTCATCAAAACCGATGGGCGTCGTCGTCCCGCCGGTCGCCGCGATGCAGTCCCGAAAGATGAACAGCCCGTACGCTTCCACGGCGATGGGCCGCTCCGGCCCGAACAGCCGGGCCAGGATCGCGACCGAGTGCCGCGTCCCGGCGGTGATCACCACGTTGTCCGGTGCGACGCGCACTCCACGCGCCCGTGCCAGGTACTCGGCCAGTGCCTGTCGTAATTCTGGGCGGCCCCGCGAATCGCCGGTCCGTAGCGCCTCATTGGAGGCCGAGGTGAGAGCACGCCGTGTCGACGACAGCCATGCCGCGCGCGGAAACTGGGAGACATCCGGCGATCCGGGCAGGAAGTTGTGGGTGGGTACCGCCGGCGTGCCGCGTGGTTGTGCCGCCGGTTGGCGGGTGCGCTTGAGATGTTCGGAGTCCACCACCCAGGTGCCGGCTCCCTGGCGCGACGCCAGCCAGCCTTCGGCCACCAGTTCGGCGTAGACGTCGGCGACGGTATTGCGGGCCACGCCGAGATCGGCCGCCATCGTCCGCGAAGGCGGCAGCACCGTTCCCGCCGCCAATCGGCCGGAGCGCACCGCCTCGCGCAGTGCGGTGAGCAGGGTGTCCCGCACGCCGCGGGCACCAGGAGCGATGGCTGCCCGCAGGTCCAGATGCAAGTCGAGGCTGCCCGTATTGGCCCACGAACTCATGGGCTGATTGAACCATGGGGATAGGCCTATTGCGCTCTACTTTTGAGTCATGACACAGACACTGGATGCCAAGACGGCGCTCCGCCGGATCAATCTCAACCGCGTCGCACCCGAATTCTTCGAGGCCATGATGACCCTCTCCGCTGCCGCCGCCAAGGGCGTCGACCCCACGCTGGCCGAGTTGGTGAAGATCCGGGCCTCCCAGCTGAACCACTGCGCCTTTTGCCTCGACATGCACACCCGCGACGCCCGCAAGCACGGTGAGACCGAGCAGCGGCTCCATCTGCTGGCGGCGTGGGAAGAGTCCGGCAACCTGTTCACCGAGCAGGAGCAGGCCGCCTTGGCGCTGACCGAGGAAATCACCGACCTGAGCAGCGGCGGACGCGTCTCCGATGCGGCGTACGCCAGGGCCGCTGCGGTGTTCTCCGAGTCCGAACTGGGTCAGGTGATCGCGATGGCCACCGTCATCAACGCCTGGAACCGCATCAACGTCAGCACTCGGGTGCAGCCGCCGCATCGGCATTGAGTCCATTTGGCCTCGCTGAAGTGCCGCGCGTCCCTATCGGACCTGGGGTACTTCGGCGAGGATGGGGCCCATGGATATCCAACCGGTCACCGCGCTCGGTGACGACGACAGCTGGAACCTGATTTCCGGCGTGCACCTCGGACGGTTGGTGACGGTCGTCGACGGACGCCCTGAGATCTTCCCGGTCAACTTCGTGGTGCAGCGCCGCACGGTGGTGTTCCGGACTGCGGAGGGCACCAAGCTTTTCAGTGCTGTGATGAATGATCAGGTGCTCTTCGAGGCCGACGACCACAACGTGGTCGAGGGCTGGAGTGTCATCGTCCGAGGCACGGCGAAGGTCCTGTTCGGTGCCGACGAGATCCACGACGCCGAACAGGCCGGCCTGTATCCGTGGATCGCCACCCAGAAGCTGCGGTTCGTCCGCGTCACGCCCAGTGAGGTCACCGGACGTAGGTTCGTCTTCGGGCCGGAACCCGAGAACGACGTGCCGGGGTAGCCCTCGTTGAGCGTGGAAGCTACGAGTACGGAAGCACCACCCGAATGCTCTGGCGCGCATGGTCGACCGCGTCGGTGATCTCCCCCCGCGCTGACACTGCTGTGGCGTTCAGTTCGCGCCACTCCTGATCGAGGGCGTCTCGAAGGTCGCCGCCCCGGGTGGCCACAGTGGCGATGGTGAACGCGGTGTCCACCGCGGACACCGCAACCGCGCCCTGGGCACGGATCGCTGACGCTGTGACGTCTGCGGCGCCGATGATCACGGCATGCGGCAGCGCCGACTGAGAATTCACGTAGCTGCTGACTGTCGCGCGGATGCGGCTGCCCGCGTCGGCCGCTGCGTCGTA
>JBEVFK010000077.1:0-25639 GCA_040512325.1 Mycobacterium sp. | reverse complement strand
GCCACCTGAGCTCGCGTGTGCAGCAGGGTGCGCCCGCCGGCGAGGTGGCGTTCGTCGTGATAGGTGTCCAGCAATCCTGCCTGCGCCCACCCGTGGATCTCGGCGGCCAGCTTCCAGCCGAGGTTGACCGCGTCGAGCATCCCGGCGTTGAGTGCGATGCCCGTCGCGGGAAACAGGTGCGCCGCGTCGCCGGCCAGCAGGATCCTCCCGGCCCGGTATCGGTCGGCCTGGCGGGCCTCGAAAGTGAAGCGCGACAACCGACTCGGTTCCCCTAGGGGCAGGCTGACACCGAGGATACGACGGATACTGTCCTGCAGTTCGGCCAGAGTCATCGGCGGGTCGTGTCGGTAGTCTCCCGGGTCGTCCTCGGAGGTGTAAACCATCAGCTCTCCGGAGCTGAGCGTGCCGAGGCCGAAGACACCACGATCGGTGCGGGTGAAGCCCGCGTGGACCGTCCCCACCCCCGGCACCTCCAGGCCACCGTCGTCGAGGCGGGCCACCGAGTGGTGGGTTGCGAGCTGGCCCAGCCGGTTGACTTCGGGATAGACGACGCCGGGGAACGGCACGCCGGCCATCGCCCGGATGCGGCTGCGCGGCCCGTCACAGCCCACCAGGTATCGGGCGCTCACTCCATACCGTCCCTGCGGCCCGCCGACCTCCGCTATCACCGACATCTCGTCCTGGCTCACCGCGGTGACGTCGTGGCCGCGACGGATATCGGCGCCCAGTTCGCGGGCGCACTCGTCGAGGACGGCTTCGAGTTGCGGTTGGGCCAGCGGCAGTGCGGGCATCGGCGGGTCGGTCAGATGTGAGAAGTCCAGATGCACACCGCCGAAAGGGAATCGAGGCGGCGGAATCGGATCAGTGTTGGCCGCTTCGAGCCGGCCCAGCAGACCCCGGTAGCGCAACAGATGCAGGATCTGCCCGCCGACCCCGAGTGCTTTCGGGGTTTCCCGGATAGTGGGTTGACGCTCCACCACCAATGGCCGCACCCCGGCGAGACACAACTCGACAGCCAACATCAACCCCGCCGGACCGGCGCCGACAACGATCACTTCGGTGTCAGGCACTCGCATGTTCACATCTCCGTTTCCGCAGGTGATGGCCACAGGTGGTGGCTCGGAAACGACGATTCTGGGGCACCACCCGGGTCTTGCCGCAAGACCCGGGGTGCGCTATAGATTGAAAGTGCAACGACTGGTACGACGTTCCCCCATCGCTGTCCTGGCCCGAGTGCTCACGGGGCTGACGGTCCTCACACTGACTGCCTGCGGGTCCGCCCCGTCGACGCCCGCAGACCCGGCGATTCCCGCGCAGACTCAGGACAGTGCCGAGTGGGCGATCGCCGACGGCTACGCCACCAAGCAGGTCGAGTGCACTCCTGACTCACCACCGGCCTTCGAATCCATCGCCTGGGATGAGCCAGGGTTCACCCCCGAGGGCGGTGCCGGAATGATCACCGACGCCAACCCGCAACTCGGCGGCCGGTTCGTCGCGACCTGGGCGACCGACTATTGGGCCGTCGAATACATGTACTGCTGACCGTAACTCGTTGCCACCTCGGCGGATGCGCCTTGCCCTGCACAATCCGGCGTTAGACTCGAACACCTCATCAGGACGCACGCTCAGCGAGGAGCAGAATCCATGGCCATCGACGCCGACGCAACCGCCGGGACACCGTTCGATCAAGCAATTGCCGCCACGCAGCGGTATTTCGACCGGTCGCGGTTCGACGGGATCACCCGCCTCTACTCGGCCCGGCAGGTCGTCGAGCAGCGCGGCACCATCCCCGCCGACTACATCGTGGCCAGGGAAGCGGCAGAAGCGTTCTATCCGCACCTGCGCGCGTTGTTTGCCCAGAAGAAGAGCATCACCACCTTCGGCCCCTATTCGCCGGGCCAGGCGGTGGTGATGAAACGCATGGGAATCGAAGGGATCTATCTCGGCGGCTGGGCCACCTCGGCCAAAGGTTCCATCAGTGAGGACCCCGGGCCGGACCTGGCGAGCTATCCCCTGAGTCAGGTTCCGGAAGAGGCGGCCGGCCTGGTGCGGGCCCTGCTGACCGCGGACCGCAACCAGCAGTACCTGCGGCTGCAGATGACCGAAGAGCAACGAGCAGCCACCCCGGCCTACGACTACCGGCCGTTCATCATCGCCGACGCCGACACCGGACACGGTGGTGATCCCCATGTCCGAAATCTGATCCGCCGCTTCGTCGAAGCCGGCGTTCCCGGCTACCACATCGAGGATCAGCGTCCGGGCACCAAGAAATGCGGACACCAGGGCGGCAAGGTGCTCGTGCCCTCGGACGAACAGCTCAAACGACTCAACACCGCGCGCTTCCAGCTCGACGTCATGGGGGTCGCCGGGATCATCGTCGCCCGCACCGACGCCGAGGCCGCCAACCTCATCGACAGCCGGGCCGACGAGCGCGATCAGCCTTTCCTGCTCGGCGTCACCAATCTCAAGATCCCGTCGTACAAGTCGTGTTTCCTGGCGATGATGCGCCGGTTCTACAACCGCGGTGTCACCGATCTGAACGGCCATCTGTTGTACGCGCTGCCCGACGGGGAGTACGAGACCGCTGAGGCATGGCTGGACCGGCAAGGGTTGCTCGGTGCCATCGACACCGCCGCGTCCGCCTGGCTCGACGGTCGGGAGTCCTCGGTGGATGCGATGTACGACGAGCTGGAATCCCGCTTCGTCGATGCCTGGCAGCTGGACTCGGGACTGCAGACCTACGGGGAGGCGGTGGCCGAACTGCTCGATTTCCGGGAACGGGAAGGCGAGTCGCCGGCAATGAAATCGGCGGCGTGGCGTGAGTTCGCCGAGCGCGCACCGCTCTACACGGCCCGGGCGAAAGCCAAGGAGCTCGGCGTCGACGCGGCCTGGGATTGTGAGCGCGCGAAAACACCCGAGGGTTACTACCAAGTCCGCGGCGGCATTCCCTATGCGATCGTCAAGTCGCTGGCGGCGGCACCGTTCGCCGACATTCTCTGGATGGAGACCAAGACCGCGGATCTGGCCGACGCCCGCCAGTTCGCCGAAGCCATCCACGCCGTCTACCCCGAGCAGATGTTGGCCTACAACCTGTCGCCGTCGTTCAACTGGGACACCACCGGCATGACCGACGACGAGATGCGGGCGTTCCCCGAGGAACTCGGCAAGATGGGGTTCGTCTTCAACTTCATCACCTACGGCGGCCACCAGGTCGACGGCGTGGCCTGCGAGGAGTTCGCGACGTCGCTGCGCCAGGAGGGCATGCTGGCGCTGGCCCGCCTGCAGCGCAAGATGCGTCTGGTCGAATCGCCTTATCGCACACCACAAACGCTGGTCGGCGGGCCGCGCAGCGATGCGGCGCTGGCGGCCTCCTCGGGTCGCACGGCCACCACGAAGTCGATGGGCAAGGGCTCCACCCAGCATCAGCACCTGGTGCAGACCGAGGTACCGAAGAAGCTGCTCGAGGACTGGCTGGCGCTGTGGAGCGAGCACTACCAGCTGGGCGAGAAGCTGCGGGTGCAGCTGCGGCCGCGTCGCGCCGGCTCGGACATCCTCGATCTCGGTATCTACGGCGCGGGTGAGGACCCGCTGGCCAATGTCGTGGTCGATCCGATCAAGGACCGGCACGGCCGCAGCATCCTGACCATCCGTGACCAGAACACCTTCGCCGAAAAACTTCGGAAGAAGCGCCTGATGGATCTGATCCACGTCTGGCTGATCCACCGGTTCAAGGCGGAGATCGTCTACTACGTCACGCCCACCGAGGACAACATCTATCAGACCGAGAAGATGAAGTCCCACGGCCTTTTCACCGACGTGTACCAGGAAGTGGGCGAGATCATCGTCGCCGACGTGAACCAGCCGCGCATCGATGAGCTGTTGGCGCCGGACCGCGAAGCGTTGACCCGGCTGATCGAGAAAAACGACTAACGCGGCGGCAGACCGACAGGGCCCGCCCGACCGGACACCGCAAGCAACAGATCAATCGCCCGTCCGCTGACCTCGTCACCTTCCCCGAACTCGAAGTCGGCGTCGGTCGCGATCAGGCGCAGGCCTTGGACACGTTCGCGGCCGCCACCGATACCGACGGCGGTCTTGGCCTGGTAGCGCAGTGCCTCGACCACCGCATCCACCGGGTAGTCAGCGGCGATGCCCAGCGGCCGGCGGATGTCCTCACCGTGCACGAACGCCTCGACGTAGCGCGTTGCCCAGGCGACCGGCGGCGTCAATGTCAGATGCTGTGCCGACTGCATCGCCTCCAGCGTCGCCGCGGGGTCATCGCGCTTTTCCCGCGTGATACCGAGGGCGTTGTCGCCGTCAAAATCGAATCGTGCCCTGATCATCCGGCGCACGAATCCGATTCGGGAGGTCTTCGCGGTGTCGATCAGGTGCGCGAGCACATCGTGCACAGTCCAACCCGGACACAGCGACGGCATTGACCACTGTTCGACCGACACGCCTTCGAGATCGGACACCAGCCGGGCCCGTTCGGCGTGCACGACCGGCCACACCTGCGAGGCATCAGTTCCCATGATGATGAGACCAGAATCCGAGCCAAGACTCATCGCGGACGTCCGGTGCTGGCCTATCTTGGGCACATGACTGAATTGTCGGCTGACGCGGTGGAGTTCCTGTCCGCCGGCACCCGCACCGGGATGCTGGGTTACCTCGCCTCCGACGGTCGCCCCTTGGTGGCGCCCATCTGGTTTGTCGTCGACGGCCACCAGCTCGTGTTCAACACCGCCGCCAAGTCCGCGAAAGGCCGAGCGCTGCAACGAGATCCACGGGTGGCGCTGACCGTCGACGATCCGCATCCGCCGTTCTCCTTCGTCCAGGTGCAGGGTGTCGCCGAGCTGAGCGAAGAGCCCGACGCACTCCTGGACATCGCCACGCGGATCGGCGGGCGCTACATGGGAGCTGACCGAGCGGCCGAGTTCGGGCGACGCAACGGTGTGCCCGGCGAATTCATCGTCCGCGTGACACCTACCAAGGTGATCGAGGCATTCGGTGTCGCAGACTGAGGAGAAGCTTGTGGTGAAGACCAGATTCGTCGCGCTCGTCGCTGTGCCGCTGCTGATGGCTTTGCTGTTCGCCGTCCCCGCCGCGTCGCAACCCGCCCCGGCCGTTGCGCCACAGAAGATCGTGGTCAATGTGCAGGCCCCCGGCTCGTCGACGGGCACCCTCACCGCCTACGAGCTGGTGGGATCGGAATGGAATGTTGTGCTCGGACCGACCCGCGCCGATCTGGGCAGCGTGGGCGTCGGCACACCCGAGGACAGCGTCTACCGCACCCCCGCCGGGACGTTTCCGCTCACCCAGGCCTTCGGTCGCGAACCGAATCCGGGCACCCGGATGTCGTACTTCCAAACCACCGATAAGGACTGGTGGGACGAGGACGTCGACTCGCCGACGTACAACACGCACGTGCAGGCGTCCAACAAACCCTCGGACGATGCCGAGAACCTCTACGACTCCGGATCCATCTACGACTACGCGGTTGTCATCGCGCACAACCCCCGGCGCATCCCAGGCCGCCAGGCGGGGATCTTTCTCCATGTCACCAACGGGAGCCCGACCTGGGGGTGTGTTGCCATCGGACGCAGCGAAATGCGATCGGTGCTCCAGTGGCTCAACCCCGCCGCGTCGCCGAAGATCACCATCGGCGTCGGCGCCGGCGCGCCGTGAAAACCGTGCAGTACGCCCCGGGACGGTCCGCCGACCTGTACGGCGACCCGGCACAGGCCACGGTATTGCTGTGGCACGGCATGCAGACCGATGCCCGCGCGAGTGTGCGGCTGCTCGCCGAGGCGGTGGCCGGCCACGGGTTGACGGTCGTGGCACCGGACTGGAATTCCCACGCCGAGGACGGTGGCCGCGGGGATCTGCTGCAGTCACTCGAGTTCGCGAGGAGCCGAGCCGCCAACCCTGACGGCCTGGTGCTCGTCGGCTGGTCGCTGGGCGGCGCAGCCGCAGCGGGCGTGACACTGCAGGCGGCCCATCTCGAGGTGGTTCTCGCCCATACCGTGTGCCTCGCCGGTGCCTTCACCGCCGACGACCCGGTTACCGGTAACCGCCTCACCGACGCGTTACCGACCGCAGGCGGCGGCTCGCCGGTCACTCTGCTGCACGGCACCGCAGATGACGTGGTGCCGGCGGCGGCCAGCAGGGCGTTCGCCGCACAGCTCGAATCGATCGGCTGGCCGGTCGAGATCGTCGAACTCGACACCGACCACGGTGCGATCGCCGGCGCTCGCTACGACGACGTCCACGACCGCTACCTGGCGGCCGACGACGCGGCGACGCAACGGGTGGTCGACGACGTCGCTGCGCGCATTGCCGCCGTCACCGGGGAACATCCGGCGGCGTGATGCTTCGGGGCGAAAGTCCCAACGTGCGAACGTATTCGGCGATGGTAGCGAGATTTGTGGTCCACACGTCGTCGTGGTCGAGCACGTAGCGCATCAGGTCGTCGAGTTCGGCGGCGCGCGACGGGCGTCCGGTCAGGAACGGATGGTTGGTCAGCACCCAGCACCCGCCGACCCGACGCAGGCCGTCGAATTCCAACTGCCACAATTCGCGTGCCTTGCGGGGGCTCTCGATCAGCCCACTGCCGGAGATGTCCGGTAAGAAGCAGTACTGCTCCCAGTCGTCGAGCGCCCACTGGATCGGGATCTCGACCAGCGACTCCTGCGCGCCGGGGGTGATCGACAGCTCGTAGGGGTGGTCGGCGTCCATCAGGCTCGAGTCATAGAGGAAGCCACGCTCGGCCAGCAATGCCGGAGTGCGCCACGACAGGTCCCACATCGGCGCCCGGTAGCCCGACGGCCGCACCCCCGCGACGTCGGCCAGCGCGGCCAGTCCACGGTCGAGTGCGTCGATCTCCTCGTCGAGGGTCAGCGCGGTGGGCTGCTCGTGCAGGTAGCCGTGGTGGGCGATTTCGTGGCCCGCTGCGACGATGCTGCGGATGGCCTCCGGGTAACGGTCGGCGGTGTGGCCGGGCACGAAGAACGTCGACGCGATCTGATGACGGTCCAGTAGCTCGAGGATGCGCGGGATGCCGACCAACGGCCCGTAGGCCTGGTGGCTCATCACGCTCATCCGGGCGCCGACACCCTCGTTACCCCACAAGACGGCGGATTCGGCGTCCACATCGAAGGTGAAGGCCGCCGCGGCGGTCTTGCCGTCGGGCCACGAAAACTGGGTCATTCGTTGACCATAAGGCTGATCAGCTCGTAGGCCAGGTTGGCCGCAGCCACCGCGGTGACTTCGGCGTGGTCGTAGGCCGGCGATACCTCGACCACATCGGCGCCCACGATCGGCAGCCCGCGCATCGCCCGCAGCACCGCCACCAGCTCGCGGCTGCTCATGCCACCGATCTCCGGGGTGCCGGTGCCGGGCGCGAACGCCGGATCGAGCACGTCGATGTCGATGGACACGTACACCGGGTGGTCACCGACGCGCTCGAGCACGCGGTCGATCACGCCGTCCACCCCGATGCGGTCGATATCGCGGCAATGCACCACGGTGAAGCCGAGTTCGGCGTCTTCGAGCAGATCGGCCCGGTCATACAGCGACCCACGAATGCCCACATGCGCTGAACGGTCCTTGACCAGCAGGCCCTGCTCGGACGCGCGCCGGAACGGGGTGCCGTGGGTGCACGGTGCACCGAAGTAGGTGTCCCAGGTGTCGAGGTGCGCGTCGAAGTGCACCAGCGCCACCGGTCCGTGCACCTGGTTGATGGCCTGCAGCGCCGGCAACGCGATGGTGTGATCGCCGCCCAGCAACACCACGCGTTGCTCGGGTCGGGTGAGCAGCCCCAGGACACCGTCGCGGATCTGTGCCACGGCTTCGTCGATGTCGAAGGGGTTGGCTGAGATGTCGCCGGCGTCCACCACCTGCGCCGCGGCGAACGGGCTGACATCGAGCGCGGGGTGATAGGGCTTGAGCAGCCGGGAGGCCTGCCGGATGGCGGACGGTCCGAACCGGGCGCCCGGCCGATAGGTCACGCCGCTGTCGAACGGCACGCCGACGACGGCGATGTCGTAGTCGGTGACCTCGTGGCGCTGCGGAAGCCGCGCGAACGTGCCGATGCCGGCATAACGCGGCACCGCGCGCGCGTCCACCTGACCCAGTGCCCCGGATTCGTGCTGCACGTACGGATGATTCGGCACTGCACCTTCTTTCGTCATGCGCGCACCCGCGTCGAGCCGCCGTTGCACGAGACCACTTGCCCCACAACCGCTTCCAGTTCAAAGTCGGACAGCAACTCGACCGCGGCCGAAATCTCCCCGGGCACACCGATGCGACCCAGGGGTATCGCTGCCGCGTAGCGGCGGCGTATCGCTTCCACGTCGACTCCGGCGGCGTCGGCGTCGACCTGCAGTTGCGGAGTGTCGGTGACCCCGGGGGCGACGGCGTTGACGATGATGTGCTCGGCGGCCAGCTCGCGGCCCAGCGTCTTGACCAACGACACCAGCCCCGCCTTGGCCGCCGCATAGGCGGTGGCCTCCGGCCACCCGGTGATCCCCCACTCGCTGGTGATCACCACGATGCGCCCGGCACCCTGGGTGCGCATGTGCGGCAGCACGGCCTGGATGAGGAAGAACGTGCCGGAGAGGTTGGTATCCACCACTTTCCACCAATCGGTGTCGTCGTGGTCGGTCAGCGGCGCCATGGTCATGTAGGCGTGGTTGGCAACCAGGACATCCAGGCGACCCGTCGCCTGCACCACCGCCTCGGCGATGCGCCCGCACTCGGCGGGGTCGGACACATCAGCGGCAACGGCCACTCCGCCGATCTCGGCCGCGAGCGCGGTGAGTGCGGCACTGTCGGTGAGATCGTTGACGGCCACTACTGCCCCGGCCGCGGCGAGGCGGCGGGCGTGCGCGGCGCCCATCCCCTGCGCGGCGCCGGTCACCAGTGCCACCCGACCGGTCAGATCGGTGCTCATAGGACAGCTCCGGAGTTCACATTGACGACATCGCCGACGCTGAAAGTCGCGTCACAGATCAGGTATTCGACACAGCGCGCCACCTCCCGCGGGGTGGTCAGGCGCCGCAGCGGCAGCGTCGCCAGATACTCGGGAGCCCGCCAGGGTGAATCCACGGCCAGCAGCGGGGTATCCGTCGGGCCGGGAGCCACGCAGTTCACCCGCACGCCCTGGTCGGCGACCTCGACTGCCAAGCTGCGAATCACCCCGAGGATCGCGCCCTTGGCAGCCGCGTAGTGGGCGTCGTGTTCGCCGCCGCCGATCGCCAGCTCACTGGCCACCGACACCAGAGCACCCCGGTTCTCCGTGAGATCGGGCAGCGTCGCCCGCACCACGTTGACCAATCCGCCCAGGTGTACCCGCAGCATCCGGCGCCAGGCCGCCACACTGATGTCGGCGACCGGCGCCATCTCGTAGTAGCCCGCCGACGTCACCACCGCGCTGATGCTGCCCAACTCGGCGCGAACCTCAGCCACTCCGACGGCGACCGCCGCGGCATCCGAAACATCAACAGCCACAACATGTGCCGCACCGGGAGCGTCTCCGCGGAGGTCCAGGCAGCCGACGGTGAAACCGCGCGCGGTCAACGCGTCGACCACTGCCGCGCCGATACCACTGGCGCCACCGGTGACCAGGGCGACCGGGCGGTCACTCATCGACCGGTACCTCGACGATCCGTGACCGGACACTGGCCAGCAACACCGCACCGAGAACCCCGAGCACCGCGACGCCGATCCACACCGACCAATCCAGGTAGCGCTGCTCGAAAGCCACCCGCGGCCAGGCGATGTTGAGGAACTGCAGCACCGCCCACACCACGGCCACCACCGCGACCGGCAGTGTCAGACGGCCCAGCGAGAACTTGCCGGACGTCCACCGACCGCGCACCAGGACCACCAGGAACCCGATGAGCGGGAACAGGAAGGCCAGATAGAAACCGCCGGCGGTGAAGTTGACCATCAGGGAGTAGACATCACCGGCGATGATGCTCAACAGGAACAACGCGCTGCCGATCACCGTGGTGACCAAGATGGCCACCACCGGGATGCGGGCCTGGCCACGTAGCCGCACCAGCGCTGTGGCCCCGGGAAGGCCGCCGTCACGCGCGTAGGCCCAGATGACCCGCGAGGCCGAGGTCTGCAACGCCAGGAAGCTGGCCAGGAAGCCGATCACGAACAGCACCTCGACGGGGACGGCGATCCCGGCGCCCAGGGCGGTGGTGAGTGTGTCGTAGACCGGGTCGGCTACCGTGCCGTCGGCCACCGCGGCCAGGTCCGGGATGGCCAGGATGATTGCGAGGCTGGAGTACGCCACCACGATGGCAATGAAGACGAGGGAGAACAGCACCGCCTTCGGCAGATCGCGGCGCGGTTCGTGCACCTCTTCGGCGATGCTGCCGGCGCTCTCGAAGCCGACAAAAGACCAGCCGATGAAGGCGACGGCGAGCATGAACGGCCCGGTCAGGTAGGCCAGTGTGTCTGTGCCGGTGGCGGAGCCGCCTTCGAACAGCACCGAGATCGAGTTCTGCCGGTGGAACAGCAGCAGCCAGGTGCCCAGCACCACCGAACCGATGACCTCGGCGATGATGCTGCCCACCATGAAGATCTTCAGCGCGCCCCGCCCCACCAGATTGACCGCCGTGCCGGCCAGCAGGATCGCCAGCGCGATCAGCGCGAGCATTCCACCCGAGGGCTCCTCGATACCGGCGATGTTGGCGACGAAACCGGCCGCGCCCAGTGCGACGGTCGCCATCGCGATCACCAGCGTCCACATGTAGACCCAGCCGGCGAACCACCCGTAGGTGGTGCCGAGAAGGCGGCGGGACCATTGGTAGATCGAGCCCTCCAGCGGCCAGCGCGAGACCAGGGTGGCGAACACCAAGGCCACCAGGAACTGCCCGGCGAAGACCAGCAGGAAGCCCCACCAGAAGCTGGGACCGGCAGCGGACAGTGCGAGGCCGAAGATGCCGTACAGCGCGACGATCGGTGAGATGAAGGCGAAGGCGAACGCAAACGCCGACCACAACGAGAACTCTCTGCGGAGCACTTGAGACTGCTCGGCGGAGGTGACTGATGACATGAGTCGAACTATCACGCCACCTCGGCGTGCACGCCAGCTCATTGGTCGAAGACGTAGAGAACGCACCGCGCCAGGCGCATCGCATTGGACGATCGCACAACGCCGACGGCCCCGGGTGTGACGCGGACGTTACGGACCGGCGTTACCCTCGGCTGATGACGCTGCCGCCTGAGCCGGATCCGGCGGCCGGAGCGCCCACGCTGCGCGACCTCCTCGAGGCACCGGCACTGGGCCTCGTCGCGCCGGACGGACCTGCTCAAAACCTGGATCGCGCGATCAACTGGGCGCACACCACCGAGCTGCGCGACCCCTCGCGATACCTGCGGGGCGGTGAACTGGTGTGCACGGTGGGGATCAGCCTGCAGACCCCCGCGGACTGCGAGGCGTTCGCCGATGCGCTGGCCGACGTCAACGCGGCCGGCGTGTGCTTCGGCATCGGCGACGGCCACGACGTCGTGCCGGCGGCGCTGTTGGCGCGGTGTCGAATCCGTCAGCTGCCCGTACTGGTGGCCTCAGCTGAGGTGCCCTTCAGCCGAGTCAGCCGATTTGTCGCCGAGTACGGCCTCGGAGCTGAAATCGCCACCGCCCGTGCTACCAATGCGCTTGTGCCGGAACTACTCTCGTCGCTGCGAGGGCACGAATCCGTGCGTCAACTGCTCGACCACGCGGGCGAGATGCTGGATTGCTACTTTCTGCTCGACAACGGGGGCACCGGAGCTGTGGCCGCCGATGACGCGGCGGAGTCGGTGGTCACCACCGACGTCCCCGGCATCGGCACCTTGGGCTGGGTGGGCCGCGGCGATCAACCGGAACCGGGGCTGCTCGAGCTGATAGCGCGGTTCGTCCGCGCGGCGCAGGGCGAACGCGACATCGAGGCTGTGTTGGCCCGCGAGCGGGTGGGTCAATTGCTGTCTCTGGTGGAGCGCCGCATGCTGCTGCCCGACGCGCTCAGTCAACTGCTGCCGTGGCCGGGGTTCGCCGCCGCGCAGATCGCCTGTTCGGCCTGGCCTGCCGGGGCGGGGTCGCTGCTGTCGATGGCGATCCCGGAAGCTCTGGTGGGCGACGCACCCGATCTGTGCCTGATGTTGACCGCCGATGCGTTGGACAACGCCGATGATCTCGCGTTGCCGTCCGGGCACTCGGCACCTGTGCCGTTGACCGAGATAGGGTCGGCGATCGCCCAGGCCCGGATCGCGCTGGATCTCGCCCGGTATCGGGGCGGCCGGGTGGGGCCCGATCAGTTGAGCACCCTCGACAGCCTGGTCGAACAACTCCCCCTGGCTCAGCTCGCACCGTTCAAACGGCAGCTGATCGACCCTCTGGACGAGATGGACCGTCAGCGCGGCACCCAGCATGTGCGCACACTGCGCACTTTTCTGGCCGCGAACGGATCGCTGAGCGACACCGCCCGCACCTTGTATCTGCACACCAATACCGTGCGGCACCGGCTGGCCCGGATCCACGAGCTCACCGGCCGGGACCCGTTGAACAACAACGACTTGTCGGCCTTCGCCATCGGCCTGCGCGCGGGAGACCGCGAGGATCGCGACCCTCGGCTGCGCCGCTAAGCCGGCCGCTCGCCCGCGGCGGCCTCCAACCGGTCTTCGTATGCGCCCTCACCGCGACCCAGCGCGATCGTGGCCGCCACCATGGCCAGCGCCGTAATCACCAACGCCACGGCCTCCAGACCACTGACCGACATGTCCTCGGACAGCATCACCGCGCCGAGCGCCACCGCGACCACCGGTTCCAGCACGAGCATGGTGGGCACCGATGTCTGCAACGCCCCAGCGTGAAACGCCGACTGTTGCAGCACGGTGCCGATGACCGCTACCGCGATCAGCAGGTACAGCTCCGGCTTGACGAGCACCGACGCCGCACCACTGTGGGTGGCGGTGTGCATGACCACCTT
This sequence comes from Mycobacterium sp., assembly GCA_040512325.1. Lineage (GTDB taxonomy): Bacteria > Actinomycetota > Actinomycetes > Mycobacteriales > Mycobacteriaceae > Mycobacterium. The sequence goes on along the minus strand of JBEVFK010000077.1, from coordinate 12,659 downwards.
CGTCAACACCGCCATGACCCCGAACAGCACGCCGACCGCGACGGCGAGCAGCACGGCTCGCGGAGTGCCCGCCATCCGGACCGCCAGCGCCACCAGCGCCACCACCAGCACGGCGGTGACCACACACAGCACCGTGAGCGTCGAGTAGGGCACCGAGTACTCGCCGGGCTCGGTACGGGCAAGTAATACGAAGATCGTCAAGGCGATGGTCAGCAACACCGCCCACATCCACTCGCTGCCCGACACCCGGCGATTCGCCAGTCGCGCGCTCAACGGGAGCGCGAACAGCAGCGCCGACACCAGCAGGGGCTGCACCAGAATCAGTGAGCCGTGGGCCAAGGCCAGCGCCTGGAATCCGTACCCCACCACCGCGGACGACGTGCCCGCCCACCACAGCGGACGGCGGACCAGCGTCTGCAGCATCACCGGACTGACGCCGGCTTCCGCTGGAACATCCAACGTCGCGCGTTGACGCACGACAATCCCGATCGCGGCGAAAACTGCAGCCAGTAGCGCAGACACCACAGTCAGACTGTGAGTGAGCAAGTCTCGTTATCCCTTCCGGACCGGCAGGCAGAGCAGCCAGACCGGAAAGCCCCACCGTAGTCGGTGCACGTCACAGGTTCGAGTTGCGCCGAGTCACGAATCGGGCCACGAAGTACAGCACCGCTCCGACAGCCAGCAATATCGCAGCGAACAGCCAGACCGTGCCGGACTGCTGAGTGAGCAACAGCACGCAGGACGCCACACCGAGAACCGGCACGGCCGTCCACACCCGGAAGTGCTGGTGTTCCACCGAGTCGCGACGCAGCACCAGCACCGACACGTTGGTCGAGATGAACACGAACAGCAGCAGCAGCACCACCGTCTCGGCCAGCGTGGACAGGTCACCGACCAGGGTGAGCAGCATCGCCACCGCCGTCGTCGCCATGATCGCCACCCACGGCGTCCGACGCTGCGGCAGCACCCGGCTCAGCACCGACGGCAGCAGTCCCTGTTCGGCCATGCCGAAAGCGAGCCGGCTCGACATGATCATGGTGAGCAGAGCCCCGTTGGCCACCGCCACCAGTGCGATGGCGCTGAACAACCACCCCGGGACCGCGACGCCCGACGCGGCGACCACTGCGAGCAGCGGGCCCGATGATCCGGACAGCTCCTCGGGTGACAGGGCGATGGCGCTGGCGATCCCCACCGCGGCGTAGACGATTCCGGCGGTGATCAAGGCCCCGAACAGCGCGGCGGGATAGACCTTGCTCGGATTGCGGATCTCCTCAGCCACATTGGCCGAGGTCTCGAATCCCACGAAGGAGTAGTAGGCGACGATCGCCCCACCGAGGATGGCCAGCGCCGGGGTGGCGCCGTCGGGAAACTGTCCGACGCGGCCGACGTCGCCGCGTCCGCCGCCGACCATGATCGCCACCGTGACGATGACGATGAGCAGCCCGGTCAGCTCGATCACGGTCATGACGACGTTGCTCTTGACCGACTCGCTGATGCCCCGGGCGTTCAAACAGGCCACCAGGGCCAGGAACACCACGGCCGCAGGCACTGCCGGCACATCGAGGAACGTGGCGAGGTAGTCACCGGAGAAGGCCAAGGCCAACCCGGCCGCACTCGTCACGCCCGCGGCCAGCATGCAGAAGCCCACCAGAAAGGACACCTCGGGCCGGCGGAAGGCCCGCTCCGCGAAGATCGCGGCACCGCCTGCCTTCGGATACTTCGTGACGAGTTCCGCGTAAGAACCCGCAGTGAGCAGCGCCAGCAACAGCGCGGTGAGCAAGGGAGCCCACAGGACACCGCCCACGTCGGTGGCCAGCTCCCCCATCAACGCGTAGATGCCCGCCCCGAGCACGTCGCCGAGGATGAACAGGAACAGCAGCGGCCCGGTGATGGAGCGTTTGAGCTTGCTGCCCACGGGGTCGGTGTCCTCACGGGTGTGCGCCGGCGCTTCGGATGACATGGTGGCCGGCATACCCGGTTAGCGGCCGGACATGCCCGGCTCTACAGTCGCCCGACTTTCCGGAGTCCGGCCGCGGTGTCGGCGACCGTGCTCACCGGATCGCGGGGGGTGATCCCGAAGTCCCGCTCGGCGGGCGAGTCATCGGATTGTGGCATCTGCGTGTAGTACTGCATCGCGGCCGAATTGATCGGCGTCTCGAACGGCAGCTGGTCGCCGATGACGTCGAACACCCGACCCACCATGCGGAGTGCACTGTCGGGCACCGGGTAGACCAGCAGCCCGCGGTCGGCGGCAGCTCCGATCATGGATGCCAGTTCGCCCACCGAAACCCGTTGTCCGCCGGCCATGTATCGGCGCGGGCCCTTGCCCGGCTCCAGGAGCGCGACGTGCAGGGCCGCCAGATCGCGGACGTCTATGACGATCCATGCGGCGCTGCGTCCGGGCACCCCACGCATCTTCACCGACGCTTCCACGCCGTCGGCGGCCTCGCCGAACTGGTCACCGGCCGGCGGGCCGAGCACCATGCCCGGGTAGGTGATGTTGACCGGCGCGCCGGCGTCCTGCAGTCCGCGGGCATAGGCTTCGACCAACGCCTTGGATTTGCCGTAGCCGTCTGATCCCCCGGCCACGGGAAGGTCGGCATGCAGCACCTCGAGACCGGGACGGAACAGCGCCGTGAAGCTCGAGACGTGGATGATCGGGTCGAGCCCGGCCGCCGCTGCTGCTCCCAGGACGTTGCGGGCGCCTTCGAGATTGGTGGTGAGCATCTCGTCGGCGCGGGCTGGATCGGTGGAAACCATTGCGGCGCAGTGAATGACAGCATCGCACCCGGCCAAGGCTGCGGCAGTGGCTTCCGGGTCTGCGATATCACCGACGACGTAGTCGCTGATATCGACGCCGATCAGCTCGGCACTGGTACGGAGCCGGTCAGGATTGCGCACCAGGAAGCGGGTCTGATGCCCGGCCTCCTGGACGGCCTTGGCGGTCCACGCTCCGACGAATCCGGTAGCGCCGGTGATGAGAACTCTCATCGCTGCCTTTCTCTGAGCTTCCGGTCCAGCCGGGAGGTAGTGGAACCGTAATTGAAAGTGCACATTCCACTTGCTGATACCCCGAAGGTTCGAGTCCGCCACCTACCGTGCTGCTACAAAGGAATCGTGGCTGATGTCGAACTGATCGGTGTCCCGTTCGACGGGTACGGTCGGCCGGCTCATCAAGCCCGGGCTGCCGCAGCACTGCGGGAGGCCGGGCTGGCGGCAGCATTCGGGGGCCATCGGCTCGTGCCGGCCGAGGACCTGAGTGGGCTGGCGGCCCCGACGTTGCAGCGCGGAGTGCAGACCAGCTTGCTCAATGAACCGGCGTTGCTCACGATGACCGCCGCGCTGCAGCACCGGGTCGGGGCCGCGCTGCACGCAGGGCGGTTCCCTGTGGTCTACGGCGGAGACTGCTCGACGCTGCTGGGCATCACCACCGGATTGCGCGACCACGCCGAGACAACAGGATTCACGTTCGGCCTCGTGTTTGTCGACGGCCACGAGGACACCATGCCGCTCGACGTCTCCGAAGACGGTGAAGCTGCCAACGCCGAGATCGGCCTGCTGCTGGGCGTGACCGGTCGGCTGCTGTCAGGTCCGCTGGCCACCGCCCTGCCGGCCTTGCGACCCGAACAACTGGCGGTGCTGGGTCCGCGCGACGAGGTGTGGCGCCGACGGTTCAATGTCGGGTCGCTGCGTGACATGGGGATCTGGCTGGCCCCGCTGGACACCGTGACCGCGGACCCCGCGGCTGCGGGGGCAGCGGCGGTGCGGCACGTCAGCGCAGCTCGGTGGTGGTTGCACGTTGATCTCGACGTGCTGGACCCGGTGGAATTCCGCGCGCAGGGTCTACCCGACTTCCCCGACGAGCCGGGTGGACTGACGTGGGTGGAGCTGACGTCCACCCTGACCGCTGCGCTGTCCCAGGGCGGGTGCGTCGGACTCAGTCTGGCCATCTATGACCCGGATCAGGATCCCACCGAAGCAGATGCGCGACGAGTGATTCAGCTGGTCGCCGAACTCGCCGCCCTCATCTAGCCATTGCCATGTGCTCGATTCTGCGTAGCGCGATCGCCAGCACCGGCACGTAGACCGGACCCCACGCCGGCGCGCTCATCCAGACCCGGCAACCGGTGCCGATCGGATCGACCCCGTGTCTGGTGGCGGGGATCCCACCGACTTTCCAGGCCCACATGGAGCCCGGCTGAAATTCGTTGATCTCGAAGGGAAGTGGCACACCGACCGGCGTCCACACCTTGCCACGGGCGCCCAGCCGGAACGGGCCCCCATCGGAGAGTTCCGCCCCGGTCACGGTCGGACCCCAGACCGGCCACGCATTCAGATCGGTCAGGATCTGCCACACCGTGTCCGCGGGCGCGTCGATTCGTCTGTCTGTGGTCCACATGCCCGCCGGGTACCCACTTCTGCCCGGTCGACGATGCGGGCGACGGGGGAGTCCCGGGGAGAGAGGGCCGGGCATGCCATTCTGCCCGGTCGACGATGCGGGCGACGGAGGAGTCCCGGGGAGAGAGGGCCGGGCATGCCATTCTGCCCGGTCAAGCAGCCAGCTGATTGACCACACCCGAGAACACCCACGGCAGCGCGGCCGCCGAGGGCACGATCCGGGATCGCAGCCTGGGGTGGGCACCGGCGTGCACCAGTGCCGCTGTCAGGAAGCGATACCGCCAGGTCAGCTGACGCCACCGGCGGTCGTAGTCTTCGGTGCGGTCGGCGATGATGCAGTCCACCAGCAGCTCGGCCGCACCGAAGGCCAGCCCCATCCCCTCACCGGTCAGCGCGTCGACGTAGCCGGCGGCGTCGCCGACGAGCAGGACGCGTCCCGCTGTCCGCGTGCTGACCCGCTGACGCAGTGGACCGGCGGCGCGGTCCGGCCCGTGGGGCAGGCCCTGCACCCGCTCCCGAAGTTCCGGAAACTCATCGAGGTGCTTGTCGAAGCCGCCCCGCGTCGAGCCGAGGACGGCGATCCCCACGCAACCGTCGGACACCGGAGTCACATACGCCTCGCTGCCTGCCGCCCAGTGCACTTCGACCAGGTCTGACCACGGCGCAATCTCGACGTGCCGACGGATACCCCAGCGGCGAGGACCGACCGAGGGTCGCGAGAGTCCGAGCTGACTGCGAATGGGTGAATGCAGCCCGTCGGCCGCGGCGAGATATCTGGCCCGGAAACCGGCGGCGTGTACCGAATCCGTGTCCTGACTGACCTCGCCGACGTCGCGATACTCGAACCGCACTCCGGCGGTGGCAGCGGCGTCGTGCAGTGCTCGGTGCAGCACCGTCCTGCGGACACCCCGTCCGTTCCCCGAACGAAAGGCCGCTTCCACGCGGCGATCAGCTGTGCAATAACGGATTCCGCGCAGTGGTCGACCGTTGGGGTTGATGCCGAGCCTGTTGAGATGGCCGAGCGTATGCGGCATCAGACCCTCACCGCAGGCTTTGTCCAACGCACCTTCGCGGCGCTCGACAACGACGACTTCCAGGCCGGCACATGCCGCGTGCAGTGCGGTCGTCAGGCCCGCCGGGCCTCCCCCGGCCACGAGTAGATCGATCATGTGAGGTTCGCGAGTGCGATGTTCTCAGTTCTGATCCGGGTGCGCAGCAGGGCGGCGTTCGCGACGGTGAAGACCAGTGCCGTCAACCACGCCGAGTGCACCAACGGCAACGCGATCCCCTCGATCACCACCGCGACATAGTTGGGGTGTGGAATCCACTGATAGGGACCGCCTACCACCCTCGGCGCGCCCGGTACCACGATCACCCGGGTGTTCCATTGCTGCCCGAGGGTGGTGATGCACCACCACCGCAAGACCTGTGCGCCAACGACTATGGCGAGCATCGGCCAGCCCAGTGCCGGGATGAACGGGCGGTCGAGGACCACGACCTCGAGTAGACATCCGGCGAGCAGCGCGGCGTGCAGGGCCACCATCACGGGATAGTGACCGGCGCCGACCTCAGTGCCACCACGTTCCCGGCTCCATGCCCAGTTACGTTTGGAGACAATGAGTTCAGCCAGTCGTTCGACTGCGACCGCGACGATAAGCAGGGTGTACCAGATCATGGTCAGCGCCACCGCAACAGGACGATTTCCGAGCAGAAGCCCGGGCCCATCGCCATCAGCACGCCCGGGCTGCCCGCCGGCGGGCACTTGGCCATGGTGTCGCGCAGGACGTGCAGCACCGAGGCCGACGAGAGGTTGCCCACCTCAGCCAGTGAACGCCAGGTCAGTTCCAGCGCATCCTCGGGCAGATCCAGCGTCGCGGTGATGGCCTCGATCACCTTCGGGCCACCGGGGTGGCTGACCCAGGCTCCGACATCGGCGACGGTGAGGTCATGTGTAGCAAGGAATCTCGTCACGTCGTCGGAGAGGTACTTCTCGACGACGGCGGGCACATCGGGCGAGAGCACCAGCCGGAAGCCACTGGCGCCCACGTCCCACCCCATGGTGCGCAGCGAATCGGGATAGAGGTGACTGCGCGAATCGATGACCTCAGGACCCGACGCACCGATCTGTTCAGCGCGGCGATCACCCACCATCACCACCGCCGCGGCGCCGTCACCGAACAGTGCGCTCCCCACCAGTGTCGCCATCGACGGCTCGGTTTTCGGTGTCAGCGAGCACAATTCGACCGCCAGCAGGACAGCGACCGCATCGGGTGCACCTCGCAGGTAATCATGCAGCCGTGCGGTACCCGCCGCGCCGGCGACACAGCCCAGCCCGAACAGGGGCACCCGTCGCACGTCGCTGCGCAGACCGATCCGTTGGGCGATCCGCGCATCGATGGTCGGGACGGCGAGTCCTGTGACGGTGGTCGTCATGATCAGGTCGACATCAGCAGGACACAACCCCGCATCGGCAAGGGCGCCGAGCACCGCGGCACAGCCCAATTCCACGGCATGTTCGATGAACACGTCATTGGCGGCGCCGAAGTCGATGAGCCCGGCGTAGTCCTCGAGCGGCAACACCGTGTGCCTGCTTTCGACTTTCGCGCTGTTGTGTACGGAGCGCACGAAGTCAGCGTGCTCGGCATATCCGGGCATCGCCAGCAGCGCGTCGGTGACCTCAGCCTGGGAATATCGGTGCGGCGGCAGTTCGCCCCGCACGGCGGCAACAAAACTCATGATCCATTTCTCCTGTCTGACAATGATGATGCGCTTCAGAACTGGTGAACTCCTGTGTTCACCAAAGCAATAGACAAAGGTCCAATCCGCGCACGTCCGCCACCACGCGTCAGTGCATCGGTGGGGGTAGCTCGGCGACCAGCGTTATCAACAGTTGATGACTTAGGACAGTAAGCCGAGGCACCACCCATGTCAACAGATGGTGACTTATGTCAGGATTTCGACGCTGCTGCGAAACGCCCTGCGCGCCAAGCACAAGCAGCCGCGGCCCAGATGGCTAGCTGGGGGCGGGTCCGGTGAGCAACTGGGTGATCACCGGCGAGGTCCAGCGGATCATGTCGTCGTGGCTGAGGTTGACGACTGCCGGATTGGCCAGCACATAGCGGGTGGTGGCAAGACCGATCACGAACGCGCCTAGCAGTCCTACCCTCTCGGCGGGATGGTCGGGAGTGACCACCGCCAAAGCCGGAGCCACCTGCGTGGCGAAGACGAGGCGCATGGTGTTCGCCGCCGTTTCACTCGTCATCGCCGCGCGCAACAGCGCGACGAAGGTGGCGTCCTCTTCCCACACGGCGAAGAACCTGGACAGCAGGGCATAGGCCAGAACCTCCGGCTCGACACCGCGCAGATCGGGCAGGTCGATCGTGAACTCGGCGGCCGCGGCAAACAGATCCTGCTTGCTGCCGAAGTACCGGATCACCAGAGCAGCGTCCACACCCACATCGGCGGCGACCGCCCGCAAGGTGGTGCGGTCGTAACCATCGGCGCCGAAGCGCAACCGGGCGGCGGACAGGATGTCGGCTCGGGTGGCTTCGGCGTTGCGGGTACGGGCGGCAGGCATGCACCGAGGATAAGTCAGCGAATGTTGACAACTTCGTCCGGCGCACCGTACGGTCGAAGTCACCGATCGTTGACTTACTGCGAGGAGCGGAACTATGAGCCGCATTTGCGCCATTCAAATCGGACTCGACCCCCAGTTGATCGACTTCTCGTCCCCGGACTTTGCCCAGTTCAGCGGCTTGACCAGGGCCAAACTCCAAGCGGTCAACGACGACAATGTGGCGGGGCTGCGCGCCGCGGGCTACCTCGTGGACAACTGCCTGGTCGACTCCGGCGAGGCCGGCGCTGAGAAAGCCCGTACCTGGCTGGCCGCCAAGCCTTACGACGCGGTGCTGATCGGCGCGGGGATCCGGCTGGTCGCGAGCAACACCCTGTTGTTCGAGTCGATTCTCAATGCCGCGCATAGCCTGCATCCCGGCTGTCGCTTCGTGTTCAACCGTGCTGCGGCCTCGACGCCGGAGGACATTCGCCGCTGGTTCCCTCAGCCGGAAGCGGCGCTGCGATGACCACTCACATCGTCGACGTACTGGTGGTCGGCGCCGGGCCCACAGGCCTGACGGCTGCCGGTGACCTTGCCCGGGCAGGCCGATCCGTGGCGGTTCTGGAACGGTGGCCCACGGTCAATCCTTCGAGCCGCGCGTTCGCCACGATGCCCCGCACGCTGGAGGTGCTCGACGCCCGAGGGCTGGCCGATGACCTGGTGACCGAAGGACAGCACGCCCCGGGTGCCACGATTTTCGCCGGCGCCCGGATCGATCTGACCCACCTCGACTCGCCCTACCGGTTTGTGTTGATCACGCCGCAGACGAATATCGATGCCGCACTGGATCATTACGCCAGGGCAGAGGGCGCCGACATCACGCGCGGGATGGAGGTCGTCGCACTCGAGCAGGACGACGACGGCGTGACGGTCACCGCCAGGCCCTTCCACCCCAATGACGGCCCCGCTGTCAGCTGGCGTGCCCGGTATGTCGTCGGCGCCGACGGCGCACACAGCGCGGTGCGCAGACTCGTCGGAGCGAACTTCCCCGGCAAGACGATTCTGTCGTCGATCGTCCTCGCCGACGTCAAGCTCGCCCACGGGCCCGACGGTGGCGGTCTGACACTGGGCAGCACTCGCGACGTCTTCGGCTTCCTGGCACCCTACGGGCCCAGGGATAGCGACGGTTCGTGGTACCGGGCGATGGTCTGGGACCGCAATCATCAAGTGCCCGATACCGAACCGGTGCGCGATGCCGAGATCGTCGACGTGCTCACCCGTGCGATGGGCACCGACCACGGATTGCACGAGATCAGTTGGAAGTCTCGATTCCATTGTGATGAACGGCAAGTCACGCAGTATCGGCACGGCCGGGTCTTCTTGGCCGGTGACGCCGCGCACGTCCACTCCCCTATGGGCGGACAGGGCATGAACACCGGGATCCAGGACGCCGCCAACCTCGCCTGGAAAATCGATGCCGTGCTCGCGGGCGCTGACGACAGCCTGCTCGACACCTACCACGAGGAACGCCACCCCATCGGCGCGCGAGTGGTGAAACAGTCGGGCCTGATGGCGCGCGGTGTCACCCTGTATCCACGTCCGGCACGGTTTCTGCGGAACCTGTTGGCACCGAGGTTGCTCGGTGTGCCGCGAATCCGCGACGCCGTGGCCGGCAGCTTCACCGGTACGACGCTGCGCTATTCCCACCGCCCTGATGAGAGCCCGTTGGTAGGCACCCGCGCCACGCAGATACCACTGGTGGGTCTTCGCCTCACCGAGCTGCAACGCACACCGGGCTTTGTGTTGCTTCGCGAACGGTCGACGGTACCGGTCGAGGTGACCGGGGTGATGCAGGCGGAGCGCGCCGACGACGGCCCTGCGGTGCTGGTCCGACCGGACGGCTACCTCTGCTGGTCTGGAAGATCTGACGACCGAACCGGGTGGATGTCGGCGCTCACTGCGTGGGGTCAGTCGAGGCAGAACTCGTTGCCTTCGGGGTCTGCCATCACGATGTGACCACCGTCCAGTGGCGGCGCAGGTTCCACTCGCGAGAGTCGGGTGGCGCCGTGCGCGACCAGTCTGGCGCATTCCGCCTCGAGGGCCGCCATCCGCTCATCCCCCGTCGATCCGGGTGCCACGCGGACATCGAGGTGCATCCGGTTCTTGGCGGCCTTGCCCTCGGGGACCCGCTGAAAGTAGATCCGCGGTCCGCTTTCGGCGGGATCGACGAGCGCCGAAGCGTCATTGCGCCGCTCGGGCGGAATGCCCATCGCGGCCAGCGCTGCGTCCCACGTATCAAAACCATTGGGCGGCTGCTGGATTCGATAACCCAAGACCTCAGCCCAGAAGCCGGCAAGGGCGGCGGGATCGGCACAGTCGATCGTGACCTGAATTTCTCGAGCCATGCAGTCCAGCGTGCCACAGTCTCGCGCAGACTGGGTCGATGACGGCGGTGCTGATCACGGGTATGTCCGGGGTGGGAAAGTCCAGTGCGCTCGCCGCGCTCGCCCTCCGCGGTTACGACACCATCGACACCGACTACGGCGACTGGATCCACATCGTCGCCGGTGAACCGTTGTGGCGGGAGGACCGGATCGACGCGCTGCTGTCCCGGCCGCGCACCGGTCCTTTGTTCGTACAGGGAACGGTGGCCAACCAGGGACGGTTCTACCACCGCTTCGACGCCGTAGTCCTGCTCAGCGCACCCATCGAGGTGATCCTCGAGCGGATACGGACCCGTACCACCAACGCCTTCGGCAAGTCCGAGGTCGACCGGGCCAGGATCCGTGCCGATGTCACCGCGATCGAACCGCTGCTGCGCGTCGCCTGCACCCACGAACTCGACACGACACTGCCCTTGCCGGACACCGTGCAGGCGTTGATCACGATCGCCGGACCTTCCTGACCACCACTCAGAAGGGTGGGTTGTTGTTTTCGGCCACGTGGGCGTCGTTGAGGGCGCGGTCGGCGTTGATGCGATAGGCGCGTTCTTTGGCGCGACTGCGTTTTCGCTTCGGCATCAGCCGGAGTTTGTCGGCACTGTTGGGGACCGGCGTGCCGGGGACGATGAGCGCGGTGGTGGTGTTGACCGTGGGGAAGAACAGTCTGCTGCCCGGTTTGGTGGTGTACGTGCGACCCGACGGAGTAGTCCACACAATGGTGCCATCGGGGTATTGCACGTCGGACCAGCCTGGTCGAAAGGTCTTCATCAGGTGGTGATGTCGGCACTTCGCGCTCAAGTCCGAGCCATGCGTTGGGCCGCCGTTGCCGTGCGCGACAGTATGGTCGAGATCGCACAATGCCGCGGGGACATCACAGTTGGGGAACCGGCAGGACAAGTCCCGCGACCGGACCCATTCGTCGAGCGCGGTCAAGGGTCGGTACCCGGCTTCTGGGGTGTCCCCGGGTGGTTGGAGGTAGCGGACTTTCGCACCCTGGGCGATTCTGTTGGCCAGCAGGGCCGCCGGGATGATCCCGAAGCCAGGCAGGAAGCCTCCCCGAGGGCGCGTGGGTTCGGGCGCTGGCACGCGGACTGGGGTCGGCGCTGGAAAGCTTGAATCAGGCTGGGCGACAACGGTGTCGCCGTCCTCCGCAGCGGCATTGCCATGAGTGGACGAGGGGTCCTCACTGTCCATCACCGGGTCCGGTTCGGTGACACCAGTTACCTCGTTCGCCGGCTCGGCGACGCCGTCGGCGCCCGTGGGCGGGCCGTCGTTATCCATCACCGGATCGGACTCGGAGACGTCGGCGGGCAGCGGGCCGTCACCGTCCATGAACGGATCGGGCTCGGCGGCCAAGGTGGATTCATCGCCGTAGATGTGGACGACCACATTCGAGGCGCGGCCGTCGTCAGCGGCGGCGGGGCAGGTAGGGCTGCCGCAGCGGCACTGCAGATGCCACGACCCGGCACCGAGAGCACCGAACGCGTCGATGCGGCGCTGCGCGAGGGTGCGGGGGTCGTCTTTGCAGACGCCTTTGGCCATCAGGGTGAGCCGCTGCTGCACCAGGGCCGAATCCAGCGAGTCCATGACGCCGGCGAATTCGGTGACGCCGTCTGTGGATTCGCCGAACCAGATCTTGCGGTCCCGGAGCGTTTTCCGGGTGCGTTTGAGGGCGCCGGGGTCGTGTTCGTCGACGATGAAGTCGATGGCGGCGTCGAGCTTCTTCTTCGACAACGCACCCCACCGCACCGCTTTCTCGGCGATGCCGGCGTCGATCTTGGCCAGCAGCTCACGATCCATCACCAGTTCGGTGCGGTTGACGATGGTGCGGGCCAGGTATTCCGAGATCTGGCCGGCCATCAACAAGGCCGCGACCTCGGGGAGCCGGGTGGACAGGTCCGCACCGACGACCATGTCGGATTCGGCCCGATAATGCGAGGTTCCGGAGGCGCAGGAGATCTCGGCGACCACAGACGACCAGGCGTCGCAGGCGTCTTCGTCGGTTTCCCAGTCGGAGTTGTAGCGCCGGCGGTGCAACTCGGCGATGAACGCGAACCGGTGCGCGGCGACTGTGGCGGTCGCGCGCGTCGAAACCTCGATGGCCGCCGCCAGGGCGTTGTCATCGAGGTCCGCGGCAGTCGCGGAATCCGGTAAGTCATCGAACATACAACGACCCTACGAAGAGCCACCGACAAGAATCGGCAGATTGTGACAGATGAAAACTCATGGTGCAAAAGAGGTTTCATCGAATCGCTCGGCGTCGA
>JBEVFK010000076.1:0-13482 GCA_040512325.1 Mycobacterium sp. | reverse complement strand
TTGTCGGTCGCATCCTCGGCGATGCGGGCATGAAACAGCACCTGCAGCAGCACATCTCCGAGTTCGTCACGCAGCTCGTCGGTGTCACCACCACGCACGGCGTCGAAGAGTTCGTAGGTCTCCTCCAGCAGGTACCGTCGCAGCGAGTCGTGGGTCTGCTCGCTCTCCCACGGGCCGTCGGTACGCAGCTTGTCCATGATGGCGACCGCGTCCAGCAGTCGTTCGCCGGCAGCCGGCGGAGGCGTGGAGATGACGCGCTCGCCGGCCTTGACCCGCGCCAGCACAGCGGGGTGCTTGGGATCCGACGACAGTAGTACGGGAGCCCCGGAAGCATCCCCGGCCGACACCGGCCGCGCCGACGGCAACGACCACGGCACCTTCACCGGCATCTCCTCGGTGTACTCCACCTCACCGGTGAGCAGTTCGACCGCATCGACGGGCACCAGAGTGGGACGACGGGGGTCGACCAGGATCACCGTCATTGCTACTTCCCCTCCCCCGCCGGCTCCAGCTTCGTTATGTCGATCTGGCCCTTCGGTTTTCCGTCCAGCGCCAAGATCAGATCGGCCACCATCTGCGCGATCTCCAGGTCACGGATACGCGGAGCGCCGATGCCGCTGCCTGCCCGCGGGATCGGCACCTGGATGGTCGATGTGGTGGCGCGGTAGTTGGCGCCCGGATACAGCCGCTTGAGCCGCAGCTGTCCGGAGTCCTGCAGCTCGAGCGGCGTGACCCGCAGCGTCGACGGTTGTCCCGCCGAGCCGGTGGCCGACACCTCGGTGATGCCGTAGCTACGACACAGCAGCCGCAGCCGCGCCATCGCCACCAACCGCAACACCGGTTCCGGGATGGGGCCGTACCGGTCGACGAGTTCCTCGATCAACGCCGCGATCGCGGTGTCGTCGGCGGCGGCGGCCAGCCGGCGGTAGCCCTCCAATCGCAGTCGATCGCTGCCGATGTACTCCGGCGGCAGGTGCGCGTCGATCGGCAGATCGATCCGGACATCCTTGGGTTCCTCTGTGCCGGCGACGGTTTCGCCGTCTGCCGCGGCACGGTAGGCCTCGACGGCCTCACCGACCAGCCGCACGTAGAGGTCGAAACCGACACCGGCGACGTGCCCGGACTGTTCGACACCGAGCACGTTTCCCGCGCCGCGGATCTCCAGGTCCTTCATCGCCACGGCCATCCCGGCACCCAGGTCGTTGTTCTGCGCGATGGTGGCCAGCCGGTCGAACGCGGTCTCGGTCAATGGCATCTCCGGCGGGTACAGCATGTAGGCGTAACCGCGCTCACGGCTGCGGCCCACCCGGCCCCGCAACTGGTGCAACTGGGACAGACCGAACGTGTCGGCGCGCTCCACGATCAACGTGTTGGCGTTCGAGATGTCAAGGCCCGTCTCGACAATCGTGGTGCAGACCAGGATGTCGAACTCGCGATTCCAGAAACCCTCGACGGTGCGCTCGAGCCGCTCCTCGGGCATCTGCCCGTGCGCGACGACCACGCGGGCCTCCGGCACCAGATCCCGGACCTTTGCGGCCGCCGAATCGATGGAAGCCACCCGGTTGTGGATGTAGAACGCCTGCCCGTCGCGCAGCAGCTCCCGTCGCAACGCCGCCGCCACCTGTTTGTCGTCGTGCGGGCCCACATAGGTGAGCACGGGGTAGCGCTCCTCGGGTGGGGTGAGGATCGTCGACATCTCCCGGATCCCGGCCAGGCTCATCTCCAGGGTGCGTGGAATCGGGGTGGCGCTCATCGTCAGGACGTCGACGTGGGTGCGCAGGCTCTTGATGTGTTCCTTGTGCTCGACGCCGAATCGCTGTTCCTCGTCGACCACGACGAGCCCGAGGTCTTTCCAGCGCACGGCGGTCTGCAACAGCCGGTGGGTACCGATGACGATGTCCACCGACCCATCGGCCATGCCCTCGAGTACCTTTTTCGATTCGCCGGGATCGGTGAACCGCGACAATCCCTTGACCGTCACCGGGAATCCGGACATCCGGTTGGTGAACGTCTGCAGATGCTGATCGGCCAGCAGCGTCGTCGGCACCAGCACCGCGACCTGCTTGCCGGCCTGTACCGCCTTGAACGCCGCCCGCACCGCGATCTCGGTCTTGCCGTAGCCGACGTCACCGCAGATCACCCGGTCCATCGGAACGGCCTTCTCCATATCGGCTTTCACGTCGGTGATGGCCGTCAACTGGTCGACTGTCTCGGTGAACCCGAACGCGTCTTCCATCTCGTTCTGCCACGGTGTGTCCGGCGGGAACGCGAAGCCCGGTGCCGCTTGCCGCTTGGCGTAGAGGGTGACCAGTTCGCTGGCGATCTCCCGAACTGCGCTGCGCGCCTTGGTTTTTGTGTTGGTCCAGTCGCTGCCGCCCAACCGGCTCAGGCTGGGCGCCTGTCCGCCCACGTAGCGCGACAGCTGATCGAGGGAATCCATCGGGACGAACAACTTGTCGGACCCGCCGCCGCGTTTGGCAGAGGCGTACTCCAGCACCAGGTACTCCCGGCGCGCGCCGCCGACAGTGCGTTCGGTCATCTCGACGAACTTGCCGATGCCGTGCTGGTCGTGGACCACGAGATCGCCCGCGGCGAGCGCGAGGGGGTCAACAGTGTTGCGGCGCTTGGCCGCCAGGCGTTTACCTTCGGTGGCCGCGACCCGGTTGCCGGTCAGGTCGGCCTCGGTGATGACCACCAGGTTGGCGCCGGGCAGGATCACGCCGGTGTGCAGGGGGCCCTTGAGCACGCCGACCACACCGGGCTTGGGGGTCTCGCCGGGCTCCAGCATGGCCGCCGGGGTGTCGGCGTCGGACAGCTGTTCGACGACGCGGTGTGCGGTGCCGGTGCCCGGCGTGATGATCGCCGCCGAACCGCCCGTCACACAATGGGCGCGCAGCATCGCGAAGATCTCGTCGACGTTTGTCTGACTGCCCCGCGCCGACGGCGCAGGCCGGAGGTCGAGTTCGACGGCCGCCTCGTCGGAGAGCTGACTGAGCGTCCACCATGGGTGGCCGCCCGCGCGCGCGGCGGCGCGGGCCTCGCCCAGGCCGCGGTAGCCGGACCCGCCGAGCTGCTCGATGTCGATGGGTGCGTCGCCGCCGACGGCCGCCACCGACCAGGTGGCCTCGAGAAATTCCCGGCCGGTCTTGATCAAATCGGCAGCGCGGGTGCGCACCTTCTCCGGATCGCAGATCAGCAGCGGGGTGCCCGGCGCCAGCTGATCAGAGAACAGCACCAGATCGTCGGGCCGCAGCACGGGCAGCAGCGCCTCCATGCCGTCGACGGGAATACCCTCGGCGAGTTTGGCGAGCATCTCGCCGACGGTGCCGGTCACATGCTGATCGGCGACCTCGTGCGAGGTCACCAGGGCGGCGGCCCGCTTGCGCACTTCGTCGGTGAGCAGCAGCTCGCGACACGCGACCGCCACCAGCGAATCGACCGGGATCTCGGGGATGGACCGCTGATCGGCGACGGCGAACATCCGCATCTCGGTGACCTCGTCACCCCAGAACTCGATGCGGACGGGATGCTCGGCAGTGGGGGCGAACACATCCAGGATTCCGCCGCGGACCGCGAACTCACCGCGCTTGCCCACCATGTCGACCCGGGTGTAGGCCAGCTCCGCCAGCCGGACGATCACGTCGTCGAAATCGGTCTCGGTGCCGACGGTCAGCGTCAGCGGCTCCACCTTCGCCGCATCCGGGGTCATCGGCTGCAGCAGTGAACGCACCGTCGTCACCACCACCCGCAGCGGTGGACCCAGGCGTGCGTCGTCGGGATGGGTGAGGCGACGAAGGAGCATCAGCCGGGCGCCGACGGTGTCCACCCCGGGGGAAAGCCGCTCATGCGGCAGCGTCTCCCAGGACGGGAACAGCGCTGCGGCCTCGCCGAACACTCCGCGCAGCTCGGCGGTCAGATCATCGGCGTCGCGCCCGGTGGCGGTGACCACCACCAGCGGCCCCTGCTGCGCCAGCGCGGCTGCCACGTACACCTGGGCGCTGGTGGGACCGACCAGTGCGAGGTCCTCGGGCCGCTGCTTGGCGCGCTCGATGATGTCGGTGAAGGTGGGCGCGCTGAGCGCCAACTCGATGAGCCCCGCGATCGGGGTCTGAACAGAAGGGTGCCCCGGTGCGGTCATGATGCACCCATTCTAGGGGCGCGCATCGACATCAGAATTCGGGCCGAAGCTGTCAAAACCTCGTCAATGCCTGTGCCCCTTCCCAGCTGCCGCGCGCACCGTGGATCCATGACCCTTCTCGACCTCCTGCCCTCCCGGCGCACCGCCAGGACTCCGCGCCTGGATCCGGCGCTCTGGCCGCACACCACCCATGTCGACGGGTCGGGCCGGTTGTCCATCGGTGGTGTCTCGTGTGCCGACATCGCCGACGAGTACGGCACCGCCACCCATGTGCTCGACGAAGCTGACTTCCGACGCCGCGCGCGGCGTTACCGCAAGGAGTTACCCGGCACCGGCGTGGTCTACGCCGGCAAGGCGTTGATGACCGCGGGTGTGGCGCGGTGGGCCGCCGACGAACACCTGGGGGTGGATGTCTGTTCCGGCGGCGAGCTCGCCATTGCCCTGGCCGGCGGGGTCGTCCCGGCGCGGATCGTCCACCACAGTTCCGCGACATCCGCGGACCACCTGGCTGCCGCGGTGGCAGCGGGCGTCGGCCGCATCGTCATCGACTCGTTGCCGGAGATCACCCACCTGGCCGGCCTGGTCCGTCGACCCCAGAACGTGCTGGTGCGGTGCACTCCCGGCGCTCACCTCGCCGAGGCCGTCACCAGAATTCTGGCCGAACCCTCGCTGCGCCTGGTGGGCCTGCACTGCCACATCGGGTCGCAGGTGAGCGATGCCGAGCAGTACGGCGACGCGGTCCGGCGGATGATCGTCACGATGGCAGACGTGCGGCGCGCCCATCGGGTGGTCCTCGGCGAGCTGAACATCGGTGGTGGCCACGGCGTGCCCTACGTCAGCGGCGATCCGGAACTGAACCTGCGTGAGCTGGCCTCGTTCGTCGACGACGCGTTGGACGCCGCCTGCGCGGCCGAACGGTTCCCCCGGCCGACGATCGTGGTGGAACCGGGCCGCGCACTGGCCGCCCGCGCCGGGGTGACGCTGTACCGCGTGCACTCGGTGACAGCTCGGCACAGCAGCACTGTGGTGGCCGTCGACGGCCTGTTGGCACTGAACGCCGCGCGCTACACCGCCACTCTGGCCAACCGGGCCTCGCTCGGGCCGACAGCCCTCATGACCGTCGGCTCCTGTGGCGCCGAAATGGAATTACCCGCCGACGTCCACCCCGGAGATCTGATCGCGGTGGCCTGCACCGGGGCGTATCACCCGTGCGACAACCCGGTGGCCGTGCGCGACGGAAAGCTCTCTACGTCGACTCCGGGTTGACAGCGCACTCAGACGAAGTTCTCGGCGAATTCTCTTGACTGAGTGCCATCTCAAATCGCTGAGCGGCAGGTTACTCGTCCTGCAGGTGCGGGTCCGCCTCGAGATGGGTCAGGCCGTTCCACATCAGGTTCACCAGATGCGCGGCCACCACTTCTTTCTTCGGCTCCCGGGTGTCGAGCCACCACTGCGCGGTCATCGACACCGAGCCGACGAGTGCCTGCGCGTACAGCGGCGCCAGCTCGGGGTCGAGCCCGCGACGGGAAAAGTCACCGGCCAGGATCGAGGCGACCTGCGACACGGCATCGTTGAGCAGCGACGAGTAGGTGCCGGAGCTGATGGAGGCCGGCGAGTCGCGGATCATGATCCGGAATCCGTCGGTGCGCTCCTCGACGTAGGTCAGCAGCGCCAGTGCGACCGTTTCCACCCGGGTGCGGGAGCGATTGTTGGTCAGCGAGCTGGTGATGCCGTCGAGCAACGCCGACATCTCCCGGTCCACCACCACCGCATACAGACCCTCTTTACCGCCGAAATGCTCGTAGACCACGGGTTTGGAGACGTTGGCCCGCTGGGCGATCTCCTCGATGGAGGTGGCGTCATAGCCGCGTTCGGCAAACAGCGCCCGCGCGATGTCGATCAGCTGATGCCGGCGCTCGCTGCCAGTCATCCGGGCCCGCGGTGCGCGCACCTCTTTGTCCGGAGCTGCCACGAGCATCACACTAACGGCTTGCATTAGGATTTCCGGCGTCGGCAGTCCGTCGTGGTGTAATCGGCAGCACCTCTGATTTTGGTTCAGATAGTTCAGGTTCGAGTCCTGGCGACGGAGCTTTCATGACAATTCAAGGCGAATCCGCAGTACTTGTGCTGGCTGCAGGTGCCGGTACCCGAATGCGCTCAGACACCCCCAAGGTGCTGCACCCGCTGGCCGGGCGCAGCATGCTGGCCCATGCCATGCACGCGGTGGCCGAGGTGGAGCCGCACCATCTGGTCGCGGTGCTGGGCAAGCACCGCGAGCGCATCGCCCCGGCAGTGGTCGAGCTGGCCGAGCAGTTGGGCCGCACCATCGACATCGCGGTCCAGGAGCAGCAACTGGGCACCGGCCATGCCGTCCTGTGCGGGCTGACCGCGCTCCCGCAGGATTTCCGGGGCGTCGTGGTGGTGGTCTCCGGTGATGTGCCCCTGCTCAACGCCGAGACCCTGTCCGGCCTGATCGAGACTCACCGCTCCGAGTCCGCGTTGGCCACGGTGCTCACCACGACGCTGCCTGACCCGAGGGGTTACGGACGCATCCTGCGCACCCAGGACGGCGAGGTCATCGCGATCGTCGAGGAGGCGGACGCCACTCCGAGCCAGCGCGAGATCGGCGAGGTCAATGCCGGCGTTTATGCCTTCGACGTGGCGGCACTGCGCTCGGCGCTGAACCGTCTGAGTTCCGACAACGCCCAGCACGAGCTCTACCTCACCGATGTGATCGCCATCGTCCGGGGTGACGGGCAGACGGTGCTCGCCAAGCACGTCGACGACAGCATGGTCGTCGCCGGCGTCAACGATCGTGTGCAGCTCTCTGAACTGGCCGCCGAGCTCAACCGGCGCATCGTCGCCACGCATCAACGCAACGGCGTCACCGTCATCGACCCGGCCACCACCTGGGTCGACGTCGACGTCACCATCGGCGGCGACACCGTCGTGCACCCCGGCACCCAGCTGCTGGGCGCCACCCAGGTGGGCGGGCACTGCACCATCGGCCCCGACACCACACTGGACGACGTCAGCGTCGGGGACACCGCTTCGGTGATCCGCACCCACGCCACCTCGTCGTCGATCGGCGCCGGCGCCACCGTCGGCCCGTTCACCTATCTCCGTCCCGGCAGCGCGCTGGGCGCCGACGGCAAGCTCGGGGCGTTCGTCGAAACCAAGAACTCGGTGATCGGCGCCGGCACCAAGGTGCCGCACCTGACCTATGTCGGCGACGCCGATATCGGCGAGCACAGCAATATCGGCGCCTCCAGCGTGTTCGTCAACTACGACGGCGAGACCAAACGCCGGACCACCGTCGGCTCCCATGTGCGGACCGGCTCCGACACCATGTTCGTGGCACCGGTCACCGTCGGCGACGGCGCCTACACCGGCGCGGGGACCGTGCTGCGCGACGACGTGCCACCAGGCGCGCTGGCGGTCTCGGCCGGCCCACAACGCAACATCGAGGGCTGGGTTCAGCGCAAGCGACCCGGTAGCGCAGCGGCCAAAGCGGCCCGAGAAGCGACGGGCGAACAACCCGAACAGGATGCCTGACGTTGGGGATCTGGTAACCCGGCACCACACACCCGGAAACGCTACGTACGATTGGCGCGTATCAATTCCCTACCGGCGAGGGCAAGAGTGAGCCACGACTGGACCGACAACCGCAAAAGCTTGATGCTCTTCTCGGGTCGGGCGCACCCCGAACTGGCCGAACAAGTCGCGAAGGAACTCGACGTTCCGGTCACCGCGACCACCGCACGCGACTTCGCCAACGGCGAGATCTTCGTCCGGTTCGATGAATCGGTGCGCGGCAGCGACGCATTCGTGCTGCAGAGCAATCCGGCGCCGCTGAACACCTGGCTGATGGAACAGCTGCTGATGATCGACGCGCTCAAGCGCGGCAGCGCCAAGCGCATCACCGCGATCGTGCCGTTCTACCCCTACGCCCGTCAGGACAAGAAGCACCGGGGTCGGGAGCCCATTTCGGCGCGCCTGGTCGCCGACCTGCTCAAGACCGCAGGTGCTGATCGCATCGTGACCGTCGACCTGCACACCGACCAGATCCAGGGCTTCTTCGACGGCCCGGTGGACCACATGCGTGCCCAGAAGCTCCTCACCGGCTACATCGCCGAAAATTACGCCACCCACGACATGGTGGTCGTCTCCCCCGACTCCGGCCGCGTGCGCGTCGCCGAGAAATGGGCGGACGCCCTCGGTGGGGTGCCGCTGGCCTTCATCCACAAGACGCGGGATCCGCTGGTGCCCAACCAGGTCAAGTCCAACCGCGTGGTGGGCGATGTCCGGGGCAAGACCTGCATCCTCACCGACGACATGATCGACACCGGCGGCACCATCGCCGGCGCCGTGAATCTGCTCCGCCAGGACGGCGCCACCGACGTGATCATCGCCGCCACCCACGGCGTCTTGTCCGACCCGGCGGCGCAGCGACTGGCCGACTGCGGTGCCCGCGAGGTCATCGTCACCAACACCCTGCCGATCGGCGAAGAGAAGCGGTTCCCGGCACTGACGGTGCTGTCCATCGCGCCACTGCTGGCCAACACCATCCGGGCGGTGTTCGACAACGGTTCGGTGACCAGCCTGTTCGACGGGTCGGCGTAAGTGGCGACCATCTACCACAACCCGAAGTGCACCACCTCCCGCAAGACGTTGGATCTGTTGCGCGACAACGGGATCGAACCGACGGTCGTGCAGTACCTTAAGACGCCCCCGTCGCGGGCGGAGATCGCGACCATGATCTCCGCGGCCGGCATCGACGTACGCGCCGCGGTGCGCAAACGGGAATCGCTGTACACCGAGTTGAACCTGGCCGACGCCGGTGATGAGGAACTTCTCGACGCGCTCGCCGAACATCCCATCCTGCTCGAACGCCCGTTCGTCGTCACCGACAAAGGCACCCGTCTGGCCCGGCCGATCGATACGGTCCGCGAGATTCTGTGAGGCTGCGTCGCCTCGCAGCCGCCGTCGCCGCGTTGGGTGTGGTGACGGCTTGCGGGGCGAAAACTCCTGACTACCAATCGATTTGGACAGACAGTCCCACGCTGTCCGCGCCGGCCCCGGCGACCACCAGCGAACAGCCGGTGCCGTTCTACGAGTATCTCGAAGGCCTCGGTGTCACCGGCCAACCGTTGGCCGTGCGTGACCTGACCGACGTCACCATCACGCTTCCGGTACCGGCGGGCTGGGCGAAGGTCACCGACCCCGAGTTGCGCGACGTCGAACTCCTCCGCCCCAAGAACAGCCCGGACCACTATCCGAACGCGATGGTGATGGCGTTCAAATTGTGGGGCAACTTCGACGTGGCCGAGGCGATCAAACGCGCCAATACCGACGCGCAGTTCTCGCAGGGGTTCACCAAACTCGGTGAGTCGTTCCAGGATTTCGACGGGTTCCCGTCGGCGATGATCGAGGGCAGCTATGACGCCCCCGACGGCCGGCGCATCCACACCTACAACCGGGTGGTGATCCCGGTGACCCCGACCTTCGATCGCTACCTGATCCAGTTCACTGCCAGCACGCTGGCCAATCAGGCCGTGGCCCAGTCCGATGCGATCGAGGCGACCATCCGCGATTTCTCAGTGGCAGTCAAGTGAGGGACTCCATCTCGCTAACCTGGGCAACATGACCAACTGGACCGCCGCGAACCTGCCCTCCTTCGCCGGACGCACCGTGATCGTCACCGGAGCCAACAGCGGGCTCGGGGAAGTCACCGCGCGCGAGCTCGCCCGGGTGGGCGCCAAGGTGATCCTGGCGGTGCGCAACACCTCGAAAGGTGAGACCGCCGCGGCGGGCATGCCGGGCGACGTCGAAGTCCGCGCCCTGGACCTGTCGTCGCTGTCCTCGGTGCGGGACTTCGCCGCCGGCATCATCCAGGTGGATGTGCTGGTCAACAACGCAGGCATCATGGCGGTGCCGTACGCCGAAACCGCCGACGGTTTCGAAAGCCAGATCGGCACCAACCACCTCGGCCATTTCGCGCTGACCAACCTGCTGCTGCCGAAGATCACCGGCCGGGTGGTCACGGTGTCGTCGATGATGCACCTGATGGGACGAGTCAACGTCAAGGACCTGAACTGGAAGGCGCGGCCGTACTTCGCGTGGCCGGCCTACGGCCAGTCCAAGCTGGCAAACCTGCTGTTCACCACCGAGCTGCAGCATCGCCTCGACCGCGCCGGATCGACGCTGACCTCGGTGGCCGCCCATCCCGGATATTCGGCGACCAACCTGCAGGGCAAGACCGGCAGCCGCCTCGGGACGTCATTCTGGGACGCCGGCAACAAACTGTTCGCCACCAACGCCGATTTCGGTGCCCGCCAGACGCTCTACGCGGTGTCTCAGGATCTGCCCGGCGACAGCTTCGTCGGCCCCCGGTTCCTCAGCCGCGGGGCGACGCAGCGCGTGGGTCGCAGCCCGCTGGCCCGCAAGGCCAAGACGGCCACCGCGCTCTGGGAGCTGTCCGAGCAGCTCACCGGCACCCGCTTCTCGCTGTAGACGATTTCTGTTGCGGGGCGGCGGTGCGCTAACCTTGCGGGCGATCACGGCGAGGGTGGCCAGGCCACCGTTATCGACGGGAACCTCCGCGCAATAGCGCGTGACCCTGGCCGTGCGATGACCGCACAGGCACAGGAGTAGATCACATGGCCAAGTCCAAGGCGCACGCCGCAAACAATCTCATCGCTGAAGTCCGCGAAAAGACCGGCAAGGGCGCGTCGCGTCAGGCCCGTCGCGACGGCAAGGTTCCCGCCGTTCTCTACGGCCACGGCACCGAGCCGCAGCACCTCACCCTCCCGTCGCGCGAGCTGTCCGCCGTGCTGCGTAACTTCGGCACCAACGCGGTGCTGACCCTCGACATCGGCGGCACCGAGGCGCTGGCACTGCCCAAGCAGCTCGAGATCCACCCGATCAAGCGCAACATCCAGCACGTCGACCTCATCATCGTGCGCCGCGGCGAGAAGGTGACCGTCGACGTCAACGTCCTCATCGAGGGTGACGCCCAGCCGGGCGCCCTGGTCACCCAGGAGACCAACTCGATCGAAATTGAGTCCGACGCCATGTCCATCCCGGACCAGCTGACCGTGTCGGTCGAAGGCGTCGTCGCAGGCACGCAGATCACCGCCGCCGACATCGAACTGCCCGAGGGCGTCACGCTGATCTCGGATCCCGAACTGCTGGTGATCAACATCGTCACCGCGCCGACCGAGGAAGAGCTCGAGGCCGAGGGCGGCGGCGCACCGGTGGAAGCCCAGCTCGAAGAGCAGGCTGCTGAAGAGGCCGAAGCTTCCGAGTAGTTTTCAGCGGACCGGCCCATTCCGATGGCCGAACCCATTCTTGTGGTCGGCCTGGGTAATCCAGGTCCGGACTACGCGAGCACCCGGCACAACATCGGGTTCATGGTGGTCGATATCCTGGCCGCCAGGCTGGGCGACAAGTTCAAGGTGCACAAACGATCTGGCGCCGAGGTGGCTACAGGCCGCCTCGGCGGCAGGTCGGTGGTGCTGGCCAAACCGCGGGTCTACATGAACGAGTCGGGCCGCCAGGTGGGCCCGCTGGCGAACTTCTACTCCGTGGCTCCGGCCGACGTGGTGATCGTTCACGACGAGCTCGATATCGATTTCGGGCGCATCCGGCTGAAGTTCGGTGGCGGCGCCGCCGGCCACAACGGCCTGCGCTCGGTGGGATCAGCCTTGGGTACCAACGACTTTCAACGGGTTCGGGTGGGAATCGGCCGCCCGCCCGGGCAGAAGTCCGGTGCGGCGTTCGTCTTGGAGAACTTCAACTCCCGCGAACGCCCAGAGGTCCCGGTGATCTGCGAGCAGGCCGCCGACGCCGTGGAGCTCCTGGTGCAGTTGGGTATCGAACCGGCCCAGAACCAAGTACACGCCTGGCCCTGAGCCTCCTCTCCCCCTGTTCCGCGAACGCGCTGGGGGGACCTCCCGCGAGCGCGCATGTCTGTACATGACATGCCGAGGGGCAATGTACAGCGATGCGCGCTCGTGTCAGGGGTCTACGGGCATGCCGGTGGCAACTCCATGGCGCTCAGGTTGTGCTCGGCGAGCACGCCGGCGATCTCCGCACATGTCTTGCTGCGCTGCAGCTCGAGACTGCGGATTGCGTCGGGAGCATTCGCATGGAACGTGAGAAACGTAGCCCCAACGATGCCGACGGCGATTGCCCCCAAGGCGATCGCGGACAGCCAGTCGGTGGTGGCATTGACGGCACGCCGCCTGACTACCGCCGCATGCGCATTGCTCATCATGCAGCGCAGCTCGCTTCGCACCAGTGCTGACTTTTGCAGCGCCAGGAGCGGGTGACTCAGCACCAGATCGAGATACGTGTCGACCAGCCTTGCTCGTCGCTGAGCAACGCAGGCCTTGTTGTTGCACGGTTCGTGGCGGTGACGGTGCCCGAGCTTGATGGGAGTGTCCGGCGAGAGCAATGTGGCCCTGATGCGACCGCGATGTTCCTCTCGTTGGGCCTGAGTCAAGGCCGGAATCATATCGGCCGTGACACCGTGATCGGCCAGCTCGGTGAAGGTGATCTCGATGATGGCCGCGATCGCCGCATACTCGGTTGGACAGGTAACGCCGTTCGCGTGGCTGAACCGCTGGTACACCGTCTCGACAAGGTGTTTCTCGCGGCGCCGCAGCCCACCAGAGCCGGCGTTCACCATGTCCTCGATCGAGGCCCGCACCACCAGCGGTGTTCCCACCTTGGACAGGCGGTATCCGATCAATCCGATGGCAGTGATCGCGAGGGCAAGCAGGGCCATTGCCCTGGGCCGATGCCAATCGTCTTGCAGCGGAAGCACGTCAGCGAGTTCGCCGATGCCAAAGGCGCCTAACAGCGCCGTTCCCAGAGCCAGGACGGCCTTGCCCCACAGATCGGCGCGTTTGATGTCGGTTTGGATCTGTTCGTCATACCTGCTTGCCACGGCATTCGCGGTCGCCCGCTGGGCTTCGAAAAAATCCCTGCTCACTATTTCCATAGCAATGTTGGGCGATGACGACATGGTTCCTCCCACACGGGTCACCAGTGCTTACCTTGGCAAGCGAATCGACTGGTGTCCAACAATTCTCGACACCAGCGGTGTCGTAGACACCCCCTTGGCCCAACTCGAGTAGTCGATTACTCACCCGTGCTGCGAGCGCGCGTCGGCGTACCGGACACGCCGGGCACTGGCGTACAGACGCGCTGGGAGGTACCCCAGCGCGTTCGCGGGACAGGGGCTTCAGCGGCCGCGGATGCCGCTGTCGACCACCTTTACCGGCATTTGCGGAAACCGTTTCTCGGCGTGATCTTTGGCCTTCGATCCCGGTAGCACG
>JBEVFK010000075.1:0-21041 GCA_040512325.1 Mycobacterium sp. | reverse complement strand
CCGCCGTCTTTCCAGTCTTTGTTGGCGTGGTGGACCTGAGTTTGGTAGCCGTTGGCGGTGCAGTCAGGTGCGGTGCACCCGCCATGCTGGGACAGCAGCACGATCCGCTGCCCAGGTGAGGCGGTCCTTCGGGCCCGGCCGAGGTGTAATGGAATTCCCTTGCCGTCGAAGATGACCAGGTAATGATAGGCGTGCGAGGCCAGCCGGATGACGTCTCGCATCGGGATGAGGGTGCCGCCCGCGGTGACGCCGTCGCCGATACCTTTCTCGAGGTCGCCGAGGTTGGTGCGCACGATGATGGTGGCCGGCAGCCCGTTGAGTTGACCGAGATCCCCGGAAGCCAGCAGCGCCCGCCCGGTGGCGAGGAATGCGTCATGATTGCGTTGCCCCTGCGTGCGCACATCGCCATGCGCACTGTCGGGGTCGGGTTCGCCGTTGACTTGGGGGGCATCGTCATCGGGGTTGCACATTCCGGGTGCGGCGAGTTTGGCTTCCACGGCTTCCCAGGTGGCGGCCGCTTCGGGGGTGAGCAGTCCGTAGACCGGGACCATCCCGTCGGCGCGTTGTTTCCCCCGGCGCATGCACCGTTGCGCGGCGCGGTCCTGGTCGGTGAATTCGCCGTCCTGATTGAGCAGGTATTTCAGCCGGTCGGCGACCTGGTTGAACCCATCGACAGTCAATTCGCAGGCATGCTGGGCCAATTGAATCTCAGCGTCCTCGCGGGTCTGGTAATCGACGAACGACGGCAGCTTCTTGAAGAAGGACCTGACCTTCTTGATGTGGTCGGGTCCGATCAGGCCGTGGGCTTGGCCTTGAGCCACGGTGGGGAGTTTCGGTTCCAGGGGTTCGCCTGTCAGGGCGGTGCGTGGGCCCAGGAGGTCGGCGTCTTTGAGTCGGCGGGCAGCGTCTTCGCCGCTGATTCGCAAGCGTGCGACCAGCACTTTCTTGAAACTGGTTGCTCCCAGCTGCTTCGCAGTGCACTCTGAGCGGAGTCGTTGGTACACCTTGTGATCCAACACCGGCTGCGCCCGGGTGACTGATTCACGGCGCTGCTGAATCTCCAACAACTCCAGCGGGGTGAACCCGTCGATGGCGTACCGGTTCATCTGCGCGGTCAGGTCTTCCAGCTGGGACAGGGCAGCGAGCATCGCCTCCCTGTCCGCCAACGCCGAAGTCCCCATGACCCGAAAATACTCAGCACCACCGACAAGAATTCACAGAATGTGACACCAGAGAACCAAGTGGCACAAGAGTTTTCGGGTCCATTTGAGATAGCACTCAGACAACGATTTACGCCGAAACCTCTGTCTGAGGGCTATCTCAATGAGGTGACAGTTTCAGACCTTCGGTGTGGTGACCGCATGCATGGCGGCGCTCAACTCCGCTGCCCGCGGATCAGTGAACACCTTCTCCAGGGTCAGCGCTTTGCCGTCCGCATCGGTCAGGGGAACACGCCAGTTCGGATACTCGTCGGTGGTGCCGGGCTGATTCTGGGCGCGACGATCGCCGACGGCATCGGTGAGAGCCACAGACAGCAGCCGCGACGGCGTGCGCCCCAGATAGCGATAGAGCGCCAGGATTGTCTGCTCGACGGTGATATCGCCGTCATCGGTGCCGATACCGCTGGGCAGCAGGCCGACGCGCTGCAACTCGGCCATCCACGCGGCGTTCTGCTGCTCGTCACCGGCGAGCTCCTCGGCGACCGGGCGGGTCAGAAGGCCCAGCGAATCCCGAAGCCGTACATGGTCACCGGCCAGATAGCCGGCCGTCGGCGGCAGATCATGGGTGGTCACCGAGGACAGGCAGTACTCCCGCCAGCGCTCGGCGGCCAGTGGGCCTCCGGTGCCGTCGCGGTCGAGTTCGAACCACAGGATGGAGGTACCGAGCAGGCCGCGGTCGCGCAGGTAGTCGCGCACCCACGGCTCGACGGTGCCCAGATCCTCACCGACCACCACGGCGTCGGCGCGATGGGCTTCGAGTGCGACGATGCCGATCATCGCCTCATGGTCGTACCGCACATAGGTGCCTTCGGTGGGCAACGCGCCCTTGGGGATCCACCACAGCCGGAACAGGCCGATGATGTGGTCGATGCGCACGCCGCCGGCATGCCGCAGCACGGCCTGGATCAGCGCCCGGAACGGCAGGTACTCGTTGTCCTCCAGCTGATCCGGCCGCCACGGCGGTTGTGACCAGTCCTGGCCGAGCTGGTTGTACTCGTCGGGCGGGGCGCCGGCAGTGACGCCGAGGGCCAGGATGTCCTGCAGGGCCCAGGCGTCGGCGCCGTTGGGGTGCACGCCGACGGCGAGGTCGTGCATGATTCCCAGCGCCATCCCGGACCGCACCGCGGCCGATTGTGCCGCCGCCAGCTGCTCGTCGAGTTGCCATTGCAGCCACCGGTGGAAATCGACCGCTGCGCCGTACTTTTCGGCGAACTTGCGCACTGCGGGCCGGTCCGGGTGATCGAGCCCCTCCGGCCAGTCATGCCAGTCGGCGCCGTACTTGTCGGCCAGCGCGCACCAGGTGGAGAAATCGTCGAGAGCTTTCCCCTCGCGGCCGCGGTAGGCCGCGTAGGCCAGCTCGCGACCCGCGGACCGGGGGACCTGATGTATCAGCTTGAGCGCCTTGCGTTTGGCGGACCAGGCCGCGTCGCGGTCGATGGCGTCGATCTTGCGGGCGTGCTTCTGGATGTCCTCGCGCAGCGCACGCACCTTGCTGCGCTTGGCCAGATCCGCGTACTCGGGGATGGCCTCCACCCGCAGGTAGAGCGGGTTGACGAAGCGGCGCGAGGTGGGCAGGTACGGCGACGGCTCCATCGGGCGGGTGGGTGCTGCCGCGTGCAGGGGGTTGATCAGCACGTAGCCGGCCCCGTGGTCAGCGCCCGACCACACCGCGAGGTCGGTCAGATCGGTCAGATCTCCTACTCCCCAGGACCCCTTGGACCGCACGCTGTAGAGCTGTGTCGCCATACCCCAGCTGCGCTGATTGCCCATCCGCGCCGGCAATCCCAGCCAGCTCGGCGTGACGATCAACGCTGTGCTGGTCTCCTGTGTTCCGGATCGGAGGTGTACCCGGTGGTAGCCGAGCGGCAGATCCGCAGGCAGCACAAAGGTGGCCTCGCCGACCAGGCGGCCGTCGAGATCATAAGGGGGAGTGAAGTTGTCGAGCTGCCGCACTCCGGTTCGTACCGTGCCGTCCTCGAGGCGCACCCAGATCTGGGCCGGCTCGCCGTGGGTGACGTGCACCCAGAACGCGGTGTCGGTGCCGGCGCGGCTGACGATGGTCGCCGGCATGGCCTTGGCCCAGTAGCCGCGGTGCTGCGCAGCGAGCGCATCCTGCTGCTGCTCCGGGGTGCCCGCCTCGACTCCCAGCGCGCCGAGCACCGCCACCAGGGTGTGCTCGCCGACGTCGACCGAATGGCCGGTCCAATCGGTGTAGGTGGTGGCGACGCCGAAGCGCGTCGCGAGTTCGACGAGTCCGGAATCCACCGCAGTCACGTTCCCCAGTCCTTGTGTTGGTCTAATCTGATACGTCGCGCGACAGCAGATCGTCCCAGGTATCGCGCCGCACCACCAGACGAGCGGTCCCGTCGGTGACGAACACGACCGGGATACGACGTGCCCCGTTGTACTGGTTGGACATCGTGTAGCAGTAGGCGCCGGTCACCGGCACGGCCAGCAGGTCACCCACCGTGGGGCTGGGTAGCCGGACCCCGTCGATCAATTGGTCGCCGGATTCGCAGTGCCTGCCCACCACGCTCACCAGCTCGCCGTCCGCGGTCATCCGGTTGGCGATCGCCGCTTCGAACCGCTGGCCGTACAGCGACACCTCGAGGTTGTCGCCCATCCCGCCGTCGACGGCGACATGAGTGATGACGCCGCGCTTGACCGTCGTCACCCGGTACAGCGTGCACGCCGCGGCGGCGACCATACTGCGGCCGGGTTCGACGATGATCCGGCTGCCCGGCGGCAACAGGGCCCGGGCCTGTCCGATCAACGCGTCGGCATAAGCATCGAGCCCGGGGTCGTCGTCGCCGTAGGTGTAGCGCACGCCGAGGCCGCCACCGAGGTCATAGGTGTCGAAGGAACCCAGCGCCGCGATCGGCGCCACCGCGGCCGCGAGCTGATCGACGTCGAGAAGTTGCGAGCCCACATGGGTCTGCACGCCGTCGCAGCGCAACACCGTGCTGCGCTCGATCCGGCGGATCGCGTCACGCGCGTCCTCGGGCAGCAAGCCGAACTTCGAGCCGGCGTGTCCGGTGGCGACCGCGGCGTAGGTGTCGGCCCGGACCCCGGGGATGACCCGGACCAGGCACGGCTGGGTGTGGCCGACCGGCACGATGCGCTCCAGCCGGTCGATGTCGTCGAAGTTGTCCACCACGATCAGGCCGACGCCCGCACGGACCGCGAGTTCGATCTCCTCGTCGGTCTTGGCGTTGCCGTGCAGCACCAGCTGCGCCGGGTCGGCGCCCGCGGCCAGCGCGGTGACGATCTCGCCGCCGCCGGCGACGTCGAGGTGCAGCCCTTCGGAGACCATCAGCCGCTGAACGGCGGTGCACGGGAAAGCTTTTGATGCGAAGGCGACATCGGAGCGCGGCCAGCGGCTCCGGAACGCCGACAGGTAGTCGCGGGCCCGCCGACGCAACGCAGCCTCGTCGACCACCAGGACGGGCGTGCCGAACCGGTCGGCGAGGTCGTCGGCGCGGCAGCCGCCGACGGTCAGCATCCCGTCGCCGGTGACGGCACTGCCCGGTGGGAACAACTCGAGCACCCGAGTGCTCATGGCGTGCTCACGTGCACAATGGTTCCACGTGGCTCCTGCACCCGCTGACCGTTACGCCCGTCTGGCAGTGTCGGCGCTGTTTCTCACCAACGGTGCGATGTTCACCAATCTGCTGCCGCGCTACCCGGAGATCAAGGCCGCGCTGGAGACGTCGAACACCGTCTTCGGGTTGTCGGTCGCGGCGTTTCCCGCCGGTGCGTTGCTGTCCGGCCTCGCTGCGGGAGCGCTGATCCGCCGGTTCACCTCGGCGCGGGTGGCGGTGTTCAGCAGCCTGGTGATCGGCGTGTTCACGCTCCTGGCCGGACTGGCCCCGGTGGCGTGGCTGTTCGCGCTGGCCCTGTTTGTCGCCGGTGTCGCCGACGCCCAGACCGACGTGGCGCAGAACGCGCATGCGCTGCGGGTACAGCGGGTCTACGGCCGCTCGATCATCAACTCCCTGCACGCCCTCTGGTCGGTGGGCGCGGTCCTCGGCGGCGCGATGGGCTCGGCGGCCATCGCCGTCGGGATGACCATCGGCACCCAGTTGGCGATCTCGGCCCTCGTCTTCGGGGGGATCTGCCTGATCAGTTACCGGTTCCTGCTGCGCGGGCCTGATCACGACGAGGAGCGCGCCCCGATCAGTCGAAGCGACGGCACCAGTTCACGCCGCCTCACCACCTACGTCGTGCTGGTGGCTCTGGCGGTTCTGGTCATCGTCGACGCCGCGGTGGAAGACGCCGGGCAATCCTGGGCCACGCTGTATCTGCACGACGAACTGGGCGCTGCCGGTGCGATCGCCGGTCTCGGTTTCATCGTGTTCGCCGGGTTCCAGTTCGTCGGGCGGATCCTCGGTGACCGACTGGTGGACCGGTTCGGGGAACGCAACGTCGCGCGCGCCGGTGGCCTGTTGGCCGCCGCGGGCATGGGGCTGGCGCTGGCCTTCCCGAGCGTGCCTGCCACGATCGCGGGCTTCGCCGCGGCCGGCCTCGGCATCGCTACGGTGGTGCCGGCCGCGTTCCACGCCGCCGACAATGTGCCCGGCCTGCGGCCGGGTACCGGCCTGACGGTGGTGACCTGGCTGATGCGGATCGGGTTCCTGGGCGCACCCCCGTTGGTCGGTGCCGTGGCCGATGCGACGAGCCTGCGGATGGGGCTGCTGATCGTCCCGGTGGCCGGCGTGGTGATCCTGCTGACGGCGTCGGTGCTGACGCCGCGTCAACCCCCGCAGGTCAGTGCACCGAACCGATGACCTCGATGGTCAGCACCCCGGCGATGATGAACGCGATACCCAGCCCCATGAGCCACGTCAACGGTTCCGCGAACAGGAACCTGGCGAGGACCGCCACCAGGGCGACCCCACTGGCCGACCACACGCCGTAGGCGATGCCCACCGGCATCCCCAGTGACAGCGACCACGACAGCAGGCTGAACGACACCACATAACCGACGATCACGGGCACCAGCCAGACCTTCCTGCGGAAGCCGTCGGAGGCGCGCAGCCCCAGGGTGGCCGCCACCTCGACCAGGATCGCGCCGGCCAACACCAGCCACATCATGGCTGTGCCGCGGGGGCGGTGACTTCCGCGCGCTGCCGGCCGAATTCGACCAGCAGGACGCCGACGATGATGAACCCGATCCCGACAATCACCGGCAACGTGAACGGGTCATCGAATATCACCGCGGCCAGGCACGCGGTCAGCGCCGTCCCGGCCGCACCCCAGATGCCGTAGGTCACCCCGATGGGCATGCCGGTCCGCAGTACATAGCTGAGGAACACGAACGAGGCCACGTAGCCGGGGACGACGACACCGAGCCACGCCGGGTTGTCCTGGAAGGCCCGCAACGACAGCGTCGCGGCGACTTCGGTCGAGATCGCCGCGGCGAGCAGAGCCCATTTGTGCACGGGCGCCAACGCTATCGGAGCCGCTCCACCATGGGCGCCAGCACCTCGTCGGCAAAACATCTGAGCTGTGCCTCAGCACCGAAGTCCGGGTCGGTGGGCGGTGTGGACACATAACTGAGGAACAGCCGGGCGAAAACATCGGCGACCCATCGGACCTGTTGAGGGGGTGGACCGGCCGTGCCGGGGCCCGATACAGCGCGCTGGAGGTAGCCCGCGATGAACGCCGATCCGGTCGCGAGCAACCGGGCGGTGTCGGCCGCAGGCAAGGCCGAGTCGGTCTGGCCCGCCCGCCGCAACATGGGGTGCGCGCGCGAGAACCGGACGGCGGCGATGAACGCCTCGACCACCCCGTCCCGCGGATCCGATGCGGCCTCGATTCCGTCGGCGACGGCGGCCAGAAAGCGTTGTGTCTCGCGTGCCACCAGCGCCTGGATCAGGTCGTCGCGCCGGGGATAACGGCGGTAGGCCGTCATCCTGGACATTCCGGCGCGTCGCACCACGTCCTCCACGGTCACCCGCTGCAGGCCGACGTGCGCAGCCTCCGCGACGGCGGCGTCGAGCAGGCGGTCGGCGGTGGCGTCCGGGTACCGGTGGAGGGCGGGGTCCGCAGAGCCGGCCGCAGCGACCAGCTCAGTCCACCCGGAGACGCTCACGCCGTGGCCCGCGCGTGCGCCATCCGCGCGTACCCCGGTGCGCTGAATGCCCATCGGGTGGTGCGCGCATCCAGGGCCAGGTACGGGTCGATCAGACGTCGTGTCGCCCACGGGGGCCGGTCATACCCGACCAGCTCACGTACCCACCCGGGGGCGTAGCTCAGGCCCGCATACAACGCGAAGCGGTGCACTTCGACGTCAACGACCGACGGCAGCCGGAACCCCAGGGGCGCCCCCAGGAGGAAATCGAGGAACTCCCGGGTCTGGGCGTTGACCCCGAGCTTCGGGCGCATCGAGGCCACGTAGTCCTCGAGTTCGGTGACGGAGGTCGGTACGACGTCGGCGCCGCCGAGGCGGCCGATGATCGCCTGTTCGGCCAGGTATCGATCCTTGTCCTGGGCGGACAGCGGGCGGTTGGTGCGTTCGAAGACGCGCATGATCATCCACGGGATCGCGGTGTGCACCCAGGCGATGAGTTCGGGGTCCAGTGCCCGGTACGGCACCCCGTCGGGGCGGGTTCCGTTGATGTGCGAGTGCACGTTTCGGACCTGCTCGATCACCGCGGTGGCGGCCGCGGTGTTGCCGAAGGTGGTGGTCAGGACATAGCCGAGGGTGGCCCGGGCGCGCTGGAACGGATCGTCACGGTAGAGCGAGAATTGCTGGACACCGGCGATCACCGACGGATGCAGGATTTCCAGCACGATCGCAGGCAGTCCGGCCTGCGCCACCGAGGCCAGATCGGCGTGAATCATCCAGGAGATGCTGTCGGGCCCCAGCAGCCCGGGATCGCCGGGCGGACCGTCGTACACCGCCGGATCATCGTGGCGACCCGCCGCGGCCTCGAAGTTGCGGACGACCACCTGCCGCAGATCCACCATCGCGCACCCCAAGGTAAGAATGTGACATTCGACCTCTCACTCCTACCATCTGTGACGCCGCCGACTCAGGGAATCGGCGGAATCGGGCAGTACGTTGAATTTGGCTGACGCGGCAGACCGCCTCAACCGGACACGCGAAGGAGTTCCACAGTGACAGCGGTACGGCCCGCACTCACCCATCCGGTGGTCGACACCGACGCCGGCCCCGTCCGCGGCATCGACGACGGCCAGGTCAAGGTCTGGAAGGGCATCCGCTACGCGGCAGCACCCGAGGGAGAGCTGCGCTGGCGCGCCCCGCGCCCGCCCGAGCCGTCCACCGAGGTGGTCGACGCGTTCGGCTACGGCTCCATCTGCCCACAGCCCAAGAGCCCCATTCCGCTGGGCACCGGCGCCCGCGCCGCCGAAGACTGCCTGTTCCTCAACGTGTGGACGCCGCCGACAGCCGACCCGAGCGCCGCCAAACCGGTGATGGTCTGGGTGCACGGCGGGGCGTACATCTTCGGCGCCGCCAGCCAGCCGCTGTACGACGGCCGGGTGCTCGCGACACGCGGTGACGTGGTGGTGGTGACTCTCAACTACCGGATGGGTGCGTTCGGAT
The DNA here is from genome assembly GCA_040512325.1 of Mycobacterium sp. GTDB lineage: Bacteria > Actinomycetota > Actinomycetes > Mycobacteriales > Mycobacteriaceae > Mycobacterium. Next base: position 12,251 of record JBEVFK010000075.1, on the reverse strand, counting down.
TCCTCGACCTGAGTGGGTTCGACGGACCGGACACCTTCGACACCAACCTCGGGCTGCGGGACGTGGTGCGTGCACTGGAATGGGTCCGCGACAACATCGCCGGCTTCGGCGGCGACCCGGCCAATGTCACCCTGTTCGGCGAATCCGCCGGTGCGGGCATCGTGACGACGCTGCTCACCGCACCCGCAGCGGCGGGCCTGTTCGCCAGAGCCATCGCCCAGAGTTCACCGGCCACCTCGGTCTATGACAGCGCCCGGGCGCACACGGTGGCCCAGCTGGTGCTCGACCGGGTAGGTGTGACGGCCGCGCAGGCCCGGACGGTCCCGGTGGAGGCGCTGGTGGAAGCGTCGGCCCAGGTGTTCGATCACGTGCCGACGACGACGCCCGGCACGCTGGCCTTCGCCCCGAGCGTGGACGGCGACCTGGTGCCCGATTACCCGGTCAAACTGGCCAGGGAGGGCCGCTCACATCCGGTGCCGCTGCTGATCGGCACCAACCGGGACGAGGCAGCGCTGTTCCGGTGGATGAAGTCGCCGCTGATGCCCATCGCACCCGAGACCATCCGGGCGATGTTCGACGGGATCGCCGCCGAACAGCCCGGCCTGCAGTTGCCGTCGGAGGCGCAGATCGGGTCGGCCTATTCCGGTATCCGCACCCGGGTCAGGGGTCTGCACGTCGCCCGCGACGTCGGTTTCCGGATGCCCACCGTGTGGTTCGCCGAGGGACACAGCGAGGTCGCGCCGGTGCAGCTGTACCGATTCGACTGGACCACGCCGATGCTGCGGCTGCTGCGCCTCGGTGCTGCCCACGCCACCGAATTGCCTTACGTCTGGGGCAATCTGGTGATGGGGGCCAAAGACATCACCTTCAAACTGGGCGGCCTGAAGGCGGGCACCGCGGTGTCCGGACGCATGCTGGCGCGCTGGGCGGCGTTCGCCCACGGCCGGGCGCCCGGAGTCGAACCCGAGTGGCCGTCCTACACCATGACGGATCGCGCCACGTTGGTGATCAACCGCGAGGACGAGGTGGTCGACGACCTGGACCAAGGCATACGCGCCGCCTGGGGTGACGAGATCCTCAGCTTCCGCTAGGCGATACCAGGCCGCCGAGTTCCGGTGGCGCTTGTAATTCGGGTGCCGCGGCGGCCAACAGGGCCACCGGGTCGGCGCCGAGCGGCGGATAGATGCGCTCGGTGTCGATGGGCGACTTGGTGCGTCATGACGGGATACGGTAGTAGATGTACTGACACCGTGTTCAATAAGAGGCACGATCGCGTTAAACTCCCGGGGTGGAGTTGGTGGCCGATTTCCTGGCGGTGCTCCCGCCGCCGATGCGCGACCCGGTGCTGTTCGCCGTGCCCTTCTTCCTTCTGCTGCTGATTCTGGAATGGACCGCGGCCCGCAAGCTCGAGCACCTCGAGGACGATCGGCCGGCCTCCGGGTCCTACGCCCGTCGTGATGCCTGGGCCAGCATCTCCATGGGGCTGGTGTCGGTGGCCACCACCGCGGGGTGGAAATTCCTCGCGCTGCTCGGTTACGCCGCGCTGTACGCGTATGTGGCGCCCTGGCAGCTACCCGCCACGGGGTGGTACACGTGGGTGATCGCCCTGGTGGGCGTGGATCTGCTGTTCTACGTCTATCACCGGATCGCCCACCGGGTGCGGATCATCTGGGCCACCCATCAGGCGCACCACTCGAGCGAGTACTTCAACTTCGCCACCGCCCTGCGGCAGAAGTGGAACAACAGTGGCGAGATCCTGATCTGGATTCCGCTGCCCCTGCTCGGCGTTCCGCCGTGGATGGTGTTCGCCAGCTTCTCGGTGAATCTGATCTACCAGTTCTGGGTCCACACCGAGCGTATCGACAAGCTCTGGGCGCCTTTCGAATTCGTTTTCAACACCCCGTCGCATCACCGGGTGCACCACGGCATGGACCCGGAGTACCTGGACAAGAACTACGGCGGCATCTTCATCATCTGGGATCGGCTCTTCGGCAGCTACCAGGACGAGCTGTTCCGGCCCCATTACGGTCTGACCAAGCCGGTCAACACCTTCAACATCTGGACGCTGCAGACGCGTGAGTACGTCGCGATCGCCCGCGATGTGCGGACCTCGACCCGCTTCCGGGACCGGCTCGGCTACGTCTTCGGTCCACCCGGCTGGACGCCGGCCGGGGGCGGCAACGCTGCGACGACCGCTCCCGCGGCAAGTTCCGCCCGCGGCTGAGAACCTCCCGTACCCTGCTGAGGTGGAGACAGTTTTCGACCGGCACGTCAATCCCGGCCTCATCGAACGATCCCTGGCGTCAGCCGCATTCGGTTCGATGTGGCTGGACATCCCTCGGCCGGAGTACCCGCGGCTGTCCGCGCCGCTGCGCTGCGATCTGCTGGTCGTCGGCGCGGGCTACACCGGTTTGTGGACGGCCCTGCACGCCGCGCAACGCAACCCCGGCGCCCGGATCGTGGTGATCGACTCCGAACGCGTCGGGTGGGCGGCCTCGGGACGCAACGGCGGGTTCGTGGAAGCCAGCCTCACCCACGGCGCCGAGAACGGAAAGTCCCGCTGGCCCGACGAACTCGCCGAGCTCGATGCGCTGGGCCTGGAGAACCTCGACGGGATGCAGGCCGATATCAAGGACCTCGGCCTCGACGTGGAGTGGGAACGCACCGGCATGCTGGCGGTGGCCACCGAGCCCCATCAGGTGGCCTGGCTCCGCGAGGCCGCCGACGCAGGGGAGGGCCGCTTCCTCGATCGCGACGCGGTGCGCGCGCAAGTGAAATCGCCGACCTTCCTGGCCGGGCTGTTCGAAGCCGACACCTGCGCCATCGTGCACCCCGCGAAACTGGCGCTGGAGCTTGCGCGGGCCTGTACCGATCTCGGGGTGTCGATCTTCGAGCACACCCCGGCGCGCGCACTGACCTCCGGGCCCGGAGGATGCTCGGTCAGCACGCCGGGCGGCGGTATCGATGCCGATCGGGTTGTGCTGGCCACCAACGTGTTTCCCAGTCTGGTCAAACGCAACCGGCTCTACACCGTGCCGGTTTATGACTACGTCCTGGCCACTGAACCGTTGACCGCCGATCAGCTGGACCGCATCGGGTGGCGGGGACGCCAGGGAATCGGCGACTCGGCCAACCAGTTCCACTATTACCGGCTGTCAGCGGAGAACCGCATCGTCTGGGGCGGGTATGACGCGGTGTACTACTTCGGTCGCCGGATCGACCCGTCCTACGAAGACCGGGCGGCGACCTACCGGCGGCTGGCCGCCCATTTCTTCCTGACGTTCCCCGCACTGGATGATGTGCGGTTCACGCACCGCTGGGCGGGTGCCATCGACACCAACACCCGGTTCTGTGCGCACTGGGGCACGGCACATCGCGGCCGGGTGACCTATGTGAACGGGTTCACCGGCCTGGGCGTCGGGGCCACCCGCTTCGCCGCCGACGTCTGCCTCGATCTGCTGGAGGGCGCGCCCACCCGCCGCACGGAGCTGGAGATGGTGCGCAAGAAGCCGTTGCCGTTCCCCCCTGAACCACTGGCCAGTGTCGGTATCCAGGCCACCCGGTGGTCGCTCGATCGGGCCGACCACAATGCCGGAAAGCGCAACCTCCTGCTGAAAGCGATGGATCAGATGGGGTTGGGTTTCGACTCCTAGCCGTCCTCTCCCCGCTGGCGTCGTGACCGTCGTGTGACCCCGGCGCGGGTTCGGCCACGCCCCGGTTCCCTTGGGAACCGGGGCGCTTTTGTGCCTGTGGTCTGCGTCGATATGAAATCGGAATATGCGACACGCCGAGCGGGTACTTGACTTTGTAGAGATTCGGTAACGGTTTGCGAGGGTGCGGCCGATACGTCAATGAGTCCCCGCCCGGCCGGCCTACGCCGGCCCGAATTGATCGGAGCGCCCGATGCGTCGCAGTCTCGTACGGTCGTTCGTCACCACCGCTGTGGCCGCCTTTGCCGCGGTGACGCTGGCCCCCGCTGCCGCCGCGCAACCCGGCCCGATGGTGTCCCCGGGGATGGAGATCCTGCAGGGCTCGAACCGGTGCACGCTGGGGTATGTGGATCCCGCGATGCGGATCGCGTTCTCCGCCGGCCACTGCGAGGCCAACGCGCCCGTCACCGACGTCCACGGCCAGGTGATCGGCAATGTCGCGATGTTCGAGGACAACACCCCCAACGGCGCTGTGGTGACCACCGACCAGGTGATCACCGACTACCAGGCGATCGTGCTGGCCGATAACGTCACGGTCAACAACGTCCTGCCCGGAGGCCGGCCACTGGAATCGGTGCCCGGCCGCATCGCGGCCCTCGGGGAGCCGGTCTGCCACTTCGGGATCGTCACCGGGGAAAGCTGCGGCACCGTCGAGCGCGTCAACAACGGCTGGTTCACCATGACCAACGGCGTCGTCAGCCAGAAGGGTGATTCCGGCGGTCCGGTGTACGTGCTCGAAGGCGACCGTGCCGTGGTCATCGGACTGTTCAACAGCACCTGGGGCACCCTGCCCGCCGCGGTGTCGTGGCAGGCGACCGGCGACATCGTGCGGGCCGGCATCGGCCAGACGGTGACCGCCGCGTCCGCTCAGACCCCCACCCCGTAGCCGGCGTCATCGCCGCAGGGCGAACACCGGAATCGATGGCGCCACCGCGAGTAGCTCGGGTGTGCTCGACCGCGGGGTGAGACCGCCGACGTGCGTTTTGACTTCCCAGAACCACCGCCGCAGATACTGCTCGAGCAGCGGCGGCTTGTCCTCGTCGGCGACCTCGGTCAGCGTCGCGGTACGCGACTTCCATCGCGGTCCGAGCTCGACTTCGCCTGCTGCCCGGGCGTTGCGGGCCCACTGGGTGTTGCCGCGTGGCGAGACCAGGTAATCGACGCCGTCGACGGTCATCAGATTGATCACCACCGAGCGGATGACTCCCGATGATCGCCCGCGCACACGCAGGACCTGGGTGCCGGCGATCCTGATTCCGGCCTCGGCGAGCCGGCGGATCAGCGTGTTTCCCGCCCGGGCGAGGGCGTTCGGTCGGTCGTAGCGGACTGCTGCGGAGCCGGTCATGAGGCGTCCTTTCATCGAAGAGAGAGCATCGCTCTTGTTTTGACGATGACAGGTTCGGGGCCCGAAGTCAAGAGCAGCGCTCTCGTTTTGTGCGAGACTGGGCGCATGGGCAAGCGCCAGGAGTCACGCGACCGGATCGAAGCGCAGATCATCGAGCTCGGACGCCGGCATCTGATCACCGAGGGGGCCGCCGGGTTGTCGTTGCGGGCGATCGCCAGAGAACTCGGAATGGTGTCCTCGGCGGTCTATCGCTATGTCGCCAGCCGCGACGAACTGCTGACGCTGCTGCTGGTCGACGCCTACACAGACCTCGCCGAGTCGGTGGACCGCGCGCAGCAGGATGCGGGCGGCGACTGGCGCGCCGAGGTGGCGGCCATCGCCCACGCCGCCCGCGCCTGGGCCGTCGACGCCCCGGCCAGTTGGGCCTTGCTGTACGGCAGTCCGGTACCCGGATACCAGGCGCCGGCCGAACAGACCGTGGGGCCGGGTACGCGGGTGGTCGGCGCGTTGTTCAGAGCGGTGGGAACGGGGATAGCCACCGGCGCCGTCACGAGTCGTAACAGTGTTGTGCCACAACAACTGTCGCACGAATTCGGCGGCATGCGCGACGAGTTCGATTTCGGTGGCGACGACGACCTGGTGGCCAGGTGTGTGACGTTGTGGGCCGGGCTGATCGGGGCGATCAGCCTCGAGGTCTTCGGGCAGTACGGTGCCGATACCTTCGCCGATCCGCGCGCAGTGTTCGACCTGCAGATCGGATTGCTGACCGACCTGGTGGCAGGGTTTTAGTCTTGACTTATATAAGTTCGGGGTTTTAATATCGAGTCTGTGCACGCGTTCGATGTCCTGGGTGATCCCGTCCGGCGCCGCATCCTGGAACTGCTCGCCGAGGGTGAGCAGTCGGCGGGCGCCGTGACCGACGTGATCCGAGGCGAGTTCGCGATCACGCAACCCGCCGTGTCGCAACACCTGAAAGTGTTGCGCGACAACGGATTCGCCACCGTTCGCCCGGACGGTCAACGTCGGTTGTATGCCGTCGACGGTGCCGCACTGCGAGACATCGACGACTGGTTGAACAACTTCCGGCAGTTCTGGGCGCCCCGGTTGGACGCCCTGGCCACCGAGATCGCCCGGGGTAAACGCCTGCGCAGAAGCGCCGACGACCACCACGAAGGAGAGCAGCACTGATGGACGTCTCGACCCAAGTCACCACCGTGCGTCGCACCGTCGGCACCAGGACGATCGAGGCGGGCGAGGCCCGCGTCGTCACTCTCAGCCGCTCGTACCCCACCGACGCGGCCGACCTCTGGGAGGCGTGTACCAGCGCCGAGCGGCTGCCCAGGTGGTTCGCGCCGGTGCACGGAGAGCTGCGGCTGGGCGGAAAATATCAGGTCGAGGGTAACGCCTCGGGCACCGTGTTGGCCTGTGAGCCACCCCGGAGCTTCACGGCCACTTGGGAATTCGGCGGCGGGGTCAGTTGGATCGAACTGGAGGTCACCAGCGAGGGCCCCGAGAGTGCCCGGATGACACTCGATCACATCGCACTGGTCGGCGACGAAATGTGGCCCCAGTACGGTCCGGGTGCGGTGGGTGTCGGCTGGGATCTGGCACTGCTGGGACTGGCCATCCATCTGGACACCGGAGAATCGGTGCCCGCAGAGTTCAAGGACGACCAGTGGGCGACCACCGGCGCCGGCCGGGAGTACATCCGCGACGCCGGTGAAGGCTGGTACGCCGCCCAGGTGGCTTCCGGCGAGGACGCCGCGACCGCGCGCACCGCGGCCGACAACACCATCGCGTTCTACCGTGGTGAAGCGCCGCCGAACAACTAGAACGTGTTTCAATTCCGGCCCTGGCTGGGATATTCTGCTGCTCTGATGAGAGCACCTGTCCAGACGGCTGTCCAGATTGCCTGGGTGACCGCCGACCTCACCGCCACCGAGACCGCCCTGACCCACCTGATGGGTGTGCGGAAATGGACCCGACTGCCCGAAGTGCACTTCACCTCGGACACCTGTACCTATCACGGCCACCCGGTGGATTTCGTGGCCCACATCTCGCTGAGCTATGCCCAGGACATGCAGCTCGAACTCATCGAACCCGTGCGCGGCGACGCCAACTTCTACAGCGACTTCCTCCTGGAGCACGGTCCGGGGCTGCACCACATCTGCATCGAGGCACCCGATGCCGACAGCTTCGACACCGCGCTGGCCGACGCGACCGCACACGGCGCGCACGTCGCCGGCCAGGGCGTGATGCCCGGTGGGATGCGCTTCGCCTACGTCTCCGATCCGCAGTCCGGTGTGCCGTTTCTGGAGATCGCGCACATCCCCGCCGACATCAAAGCCTTCTTCGACCACATCAAGCAGGAGCAGCAATGAGCACCGAGATTCCGTCGACCGTCAACGCAGCCGAGGCCACCTGGACCGACGACACCGATGTCCTGGTCATCGGATTCGGGATCGCCGGCGGTTGCGCCGCGGTGAGCGCCGCCGCGGCAGGCGCGCGGGTGTTGGTGCTGGAGAAGGCTGCCGCCGCCGGTGGTACCACGTCGATGGCCGGCGGTCACTTCTATCTGGGTGGCGGGACCGCGGTGCAACAGGCCACCGGACACGACGACTCGGCCGACGAAATGTACAAGTACCTGGTGTCGCAGTCGCGCGAACCCGAGCTCGACAAGATCCGCGCCTACTGCGACGGCTCCGTCGAACACTTCGACTGGATCGAGGCACTCGGCTTTCAGTTCGAACGCACCTATTACCCCGGCAAGGTCGTGGTACCGCCGGGCACCGAGGGCCTGTCCTACACCGGCAACGAGAAAGTGTGGCCGTTCTGCGAGCAGGCCAAACCGGCACCGCGCGGGCACTCTGTCCCGGTCCCCGGTGAGCTGGGTGGCGCGTCGATGGTGATCGATCTGCTGCTCAAACGCGCCGCCGAGTTGGGGGTGCAGATCCGCTACGAAACCGGAGTGACCGGGCTCGTCGTCGGTGACGACGGTGCGGTGAACGGTGTGCGCTGGAAGCACTTCGCCGAAACCGGTGAGATCAAGGCCAAGTCCGTCATCATCGCCGCGGGCGGCTTCGCGATGAACGCCGAGATGGTGGCGCAGTACACCCCGGCGCTGGGCCAGGAACGCAAGACCAAGAGCCACGGCATGGTCGCCCCTTACATCCTGGGCAACCCCAACGACGACGGCCTCGGTATCGGTCTGGGAGTGTCCGCCGGCGGAGTCGCGCTCAACCTCGATCAGCTGTTCATCACCGCCGCGGCCTACCCGCCCGAGATCCTGCTGACCGGCGTCGTCGTCAACAAGGACGGTCAGCGGTTCGTCGCCGAGGACTCCTACCACTCGCGCACGTCGGCCTTTGTGCTCGAACAGCCCGACCAGGCAGCCTTCCTCGTCGTCGACGAGGCCCACATGCAGATGCCCGAGATGCCGCTGATCAAGTTCATCGACGGCTGGGAGACCGTCGCCGAGATGGAGACCGCGCTGGGTATCCCCGAGGGAAACCTCGCCGCGACCCTGGAGCGCTACAACGCCAATGCAGCCGACGGCGACGACCCGGACTTCCACAAGCAGCCGGAATACGTTGCCGCCCAAGACACCGGCCCGTGGGCGGCGTTCGACCTGACGCTGGGGATCGCGATGTATTCGGGCTTCACCATGGGCGGGCTGAAGGTGTCCATCGACGGTGAGGTGCTACGCGACGACGGCAGCGCAGTCCCCGGGCTGTACGCAGCGGGAGCGTGCGCGTCGAACATCGCCCAGGACGGCAAGGGTTATGCCAGTGGCACCCAGCTGGGTGAGGGCTCGTTCTTCGGGCGGCGGGCGGGCGAACACGCAGCGCGCCGGGCCGGTACCCACGCCGCACGGCGCTAGGGCGCGTCGGCCCCGCGTAGACCGAAGCGCCATTCGCCCCCGCCGAGCAGCGCCAACTCCCAGTCGCAGTGACTGATCACGGTGCCGCGGTGGGCAACGCTGACCAGGATGGCGTCGGGCAGGTCGTTGCGGACCATCCGATAGAGCATGGTCTCGAGGCCGACGTCGAGTGCTGAGGTGGCCTCGTCGAGGAACGCCGCCTTCGGTTTGGTCAGCAGGATCCGGGCGAACGCGACGCGCTGCTGCTCGCCGGGGGAGAGCACCTTGGCCCAGTCCTGTTCTTCGTCGAGGCGCTCCACCAGGTGCGGTAGTGCCACCTTGTTGAGCATGGTTATCAGCTCGTCGTCAGGGATGTCGCCCTCCGAGCGCGGGTAGGACAACACCGCGCGCAGGTCACCCAGCGGTACATACGGCATCTGGGACAGGAACATCGTCTGGTTCGGGCCGGCCGGGCAGCGCAGCGTGCCAGTGGTGTACGGCCACAGCTGCGCGAGGCTGCGCAGCAGCGTGGTCTTGCCGGTGCCCGAGACGCCCGTGATGGCAAGGGTGTCGCCGGTGCGCAGATGCAGATCGATCGGATTGATCAACTGGGTGCCGTCGGGCTTGCGCACCTCGATGTCGACGAATTCGACGGTGTCCTCCGGGCTGGGGGCGACGGTGAGCGTGGGCAGGTCACGCCCGGCGTCGTTGGCGACCACCAATCCGTGCAGACGGATGATCGCGGCACGGTAGCCGGCGAAGTTGTCGTAGGCATTACGGAAGAACGACAACCCGGTCAGGATCGAACGGAAGGCGCCGGCGGTCTGGCTCAGCGCACCGAGGGTGATCTCACCGCTGTAAAAGCGTTGGAACTGCACCACATACGGGATGAGCTCCTGGGCCTGCGTGATCGAGAGGTTCCAGCCGAAAAAGCCCGTCATCCGGTTGACGTACTTCTTGTAGTTGGCGACCACCGGCGCGAACCGGCGGCGCAATCCTGTGCGCTCGGCCAGTTCACCGCGGTAGAACGCCACCGCCTCCGCGGAGTCCCGCAACCGCACCAGCGAGTAGCGGAAGGCGGCGTTGAACTTCTCGTTGTTGAACGACAGTCCGATGATGGGTCGGCCGATCCAGAACGCGACAATCGTGGCGATGACGATGTAGACGACGCCGATCACCATCATCGCCTTGGGCAGCTGGACCCCGATGAAGGGGATGGTGACCGGTCCCGAGAGCTCCCACAAGATGAAGAAGAAGGAGATCATCGAGGCGATCGCCGAGATCGCACCGAACAGCAGCGTGCTCTCGGATTGGTTACCCGGCGTATTCGGCTGGGAGTCGACGCCGGCGGTGAAGATGTCGATGTCGGCCTGGATGCGCTGGTCGGGGTTGTCGATGGTGGAATCGATGAACCGGGCCCGGTAATACGCCTTGCCGTCGAGCCAATTGTCGGTGAGCTCCTCGGTGAGCCAGGCGCGCCACCGCAGCATGAACCGCTGGGCGAAGTAGAGGTCCAACATGACCAGCGCCACGTTGATCACCGCGAGAACGGCGAAGACCACCATCGACAACCAGAAGCCCTGACCGCCGGACTCCCGTACCGCATCGTCACCGCTACCCAGCCCGGACGCGATCACCTGGAAGCTGGTGGACATGTCGTTGCCCTGATAGCTGAACAGGACCGACAGCCGAACCCCGGTCATGACAGACAGCAGCAGCCCACCGAGCCACACCCAGACGATCACGCTGTCGCGGCCGACGAAATAGCCGCGGGTGACGCGCCAGAACTGCTTGCCCCAGACGGTGAATCGGCCGATCAGCACCAGCGCGACCAGGGTCGCGACGGCGGCGATCGCCCAGCCTTTGGCGATCCAGATCAGCGAGATACCGAGCTCGTTGCCCCAGTCAAGGGTCGGTGTGAACGTTTCCACCCGGGCAACCTACCGTGCGAATCTGTCTGCAGCCCGGATGAAGACGCCGCAGCGGCGTTATCGGTCGGCTCGGTCCTCGCGCCGGTTCAGCTCCCATTCGCCGCCACCGAGCAGGTGCAGATGACGTTCGTGATGCTGGTCCACGCTGGGGCGATGGCTCACACTGACCATGATGAGGTCGGGAAGTTCCTGGCGCAGGGTCGAATACATGATGAACTCGAGGCCCTCGTCGAGTGCCGAGGTGGCTTCGTCCATGAACACGGCTTTCGGTTTGGTGAGCAGCACCCGGGCGAACGCCACCCGCTGCTGCTCGCCGGGCGAGAGCACCTTGACCCAGTCGCGGTCCTCATCGAGTCGCATCACCAGGTGCGGCAGTTGCACCTTGGCCAGCGCACGCTGGAGGTCCTCGTCGGCAATCTCGCCGGGCGGGCACGGATACGACACGACCGCGCGCAGGTCACCCAACGGCACATACGGCACCTGCGACAGGAACATCGTCTCGTTGCGCCCACCTGGCCGGCACAGCGTCCCGGTGGTGAACGGCCACAGCTGACCCAGGCTGCGCAGCAGCGTGGTCTTGCCGGATCCGGACACCCCGGTGATGACCAGGCCGTCACCACGTTCCAGCCGCAGATCCACCGGCTGGACCAGGACGTCGCCGTTGGGGGTGCGGACCTCGACCTCGGTCAGTTCGATGCACCCGTCGGGGCTGTCGGTGGTGGTGAGCTCAGGCAGGTGCCGGGCCTGCTCGTTGGAGGTCGCCAGGCCGTCGAGACGGATGATGGCGGCCTGGAAGCTGGCGAACGAGTCGTAGGCGTTCCGGAAGAACGACAGCCCGCCGAGTATCTGGCTGGTGGCCTCACCGGACTGTGACACGTCACCGAACGAGATCTCGCCGTCGAACATCCGGGGGGCCTGAACCACCAGCGACAGCGGCACCGCGGCTTGGCTGGCCGTCAGGTTCCAGCCGGTGAAGCCGATGGTGCGCCGCACATAGTGGCGGTAGTTGTCGATGACTTTGGCGAACCGACCGTCGAGCTGTACCCGTTCGGCCCGCTCGCCACGGTAGAAGCCGATGGCCTCGGCCGTGTCGCGCAAACGCACCAGGGCGTAGCGGAAGGCCGCGTTGCGCGCCTCGTTGATGAAGCTCAACCGAATCAGCGGACGCCCGATCCAGAACGCGACGATGGTGGCGATCAGGGTGTAGACCAAGGCTATCCAGAACAACGCCTTGGGCAACGTCACCCCGAACAGCGTCAGCGGTCCGGCCAGGTCCCACAGGATCGGGGTGAACGACACCACCGACAGCACCGAACTGATGGCGCCGAAGAGCAGGACCGCGCCGGTGCCGTACTGCGGAATGTTCGGGGTGGGACCGACCCCGGTGGTGAAGATGTCGATGTCCT
>JBEVFK010000074.1:0-12078 GCA_040512325.1 Mycobacterium sp. | reverse complement strand
CCCGACGCCGGCTGCGGGAAGGGATCGGCTCGTGTCGTTCTATGGCTGACCAGCCATTGAACGAAATCTTGGCTGTGCAACTTGCAGCGGCATGCTTTCGCAGCTCCACGCCGTTGAATATCATCGTGGTCATGCGCGCGGATGAGCCGGCGTCGCTGAACGCCGAACGCCCCGATGTGGTGCACCGGCTGGATGCAGTGGTGGAAGCGATCAAGTCGTTGAACAGCCTCCTTGCCTCCGAAGAGTCGTTGCAAAATGTGCTGCAGCGGGTGGCAGGCAACGCGGTGGTGGCGGTCACCGACGCCGATGCGGTGTCCATCACGGTCTTGCGCGAGGCAGGGTGGCACACGGTCGCGAGCACGGATGAACACGTGGTGGCCCTGGATGCCGAGCAGTATCAAGCGAACCGGGGGCCGTGTCTCGAGGCAGCGCAGAGTCGGCAACCGGTTCGGGTGGCAATGGCCACCCCGGACCCGCGGTGGCCGGAGTTCATGGCGGCATCGCGGCAGCGCGGCGTGTATGCCACCCTGTCGATTCCCCTGGTCATCGCCTCCTTGGAGGGCGGTGACGAGTTGGTCGGGTCGCTGAACGCCTACAGCCGAAAATCGACGGTGTTCGATCTCGTGGACGAGAAACTGCTGAGCCTCTACACCGATGCCGCCTGCGACGCCGTCCTCCATGCACGACGCTGGGGACGCATGCGGGAGACGGTCACGCAATTGGAGGACGCGTTGACCTCACGCTCGGATATCGACCAGGCCAAGGGAGCATTGCGCGTGCTCAACGGGTACGGCCCTGAGGAAGCGTTCGCCGCGCTGGTCGCGCGTTCCCAGCACGCCAATATCAAGCTCCGCGATATCGCACGCCAGATCATGGACGATCTTTCCCGTCCGACCCCCGGCCGCTGACCGGTCCAACCCTTTGGACGGTGACAGGGAAGCGACGCTGCTTCTCAACGGCGGGTTGCCCTCGCGAGTCACCTAGTGCCTGGCTCAGCGCAACCAACCCGCAGCCAACACCTGTACGGATGTTCCCCCGGGGACCCGGCCGAAACCTCGCAGAAATCAGGTTCGTGACACCGGTAGATTCCACAGTCGTGGCCCTATCACCGGACATCGTCGGCATGACCTACCGGCATCCCGACTACTACCTCGTCGGCCGGGAGACGATCCGGGAGTACGCCAAGGCGGTCAAGAACGAGGACGCCGCGTATTTCGATGACATCGCCGCCCGCACTCTCGGTTACGACGCGATTCTGGCACCGCTGACACTCGTCTCGATCTTCGGATACCGGGCCCAGCTGGCCTTCTTCGAGCACGCGGGCATTCCGATCATGGACGAGAAGGTGATCCACGCCGAACAAGGTTTCACCGTCCTGCGTCCCATCCGGGCCGGAGACCGGCTCTACTGCGACATCCGCATCGACTCGCTCAGGCAAGCGTTCGGGGCAGACGTGCTGACGCTGCGCAGCCGCATCTCGAATCAACACGGCGAGACGGTGCAGGAGAACTACACCTCCCTGGCGGGGCGCAGCGAAGAAGAGTGAGTCAGCGCCCGAGCAATTCGGCGACGCGCTTCGCGCCGGTGTGGCCGGCGGCCACACCTCGAACGAGTGCGGTGGTGGAATCGGAGTGCGAGGACCGCAACGGCAGGATGCGCTGATAGTCCTCGGAGTCGTACCAGCCCGCCGCGGAGGCCATGTCCGGAAAGCGGATCACCACCAGTGCACCGTCTCCCCAGTCGCCCTCGCGAACGTCGGCGTCGCCGCCGTGAATGATGAACGTGCCGCCGAAAGGCGCCAGCGTGTCGTCGATTTCGCGCATGTAGCGGAACACGTCGTCGCCGAGTTCGACGTTACGCAGATAAGCCACCGCGTAGGCGGGTACGGAATCGGGCATGGGACTGATCGTCGCCCCCGACACCGTTGTCCTCAATTACCTCCCAGGTAGCTTCCCTCGCCGGCCGGGGCGATGACGGCGGTGATCTCGTCGAGGAACAAGCGCACGGCCTGCTGTTCGGGCCGCGTGAGGCGGTGGCCGACGTCGTCCATGGCACGCGCGATCGGCGCCCAGGTGTCGAACAGCAGGTCTGCCGCATGCGGCAGCGCCCGGACCGTCACCCGTCGCCGATCGGGGTGATCTCGGGTGCGCGCGATGAACCGGCCCGCCTCGAGGCGGTCCAAGAGTGCCGTCACCGACGCGGTCCGCAGTTCCAGCCGGCGGGCCAACTCGGTCGGACCGGACGGTCCGTGGACGACCAGTAACCGCAAGGCCTGCATGTCGGTGACGTTGATGCCCAGGCGCCGCGCCTGACGCCGCTGAAGTTCATCGTGGGCGGTCAGGAACTCCCGCAGCGACAGCATGGGGTCACTGAGTCCGGCCAGCCAGTGGCCGGACTCGTCACGTTCGTGTTTCACATCGCCTCCGACGGGGATTCCGCCGTCAAGTATTACGGAAATCTAATTAGTAGTGCTACGGGATTGACGTCGCAAAGCCAAAACGAAAGAGTGACAACCATGAGTCGCCACGCCGTCATCTCCGGAGCGGGTATTGCCGGACCCGCACTGGCCCATCAGTTGAGCGCCCGCGGCTGGCGGACCACCGTGGTCGAGCGGTTTCCCGAGCGACGCGATGAGGGACAGAACGTCGACGTGCGCGGTGCCGCGCGCGAGGTGGCCCGTCGCATGGGTATCGAAAAGGACCTCCGCGCCGCCAACACCGGGGAGATCGGGATGCGCTTCCTCGACGAGAACGGCGCGCCTGCGGCACAGTTCCCCATGAGTGCCCCGGGGGAAATCGACGGCCCCACAGCGGAACTGGAGATCCTGCGCGGAGAACTGTCCCGCATCCTGATCGAGCATTCGCGCCACAGCACCGACTACCGCTTCGACAACGAGATCGCCGACCTCACCGACCGGGGCGACCACGTCAGTGTCGCGCTGCGGGACGGTACGGTCCTCGACGCCGACCTCGTCGTCATCGCCGAGGGCCTGCGCTCTCGGTCGCGCAGCTACGTGACGACGGCCGAGATCAACGATCTCGGCATGTACTTCGCCTACGTCACCATTCCCCGCACCGACACCGACGACCAGTGGTGGAACTGGCAGCACGTCACGGGTTCCCGCGCGGTGCACACCAGGCCGGACAACCTGGGTACCACCCGCGCCATCTTGACCTTCATCTCCGACGTGCGCGGTCTCGAAGCCCTGCACGTGGACGATCAGATCGCCATCCTGCGCCGCACCTTCGCCGACGTGGGCGGAGCGGCGCCACGCATCCTTGCCGAACTCGATCAGGGTGCATCGCTCTACTTCTCCGCCGTCGGCCAGGTGAGCACGCCGGTCTGGAGCAAGGGCCGCATCGCGCTGCTCGGTGACGCCGCCTTCTGCAATGCCACCTTCGGCGGCGTCGGCACCAGTCTGGCGTTGATCGGGGCCTACGTGATGGCCGGTGAACTGTCCCGCACCGACGACCAACCCACCGCCCTCGCCAACTACGAGCAATTCATGCGGACGAACCTCATCGACGCCACCCCACCCGTGCGGATGAGCGTGCTGCGCCGAGCCAATCCCCGCACCCGGAGCGGTATCCGCGCCCTACACGCCGGCGCCCGGGTGGTCGCCAGCCCAGCCGCCCAAGTCGCCATGAAACTGGTCGGCAAACGATTTGTCACCGTGGCGGCCGACGGCTTGCGGCTGCCCGACTATTCGCCTGCCGTGGACTCTGCAAGCGCCAGTGAAACAACAGCTTTGACCTGAGCGGCCCACAGGCGAAACCCTTCGCGGCAGCGCAACTTCCCGGTAATAGACACCCGCTACTGTGATCCGACACTCGGATAGCACTCGGCCTCCGTCGTCGATGTAGCGGAAGGGCAGTCTCGGACACGTGGCCGACGATTCCAGGGAACCCGTGAGGCCGACGCCCACCGCGCGCACGGTCGTGTTCGCGCTGTACGACAAAGTGACCCTGCAGGACGTGGCGGCGCCGCTCGAAATCTTCGCCCGCGCCAATGATTTCGGGGCGAACTACACCGTGCTGCTGGCCTCGCCGACGGGGGCGCCGGTGGGAACGACGGCCTTCGCGACGCTGGAGGTGGACGTCTCGCTGGCCGAGGTACCCCGGTCGTTCGACACCTTGCTGGTGCCGGGCGGAGTTCCGGCCGGTTTCACGTTCACAGCCGGGCTCCACGACATCCCGGAAGAACCCACACCGGATTCCGTGGTCGATGCCGTCGCCATGGTGCGCGAGCTCGCACCGCGGGCCCGGCGGGTGGCGTCGGTGTGCACGGGCGCGTTCGTCCTCGCGGCGCTGGGCCTGTTGGACGGCCGTCGTGCCACTACGCACTGGGCGCACTGCCAGGAGCTGGCGCGCAACTATCCCAAGGTGGTGGTGGACCCGGACTCGCTGTTCGTGCAGGACGGATCGTTCATCACCGGCGCGGGAATCACGGCCGGTATCGACCTGGCACTGGCCATGGTCGAGAGTGATTACGGACCGAATGTGGCACGCCGAGTGGCCCGTTGGATGGTCGTGTTCCTCCAGCGTCCCGGTGGACAGGCGCAGTTCAGCGTCTGGGCCCAATCTGCGCTCACGGTGACCGAAGGCCTGCGGGGCATCGTCGATTCGGTGATCTCCGACCCCGGTGCCGACCACTCGATAGCGTCACTGGCAGAGCGCGCCGCGGTCAGTGAACGGCATCTGGTGCGGGTGTTCCGCGAGCAGGTCGGGATGACGCCGGCCCGGTTCGTCGAGCAGGCCCGCATGGAGGCCGCCAAAGTCCTTCTCGCCACCGCTGATCACAGCCAGGAGGTGGTGGCCCGGCGCGCGGGTTTCGGGACGACGGGCACGATGCGCCGGACCTTCCGCCGCAATCTCGGCATCTCACCTGGCACGTACCGAAGTCGCTTCCGCACCACCGGTATTCACCAATAGGTCAGGCCGGGACGCGGTGGGCGGAGAGATGGTCCCGAACCCTGGCCCCGTCACGAAGCCCGCTCCGCCGGGCCGCGGCGTGGAACGACTCGCCGGCCAGTACCAGGCTGATGGCATTCTCCAACCGGACGTCGTGCACGTACTGACGCAACGTCACGCCGGTCTGCGCCTTGAACAGCCTGGAGAGATGACGTGGGCTGACGCCGATCTGGCCTGCCACGGTGTCCAGATCGTAGTGGGCGGCCGGGTCGGCGTTCACGGTCGCCAACAACCGTTCGAGCTCAGGGTGTTTGGGCCGCGGTGTCCTGGCGGCGACGGAGATCTGCGGGTGGCCTTCCATCCGCCGACTGAGTACCACCATGTCCTTGGAGATCTCCTGCGTCACCGCGGCGCCGTGGTCATCACTGACCAGAGCCAGCGCGAGGTCTATTCCGGACGCCACGCCTGCAGACGTCCAGAGGGCGCCATCGCGGGTGTACACCGACTCCCGCTCGACGATCGTCGAGGGATGGCGCGCCGCCAGCGTGTCGAGGTGACGCCAATGGGTGGTGGCCCGCCGGCCATTCAGCAGGCCGGCCGAGGCGAGCGCGAACGATCCGGCACAGATGGACGCCACCCGGCGCGCACTCCCGGCGTGCAGGCTGATGACCCGTCGAAGGTGTTGCGGCACAGCATCAGAGACCAGGCAGTCGCCACCGGGCACCAGTAGGGTGTCGATGTCGGCGCCCAACGTCGAGGCCGGGATCGCGTGGAAGGTCAGCCCGGACGAGCAGGTTATCGACGTCGAATCCGAGGTCGAATACAGCCCGATGGTGTACGAGCAGCCCAGCGTCCGGGCCACGTCGAACACTTCCAACGGACCGGTGAGGTCCAGGGTGCGGACACCGTCGAATACCAGCACCGCGATGCGACGTGGCCCGCGGTCACTTTCATGACACATTGGGTAAGCGTCGCCGGAACGGGAACTCTGTGCGCGACGATGTCCGGATTCGCCCCGGTCCTGTCCGGGTCCGGTTGTCCGGCAGGGCGATGTCCTGTTCTGCGCAAGAGATGTCCAGCGCAGAGAGGAGACGCAAACTCCAAGTTACACCGTCGAAACACCTTGGCCGCAACGTTGTTCGCGAGCAGCACGGCTCGATTGTCTCGACTGGACAAGGTGGAACTGTATGGATTCGCGATCTGCGCTCACGTTGAGCATCGGGGTGCTCGGCGGGGTGGCGGTGGCGTTCACGGCCACTGTCATCACCGTTCCGATCTGGGTGGTGTTCCTGGCCTGGGCGTCGTTCTTCTTCGTCGGCGGCGGACCCTCCGGCTGGGTGCGTTCGGTGCTGTCGAACTGGGTGGGGGTGGTGATCGCCTGCGCCAGTCTGTTCGCGGCTCATCTGATGGGAGGCGGACTCACCGTCACGGCCATCGCCGTGGGCGTCGGCAGCGCACTCATGGTGCAGGCGTCCTGGATCGGCCTGCTTTCCACCACACCGGCCGTGGTGGTCGGGTTCGCATCGACAGTTTCGACCGTGGCGGGCACCGGGCAACTGGTGGTGGCCACCAGCATTTCCCATCCCGGACTCGTGGCCGCGTGTGCGTGCCTGATCGGCGCGACGTTCGGCATCGCCTCTGAGTTACTGGCCAATCTGATGACGCGAACGGTCCCGGCCGGCCGTTCGGATACCGAAGGAGCACCGGCATGAAATTGCAGCACTATCTGGGCGGCCTCGAGGGCCTACCCCAGCCGCTGAACCTGGAGAAGCGGGTGTTCGTCGAAGACTGGGAGAAACGGATCTTCGGCATCCACGTGGCCATGATGGGTCTGAGCAAGCATCTGGACTCGGCCCTGCCGCAGTATCCGATCACCGAGGTCCCGACGACGTTCCGCGAGGAATGGACGTGGGCGGACCTGCGGACCGGCGCCGAAGCGATGAATCCGTTCGACTACTTCAAGTTTCGCTACTACGAGAAGTGGCTCGGTGGAATCACGCAGTTCTTCATCGACAAGGGTTACGTGTCGGAGGACGAGATCCGCGCCCGGCTGGGCGAATCCGGATCGACCGCGGAGGTGGGCGACACCGCGATCGACGACCAGGTGATCGACTATCTGCGCCGCGGCGACAGCCCGCGTCGCGATGTGGCGCATCCACAGTTCGCCGTGGGCCAGCAGGTGGTGGTCGCCGACGTCCCGGCCGCTGCGCACACCCGGCTGCCCGGTTATCTGCGCAGCCGAACCGGCACGGTCCAAAGGGTTTTCGAAGGCGATTACGGCTACTTCGTCCGTACCGGTGACGGCGTCGGCGACCCGATGCCGATCTACATCGTCGAGTTCACCCCGGAAGAGCTCTGGGGCCCGCGCGCCGAACCCGGAGCCAACGCTCTCTACGCCGAACTGTTCGAGGCCTATCTCCAACCCATCGAGGAGCATCAGTGACCGACCAATTTTCCTACCCGTCCGATCGCGAGGACTTCAGCGCCGACCGGGTTGCCGCCCTGGAACGGCTGCTCATCGAGAAGGGTGTCATCACCGGCCAGACGGTCGACAAGGTGCTGGCCTACTTCGAATCCGAGATGACGCCTTTGAACGGTCAGAAGATCGTGGTGAAGGCCTGGACCGATCCCGATTTCGCGGCCCGGGTGGTCGTCGATACCCCGGCCGCCCTGGCCGAGCTGGACCTGCCCGAGGGGATGGCGGGCGCCGAGGGAGAACATCTGCAGGCCGTTGCCAATGCTCCCGGGGTGCACAACGTCGTCATCTGCACGTTGTGTTCGTGTTTCCCCTGGCCGGTGCTGGGGCTGCCGCCGTACTGGTACAAGGATCCGGTGTTCCGGGCCCGTGCCGCCCGGGAACCCCGGACCGTACTGACCGAGGTGGGGCTCGAGCTCCCCGACACCACCGAGATCAAGGTCTGGGATTCCAGCGGCCATTCGAGGTGGTTCGTGATTCCCGAGCGGCCCTCTGGCACTGAAGAGTTCACCGAAGCCCAGCTCATGGAGCTGGTCACCACCGAGTCGATGATCGGTGTCGCCCTGGCAGGACAGTCGGCATGAACCTGCACAACACCTGCACCACCGACCAGGCCGCACCGGCATTCGACCATGACTGGCAGCGGCGGGCGTTCGGTCTGGCGCTGGCACTGTCGGAGTTCGGTCACTACCCCTGGAGCGAGTTCCAGCAGAGTCTGATCGACACGATCGGGCAGTGGGAAGCGGCACCGGCCCCCGCCCGTGGCGAATGGGAGTACTACGACCACTGGGTCGCCGCACTCGAGCACGTCGTCGATCAACGCCAGCTGCTGGTTCTGCCGGTGGACATGGAGAAGGCCGATCACGACGTGCACGACGACGACCACCACTGATTTCACCGAAAAGACAGGACAGTCAATGCATATCGAACCGGAAATAGTCGACGGCGCGAAGATCGCCCTGAGTTATGCGACCGCGGGAGGGGCCGGTGCGTACGCCTTGACGCTGGCGTGGAAGCACGTCAAGGAGCGCGGGCCGGTATCGATGCTGTTGGGCACCGTCGCGACAACGGCGGCGGTGTTCGCGTTCTTCGAAGTGTTCCCGCATTTCCCGGTGGGAGTGTCCGAGGTACATCTGATCCTCGGGTCCACGCTGTTCCTCCTGTTCGGCGCGGCGCCGGCCGCGGTCGGGCTGGCACTGGGCCTGCTCGTACAGGGTCTGCTTCTTGCTCCCATCGACCTGCCGCAGTACGGCATGAACATGACCACATTGTTGGTGCCGTTGTTCGCCCTGCAGTTCGTGGCGCACAAGACGATCGCGCCGGAGACTCCCTATGTGAAACTGAAGTACCGCCAGGCGTTGACTCTGTCGGCGGCCTATCAGGCCGGGATCGTCTCCTGGGTGGCGTTCTGGGCGGTGTACGGCCAGGGCTTGTCAGTCGAAACATTCAGCAGCATCGCGACATTCAGCGTGGCCTATATGACGGTGATCATTCTCGAGCCGCTGGTGGATCTCGGGGTGCTGGCCGCTGCGAAGTCGGCGGACCGGTTCAAGACCGGTGCCTGGCTGGAACCTCGACTGTTCCAGCCTGCCTGATCAGACGGGCATCAGGTGGTCGGCTCCGCCGACGTAGACAACGCCGGGAGTTCCTGGCGTGTTGGCGGAGTCGGCGATCGCCGCGGCGAAGTGGTCGGACTGATGCCGTCGCGGCGGTCCGACGAAGGCGGTGACCTCGCCCATGTTGCCGGAGACCACGGTGAACTGGATACCGGCGTGGATGAACTTCGACCGCAAGGCGTACAGAGCGGTTTCGCCCGCCCGCTGGCTGGCGGCCGCCCCGGCATACCCCTTCGGCACTGCCTTGTTGGGGAAGAAGTGGGCCTGGTGGCTGGTGACGAACACGATGCGCCCGCCGGCCGGCATCAGCGGCAGGGCGAGCAGGGCAAGGCGCCGCTGGGCATCCCGGTTGACGCGCATGGCGTCGCCGGGGTCGGCATCCGGCACGAGGCCACTCGATGCGTTGAGGATCATGGCGTCCAGTCGGCCGAACCGATCGGCGATGGATCGGATCATCGCTGTGGTTTCTCCGGCATCCGAGATGTCGGCGGCCAATGTGGAGGCGTGACCACCGGCGTCGCGGATGGCGGCGGCGAGAGCATTCGCGCGGCGGGCGTCATGACGGTAGTTGACGACGACGTGGGTGGCGGGGCCGGCGAGTCGCCGTGCCACCTGGGCTCCGACCCCTTTCGACGCACCGGTCACCAGGACGATTCGTGCGGGTGGGTGTCCCATTTGAGTTCCTTCCGTCACTGCCGAAACCCCACCGTACCGCAGAAATTAAGAATCATAAGGACAAAATAAGGTCACAGTAAGGCTATCGTTGCGGTATCGGTCGGCCCTACAGCGCCGCCGACAGGCGTCAACGCCCGCCGATGAAGTCCCACGTGCCTGCGGCGATCGACACGCTCACAGCCGCGGCGGCAATCGCCACACCGGCGCTGATCAGGGCGACCTCACGCCATCCGAATGATGACGGCCGCGCCCAGGTGCGGGTCGGATACGCCCCGAATCCGCGCGCCTCCATGGCGGTGGCGAGCTTCGATCCCCGGCGCACCGCGAACACCAGCAGGGCGAACGCCTGACCGAGGACACGGCGCACCCGGGCGTGGTCGGCCACACCGCGCGCCCGACGGGCATAACCCAGGTACTGCCAGTCCTGGCGCAAGAGTCCGACGAGACGCAGACCGGCCAGCGCCCCGACGACAAAACGAGCAGGCAGCCTCAGTACCTGACCCAGGCCGTCGGCCAGCTCCGTCGGCTGCACGTCGAGGAACAACAACACCGAGGGCAGGGCAATGGCCAGAATGCGCACGAACATCGCCAGCGCCAGCTCGATGGACCCGTCGCTGATGTTGATCAGCAGGAAATGCCAGTAGACGGTGCCGCTCGGCTCACCGTAGAGCAGGTTGGTCAGCGCAGTCAGGGTGGCCGCGACAGTGAGCAGTGCACCGCGGATCAAGAAGGGCCGCAGGCGAACTCCGAGCGCCAGGAAGAGGGGGATTTCCAGCACGAGCGCTGTGAGTGCGGAGACCCAATCGACACTGAGAACCAGGGCGGCGGCAATCACGGTGGCCGTCAGCAGCTTCGCGACGGGGTTCACCCCGGAACTCCGAACCTCGACCGACGTCACGCGAGTTCGATCCGGTGGTCGGCGAGGAGGTCGACGAACTCGGCATCATGGGTGATGGCCACGACGGCGGTTCCGTCGTCTGCGATCTCGGCCAGCAGATGGATGAGTTCCTCCCAGGTGCGGCGGTCCTGCCCGAATGTCGGCTCGTCGAGCACGATGAGGTGTGGTCGTGTCATCAACACCGTCGCGACCGACAACCGGCGCTTCTCCCCGCCGGAGAGCGTGTAGGGGTTTCGGTCGCCGAGGTGGGCCAGGCGCAGCCGGTCGAGCAGAGCGTCGCCCCGAGGGCCGATCTCGTCTGCGTCGCCTTTGAGCGCCCTGGGTCCCAGGGTGATCTCGTCGCGGACGGTGGCGGCGAGAAACTGATGCTCCGGGTCCTGGAAGACGCTCGCGATGCGGGTGAGGAGCTCTTTGGACCGCCACCGGATCGGTTGGAGATTCTTCGGTGTCGGCGCGAACGCGGTGTGGGCTTCGAGGGTGCCGCCGCGCGGCGGCAACAGGCCGCCCAGGGTGAGCGCCAGTGTCGACTTGCCCGCGCCGTTCGGGCCGGTCACGGCCGTGATCCGGCCCGGGGCGAGGCCGAAGTCGAGCCCGCCGCGTACCTGCGGACCCGTCCGGTATCCCACGGACAGGTCCGCGGCAACCAGCAGCGGTTCCGCGGCGGCGCTCGGGCGTCGGGTGAGGTGGGGGGCAGGTGCGTCGGGCACCCAGATGCCCGAGCGCACCAGATGGTCGCGTTCCCGCTGGATCGTCTGTGCCGGAGATCCGTCGGCATTGACCTGGCCGTCGGCGCCCAGGACGATGACACGATCGATGACGGGTAGCCAGACTCCTGTGCGATGTTCGACGACGACGACGGTGGCGCCGGTCAGGTCGGCGACGGCGGTGACCGCGTCGCGGACCTCGATGACACCGGCCGGATCGAGATTGGCCGTCGGTTCGTCGAGCAGAATCAGTCGCGGGCTCATGGCCAGCACCCCGGCCAAGGCCAGGCGTTGCTTCTGTCCGCCGGAAAGCTGCGAAGTATCGTGCAGCAGTGGAAGATTCAGGCCCACAGATCGCAATGCCTCCCGGACGCGGGGCCAGATCTCGGTGCGGGGGACGGCGAAGTTCTCCATGCCGAAGGCCACGTCGTCGCCGACTCGGGACAGGATCACCTGCGAGTCCGGGTCCTGGAGCACCATGCCGATGCGCGCGCGTTGCTCCGCCGGCCGGGCGCCGTCGACGAGCAGGCGTCCGGCTTCCTGTCCCTCCTCGGCGCCGCCGAGGAGGCCGGCCAGGCCATGCAGCAGGGTGGACTTTCCCGAGCCCGAGGGGCCCAGGATGGCCGTCACCTCGCCGCGGCGAATCCGCAGGTCGATGCCGCGCAGCACCTCCACAACGCCGAAGGACTTGTGCACTCCGTGCATTTCGACGGCATATTGCCGGTCTACGGCGGCGGCGCTCATCGCGAACCGCCAGCGCCGGCGTCCTGACGCGCGGCGCTGATCGTGGCGATCCTGC
>JBEVFK010000073.1:0-9642 GCA_040512325.1 Mycobacterium sp. | reverse complement strand
GCATGGCCGACGGTGCGCAGCAGAAGAACCACATCGCCGATGTCGTGGCCGACCTGATCGGCCCGAACGAGACTCTGATCCTGGACTCCGGCAGCACCGCACTGGCCGTCGCCCACTCCCTGCAAGGCCGCGGGTTGGCTCTGACCGTGGTGACGCCCAGCGTGCTGGCCGCACTGGCGCTCGTCGACGAACCCGACACCACGGTGGTGCTCACCGGCGGTGAACTCCGCACCGGCGAGCTGAGCTTGATCGGCCCCACCGCCGAGGACACCCTGGCCAACTACAACTGCGACACCTATGTGATGGGCGTGGCCGGGATCGACGGCGAGCGGGGAATCTCCGACTACCACCAGGCCGAAAGCCGGGTCAAGCGAGCTGCGAGCAAGCGCGCCGACCGGGTGATCGTCGCCGCCGACGGCAGCAAGCTCGGCCGGGTCACCTTCGTCAGCATCGCCGCACTGTCCAAGATCCAGATCATCGTCACCGACGGTCCACCGGAGCATCCCACCCTGGTGTCGGCACGCGCCGCCGGCGTCGAGGTCATTTGTGTTGCGGAACAGAATGTTTCGGAGGATGCCCGGTGATGTCGAACCGCACGGCCCCCTACACCATCGGGATCGACATCGGCACCACCGGCACCAAGACGGTGCTGCTGGACACCCTGGGCGGCATCGTCGCGACCGCAGCCCGGGAGACGGCGCTGCACTCCCCCGCACCCGGGTTCGCCGAGGCCGACACCGCGCAGTGGCACCGCAACGTGCTCGAGTCCATCCGCGAGGTGCTGACCACCAGCGGCGTGTCCCCCGACGCCGTGGCCGCGGTCGCGACGTCCGGGATGGTGCCCGCCGTCATCCCGGTCGACAGCGCGGGAAAGCCGTTGCGCCACGCCATTCTCCAGAATGACGCGCGGGCACATCGCGAGGTGACCGACCTCGCGACGAGGCTGGCGGACGTGAACCTGGTGACGCTCACTGGTTCCGCGCTCACCCAGCAGTCGGTGGCACCGACGATCGTGTGGCTGCGCGACCACGAACCCGACGTCTACGCCCGCACGGCGCACTGGGTCGGCTCCTATGACTGGGTGCTGTCGGCGCTGGGCGCTCCGGTACACGTCGAACAGAACTGGGCCCTCGAGTCGGGACTGTTCACCATCGACGGCGATATCGCCGAGGCCGTATTACGCGCCGCAGCAATCGATCCCGTCACCCTGGCCCCCGTCCATCGGCCCGGCACCCGGGTCGGCGAAATCAGCGCTGCGGCCGCGGAGGCCACCGGTCTGGTAGCGGGCACAGCGCTGGTGGTCGGTGGTGCTGACCACGTGCTGTCGGCGTTCGCAGCCGGGGTCAACGATCCTGGTGATGCGTTGGTGAAACTCGGCGGCGCCGGCGACATCCTGGTCGCCAGCGATACCCAGGTGGTCGACGAGCGGCTCTATCTGGATGCCCATCCGGTTCCCGGGCACTGGCTTCCCAATGGCTGTATGGCCACCAGCGGCAGCTTGATCCGGTGGTTCCAGGCACTCGTCGGCGGCCCTGATCTCGCCGGCCTGGACGACGAAGCCGCAAGCCGGGCACCGGCTGAAGTGCTGTGCCTGCCGTACTTCCTGGGTGAGAAGAGCCCGATCCACGATCCGAATCTGCGCGGCGTGTTCGCCGGCCTGCACCTGGGCCACACCCGGGCCGACATGTACCGCTCGGTGCTGGAAGCCATCGCGTTCGGGTTCCGCCACCATGTTGAGGTGTTCGGCGACATCGGCATTCCGCTGCACCGGGTGATGATCACCAACGGCGGATCCAAATCCACTCTGTGGAAACAGATCCACGCCGACGTCCTCGGTCACGAGATGCTGCCGGTGCGCGGCCATCCCGGCGCCTCTCTCGGTGCGGCGGTGATCGCGGCCATCGGGGTGGGCGCGCTCGACGACTGGTCGGATGCGGCGCGATTCATCACTCTCGACTCCCCCTACGTCCCGGATCCGGTACGGCGGGACGCCTACGACGCGGCCTATGCGACGTGGCGCGAGCTCGGTACCGCCATGACCCCCATCTCCCACGCGATCGCCCGCAATACCCGATGAGTCACCACGAAAGGATCACAGCTGCAATGAGAATCCCCACTTCCCGGCGGAGCGGGAAACGCTTCGGCTCCGCCGCGCTCGCTCTGCTGGCCACAGCTGCACTGACATTGAGCGGGTGCGCCGGCAGCGGCGGACCCGAGCAGGCCGAGGCCACCGGAACCGGCGAGGTGTCCGCCGACGTCTCCGGCACCGTGCGCATCCTGATGGAGAACGTTCCGGACACCGACATCGTGCAGTCGATGGTGGCCGACTTCAACAAGGACTACCCCGATGTCGAGATCAACATCGAGAGTCTGACCTTCGACCAGATGCGCGACAAACTGGTCTCGTCGTTCCAGTCCTCCTCACCCACCTACGATTTGATCGTGGTCGACAACCCGTGGGTGGTCGACTTCGCCAACGCCGACTTCCTGCAGCCGCTCGATGCCCGCATCGACAGCACCCCGGACTATGACGATGCCGACTTCTTCAAGCCGCTGACCGACATCACTACCGTCGACGGGGTTCGTTACGGCGTGCCGTTCTACAACTACGCGCTGGGCTACCTGTACAACACCGATGATCTCGCCGCGGCCAACCTGGCGGTGCCCACGTCGCTCGACGAACTGGTGACCACCAGCAAGGCCCTCAAGACCCCCGACCGCGCCGGCATCGCGATGCAGCCGCAGCGTGGTTACAAGATCTTCGAAGAGTGGGGCAACTGGCTTTTCGCGGCCGGCGGCTCGATCTACGACGCCGACGGCAAGATCACGCTGAACACCCCGGAGGCCAAGCGGGCACTCGAGGCCTACATCGACACCTACCAGAATGCCGCGCCCGCAAACAGTTTGAACTGGAGCATGGACGAGGCGCAACGCTCGGTGTCGGCCAATCAGTCCGCCTCGATGATCAACTACAACTGGCAGCTGCCTGCGCTCAACGAAGAAGGCTCCGGCCCCGCGGCAGGCAAGATCAAGCTGGCCACCATCCCAGGCGGCAAGCAGGTGCTGGGCGCGTGGAGCTGGGCCATCCCGGCCAACTCCGCGACCTCCGACGCCGCGTGGGCGTTCGCGTCGTGGATCACCTCGAAGCCGAACGACGTCATCCGCACCGAAAAGGGCGGCGCCGCCATCCGGCAGAGCACGCTGCAGGACCCGGCCGTGCTCGAAGGCCGCTTCGGCGCCGAGTACTACCAGACCGTCGAGCAGCTGCTCGGCAATGCGGCGCCCCTGAGCCAGGGCCCCAGCGGCGAGGAGATGATCCAGGCCGTCGGCACCGAACTCAACGAGGCAGTGGCCGGCACCAAGAGCGTCGACGACGCCTTGGCGGCTGCCCAGGCCGAAGCCGAAAAGATCCAGGGCTGAGTCACCGGCCCGGCCGACTCCCCCCATCGACCGGGCCGGCAGCCCCTCATGAACCGACCACCCCGCGAAAGGAGCGAAGACCTCCCGTGAAATCCCCCCTGAAATTCCAACACGGCATGGTCACCCCCCTCGTCGCTCTTTTTGTCGGGGTGGTCGGTTTCCCCCTCGTCTACGCCGCGTATCTGAGCGTCACCGATTACAAGCTCACCGATCGCGGAGCGCCGAATCTGGTGGGCGCGGACAACTTTGTCGCGACCTTCGGCGACGGGGCGTTCTGGAACTCCTTCGGCACCACGGCGCTCTACGTGCTGGTGGCCGTCGGCCTCGAGCTCGTCATCGGACTCGCGCTGGCGTTGGCGCTCCAAAAGCAGAAATGGGCCAAAGATCTCACCCGCTCGATGCTGCTGGCGCCGATGTTCATCACCCCCATCGCCGTCGGGTTGACCTTCCGCTTCCTGCTCAACGACCAACTCGGCGCGATTCCGGCGATGTTGCACACGATCGGTCTCGACTACGACTTCTTCGGGCCCGGCAAGGCGCTGTTCACTCTCGCCTTCATCGATGTGTGGCAGTGGACACCGTTCATGGTTCTGCTGCTGCTTGCCGGGCTGGAGTCGATCCCGAAGGAACCGCTGGATGCGGCGCGCGTCGACGGTGCCAGCGGTCTCTATGTGCTGCGCCGAGTGACGTTGCCGCTGCTGGCCCCGGTCCTGGTGGTGGCGATCCTGCTGCGGAGTCTGGACGCGATGAAGGTCTTCGAGTATGTGTTCGCCACTACCCGGGGCGGTCCCGGTACCGAGACCGAGACCTTGCAGTACTTCATCTACCAGACCGGGATTCAGTTCTTCCGGCTGGGTTCCGCGTCGGCGATGGCGTTCGTCGTCCTGGTCCTGGTGCTGGCCGTCATCGTGGTCGCGTTCCGCCGGATGGAGAGGGCGAAAACGCGATGACCCGGTCGAATGTGGTCACCGCGCTTCGGGTGACGCTGCTGTGGGCGGCGGGCATCACGGTGGCCTTCCCCATCCTGTGGATCGCCCTGGCGAGCGTGAAAACCGGTGAGCAGCTCAATGATCCATTCCTGTTCGTGTTCACCCCCGACTTCGACAGCTGGCGCAACGTCCTGACCTCCGGGATCCTCGGCGCCGCGGGTCGCAGTGCCCTGGTGGCCCTGGTCACCGTCGGCATCAGCGTCGTGGTGGGAAGCATGGGCGCCTATGCCATCGCCCGCTACCGCGCCGGCGGCACGCTGACCCGGTTCGGGATGCTGGCCGCGCAGGTGCTGCCCCCCGCCGTGCTGGTGTTCCCGTTCCTGACCATGGCGTACGCGCTGCGACTCACCGACACGCTGATCCCGGTGATCTTCTCGCACCTGAGTTTCGTTCTGCCCGTGGTCACCTGGTTCCTGATCGGCTTTTTCGAGGCAGTCCCCCGCTCGCTGGAGGAACAGGCTCAGGTCGACGGGTTCAGCCGGTTCGCCGCGTTCCGGCTGGTGGTTCTGCCGCAGGTCTTCCCCGGCATCGGCGCCGCGGCGATCTTCGGTTTCACCCTGTCGTGGAACGATCTGTTCTACGGCCTGATCCTGGCACCGGGAAAATCGGCGATCCTGCCGGTGGCCATCGCAGGTTTCAACACATTCCGCGGAGTGCAGATCGGCTCGATGAGCGCGGCGATCCTCATCGCCGTGGTCCCCGTCGTCATCGCGAGTTTCTTCATCCAGCGCAAGCTGGTGCAGGGAATCAGCGGCGGCGCGGTGAAATTCTAAGCAAGGGTTGGTGATTCGCGCTCCATGGCAACCGTCCGATTCTCCGGCGTCAACAAGGCGTACGGAACCACGTCCGTGGTCAGCGACCTGGATCTGGAACTACCCGACGGTACCTTCACGGTGCTGGTCGGGCCCTCCGGCTGCGGAAAGTCGACCTCGCTGCGGATGCTGGCCGGGCTGGAGACAGTGACATCGGGCACCATCAGCATCGGTGACCGCGACGTCACCCACCTGCAGCCGCGGGAACGGGACATCGCGATGGTGTTCCAGAACTACGCGCTGTACCCGCATCTGAGCGTCGCCGAGAACATCGCGTTTCCCCTGCGCGCGACCAAGACACCGCGACGGGACGCGCTGACGCGGGCAGGAGAGATCGGCGAATCCCTGGGCCTGGGCCAGCTCATGGCCCGCAAGCCCAAAGACCTCAGCGGCGGGCAACAGCAGCGGGTGGCGATCGGCCGGGCGATCATCCGGGAGCCGGCGGTGTTCCTGTTCGACGAACCCCTTTCGAACCTCGATGCGAAGCTGCGGGTCGAGACCAGAACCGAACTGCTACAGATTCAGCGACGGCTCGGCATCACCTCGGTGTACGTGACCCACGACCAGGAAGAGGCGATGACGCTCTCGGACCGCATGGTCGTCATGCGGGACGGCCAGATCGCCCAGCAGGGCACTCCCCAGGAGGTGTATGCCCGCCCGGTGGACACCTTCGTCGCGACGTTTGTGGGCAGCCCGAAGATGAACCTCATCGACGGTGAGCTGACCGACGGGATACTGACCCTCCCCAGCGGTGTCACGATGCCCATCGAGGCGGCCACCGCCCGCGGACCGGTGACGGTCGGCATCCGGCCCGATGACCTGATCCCCACCGTCGCTGACAATGACACTGCAGTGCGGGTCAGTCTGATCGAGCATCTCGGCCCCCGGGCCATCGTCACCATCGACGCCGACGGCACACCGCTGACCAGTGTCGTGGAGACCTCGCGGCTCTCCGGCATCGCCGAGGGCACCCGGGTTGATCTCGCGGCCCGCCCGGGCGCCGCACATTTTTTCGACTCACACACCGGCCAACGCCTTGTTGGCTGACGACAACGAATAGGAACGAAGCACTGATGACCAAGACAGTCGTGGTGACCGGCGCAGGATCCGGTATCGGACGCGCCATCGCGAGCACCCTGGCGCAACGGGACTGGCGTGTGGTGGTGACCGACCTCGACGCGGTCGCCGCTGCCGACGTCGCGGCGGCCCTGCCGAATCCGGACGCCGGCCATGAGTCCGCACGCCTGGATGTCACCTCGGCAGACAGCGCCGCCGCGGTGGCCGCCGACGTCGCGGCCCGCTTCGGACTGGACGCCTGGGTGAGCAACGCCGGCATCTCGTTCATGCACCGCTTCCTCGACGCCCCCGTCGAGCGCTACCAGCAGACCATGGACGTCAACCTCAAAGGTGTCTTCGTCTGCGGGCAGGCCGCGGCACGCGAGATGGTGCGCTCCCATACCGCCGGTGCCATCGTCAACACCGCCTCCATGGCGGGCAAGCAGGGCCGGGTGCCCTTCCTCGCCGACTACGTGGCCTCCAAGTTCGGCGTCGTCGGGCTGACCCAGGCGATGGCCTACGAACTGGGCGAGCACCGCATCACCGTCAACTGCGTGTGTCCGGGCTACGTCGAAACCCCCATGCAGTCACGGGAACTCGAGTGGGAGGCCGACCTGCGCGGCATGTCCACCGACGGCGTGCAGAAGATGATGATCGCCGACACCCCGTTGGGCCGGCTCGAGCAGCCCGAGGACGTGGCACGCGCGGTGGCCTTCCTGCTCTCCGACGATGCCCGGTTCATCACCGGCGAAGCGCTGGCCGTGAACGGCGGCGCGTACATGGACTGATCGTCCACCCCACATACCTCCCTCTTCACCCGATAGAAAGGCACGAGAAGTGACCACCAACTGGCTCGACGAGGTCTTCGAAGTACGGAAGCCCGTCATCGCCATGCTTCATCTGAGCGCCCTGCCCGGCGACCCCGGCTACGACAGCAAGGGCGGCATCGCCGCCGTCGTCAGCCGCGCCCGTGAGGAACTGGCCGCACTGCAGAGCGGCGGCGTCGACGGCATCCTGATCAGCAACGAGTTCAGCCTGCCGTACCTGACGAAGACCGAACCGATCACGGCGATCACCATGGCCAGGATCATTGCCGAACTGCTGCCGGACATCTCGGTGCCCTACGGCGTCAATGTGCTCTGGGATGGCCGCGCCTCGATCGACCTGGCGGTGGCCACCGGTGCGAAGTTCGTTCGCGAGATCTTCACCGGCGTGTACGCCAGCGACTTCGGACTGTGGAACACCAACGTCGGCGAAGTGGCCCGGCATCGCGCCCGCATCGGCGGGTCGGACGTCAAGCTGATGTTCAACATCGTCCCCGAGTCGGCGACGTATCTGGCCGAGCGCGATCTGGCCTCCATCACCCGCACCACGGTGTTCGCCACCTTGCCGGACGCGATCTGCGTCTCCGGTGCCACCGCAGGGTCGCCGACCGACGTCGACGCACTCCGACTGGTCAAGTCCGCCGCCGGTGCGGTGCCGGTGTTCGTCAACACCGGGGTCCGCGCCGAGAATGTCGCAGCGCTCCTCGACATCGCCGACGGCGCAGTGGTCGGTACCTATTTCAAAGAAGACGGTGTGTTCGAGAACGCCGCTCAGAAGTCGCGCGTCGAGGAATTGATGGGCGCCGCCAAGGAGTTCCGCGCGACGCTGCAGTAGTTTCTGTCGCCGAGCTCTGCGCCGGGGCGGGTGTGCCTACTCTGGAGCAGAATTCAGCGACCTCTCCCCGTCTTCGAAAAATGCATTGACTGACCGCAGTGTTCCGTGCCAACTTGGTAGAAGGCCACGGATCGGGGGGAACAGTGGTGAGTAGTGCGCGCGCAGTGATCACCGTGAAGAGTCTGACCATCGCTGAGGATCTGGAGATTCCGCCCGGCACTTCGGGAACCGTCGTCGATTCCACCCTGCTGGGCACGCCGAAGCGGGTGCGGTTCGTCCTGCACAGCGATGCCGGACGCCGTGAGGTCACCGCCGACGTCAGGCGCGGCGACGTCGCCTGAGCGAGGCAGTGTGCCGAGCCGGTAGTGCGTGTCGCCGGAAAATCAGTTGCCGGCGAGCGGGGCGATTGCCTTCACTGGAATCATGGACGAGGGGCAACAAAACCTGCTTGCGCGTATGGCCGGTAGACGACCGTTGGCCGGCCGTGCACGCGAGCAGACGTGGATGGCATTGCGTTGTCAGGCAATTGGTTCGGTGTGGGGGCGGCCAGAATCAAGTGTGGACGTAGCGGACGCCGATTGGTGGTCACTGCGCGCAGACGTGTCACGCTGACCTGCCGCCCCGGGCGCGGCACCTCCACAAAGATCTGAAGACACCTCGTGTGTCTTCGCGATGAGTCTTGCCCTCCGGTGCAGTCTGATCTGCATGGGAAAACTCATCTATGGCTTCAACGTGTCGGTGGACGGCTACATCGCCGACGCACAGGGCAGCATCGACTGGTCCGATCCGAGCGAAGAACTGCACCAGTACTGGAACGACTTCGAGCGGCAGACCGCCCTCGCGTTCTATGGGCGGCGGCTCTACGACCTGATGTCCGCGTACTGGCCGACCGCCGACAAAGAGCCGGACGCCACCCCTCTGATCGTCGATTTCGCGCAGATCTGGTGCGACATGCCCAAGGTCGTGTTCTCGCGCACCCTGGAGTCCGTCGACTGGAACTCCCGTCTGGAACGCGGCGACCCGGTCGAGGTGGTCACGCAGCTGAAAGCCGAAACCGACGGCAATCTGGAGGTGGCCGGCGCGACGCTGGCCGCGCCGATCGTGCAGGCCGGGCTGGTGGATGAGTTCCGGCTCGTGCTCACCCCCACCGCCATCGGCGGAGGCACACCCTTTTTCCCGACACTGCCGTCATGGATCTCGCTGCGACTCCTGGAGAACCGCACCTTCCCGGGTGGCACCGTGCTACTGCGCTACGAGGCAAAACACGACTGAGCGGAGATCTGTCACCAGAGGTCTCCGTCTCGCCAGTCGCAGATCAGCGGAATGTCGTTGTCCAACAGCTCCTCGGGCTCCGAGACGGTCAGAACGTAGATCCGGTCGGCATCGTCATAGGTATCCACGAGTGCGCCTGTCGGAGTCAACGCTTGGGTGTGGCCGGTCCAGGATTGCCAGCCGCGGTGGGCATAAAAGTCGGCCGCACTGTCGACGGCGTTGAGCGCACCGAACTGATGGCGCTCGCGGATGAGGGTTTCGGCGTGGCCCATGACCGCGGCGCCCAGGCCGCGGCCCTGTTGGTCGGCGCGCACCGAGACCCCTTCGACATATCCGGTGTCGAACACGCGGCCGCCGTGGCGCAGGGCTCTATGGACGACGGCGGCGAACGCAAGTAGGGTGTGATCATCGGTGAGGACCACGTGCACCCCCGT